>CAYPUR010000188.1:0-9423 GCA_964413865.1 uncultured Verrucomicrobiota bacterium
TCTTGTGAACTCCTGCTTCGCGGTGGCAAAAAGTGGTGAGAAATGCAGGCTAGTGGAGTATCCGGGCTAGGCCAACCTGCTTCGTGTCTGGCTCGGCCGGCCGAGCGAAACAGGGCTAGTGCCCCCCGCGGAGGTCGAGTGACCATCAGGGAAGCCCGGCTTGTTTCAGCGCCTGGAAGGCGCCCTCGACGATCCCCTGCGAAGTGATGGTGGCGCCCGTCACTCCGTCCACCTGGAGGCTTTGCTTCTGGATGATCTGCTGCGGAACGAGCTTGGTGGCACTCAGGTCGATCTTCTCTTCATGCTTCACGTTGACCTCCGCTATCTTCCCCTCCCGGATCGTGACGGCCACTTCCAGGTCCTGCTTGTCGGAGTAGCCCATCGCCCGGCCGGTGTAGGTGCCGTCCCGCAACCGGGTCCTGGCCAGCGATTGCATCGCGAGCCGGTCCAGTTTGCCTTTCACTTTGGCCGCGTATCGGGCCAGCAAGTGCCGCCCGAAGGGTTGATCCGAAGTGGGATAGAGCCGGATCGCCTCGTGGTAGTGCTCACGGGCCTTTGGGAGGTCTCCCATCCTGACGTACAGATCCCCGTAGTGGTCCTGGATGTTTGCCATGCTCGCGATGCGCCACGGCGCGGCCGGCAGGTCGTCCATTGCTTTCTGTAATACCTCAAGAGCTTCCGGATAAGCGCCGAAGTGCGCCAGGCAGGAGGCGTAACACAAATAACCGTGGGTGGGCCCCGTCCCGGCGACCTTCGCCAGGTGTTTGGGGTACTCGCGCGCAGCCCAGGCGTAGTGGCCGCTCATGAACAGGTACATGGGCAACTCGTGGCCGTCGCCGATGTCGCCCTTCTGCGCGTACACCCAGGTGAGTTTGACGGCTTGGCGCACGGAGGCGTCGTCCAGCGCCAGCAAACGGCGGATCTCCAGCCGGGCGTCCTTCCAAGGCTGGTTGGTGTCCCAGAAAACGGGTGTCCCGTCGATCCACTCAGGGGGAACCTTGACCTCGCGGAAGGCCTGCGCCAGTGAAGCCGTCTGAGCTGTCGTGCCTTCTGCGGGGCTAGCGGCAAGGACAGGCCCAATCAACAGCACGCTGACCCCCAGCCATACGACGTCTTTGAGGTGGACAAGCATGATCAACGAGCACCGAACCTATCGGAGACGTGGCCGCTTCGCAAGGAGCATCCGTGCCTCGCGGACAACCGGACGACTGAGCGACAGCGAACGGTTGGCTTGCTTGCGTCATGGCGGGGGCGCATATTTTGCGTTCGTGAAGCGGCGCGGCGCGAGGTCGGGCGTGGTGGTTTTCGGCGCGTTCATCGCAGCGGCTGCCGGGACACGGGTCGGTGTTGGGGCTCGGATTATGAAAAAGTTCCACCTACACCTCGGCACCCTAGGGACGAGCCTAATGAGCGCTCTGTGCCTGGCCGGTGTTGCCGAGCCGGCGCCGTTCGGAGAGATCGTCAAAGCGTTCCCGACGGCTGAGGGATTTGGGGCCAACGCGGTCGGTGGGCGCGGCGGACGCGTCATCGAGGTGACGACCCTCGCGGATTCAGGCGCCGGCAGTCTGCGCGCGGCGATGGAAGCCTCGGGCCCGCGCATCGCCGTGTTCCGCATCAGCGGCACCATCGAGCTCAAGAGTGCCATCCGCGTGAGCACGCCTTACCTGACCGTGGCAGGTCAGACTTCGCCGGGTGGCGTGCAGATCAAAGGGCACGGGGAACCGGAAGGCGACTGGGGCGTGTGGTTCGTCAACGGCGCGCATGACATTGTGGTGCGCCACCTGCGCGTGCGCATGGGGGGCAACCTCAAACACGATGCCGGCAAAAACCTCCTGTGCTACGGAACGGCCGAACCCGGGGTGCACGATGTCATCTTCGATCACTGCTCGGTTTCGTGGGGTTCGGACACGCAGTTGGACTGGTATGGTTCGTACCTGGACCGAGCCACGTTCCAGTGGAATCTCCTGGCCGAGTGCTACATGGGCCAGCATGTCGGCGGCAACCGCGCCCCCAGGAACCTCACGCTCCACCACAACTTGTATGCGAACCTGGGTTCGCGGACCCCACTGATGCAGCACGCCGATGTGTTCGATTTCCGGAACAACGTGATCTACAACTGGAGCGGCAACAACGCATCGGTCTTCGGCCAGTTCGCTCTCAACAGCTCCGCCTTCGGCAACGTGGTCGGCAACCTCTGGATCGCCGGTCCGGAAGGCGGATACCCGTACCTGAACGTCGGCAACGGCGGTCCGGTGCGCGTGGACGGCTCGGCGGCCGACGCCGGCGGCACGAAGTTGTTCCTGGCTGGCAACTGGGGACCGAAGTCCCCCATGGGATCCACCAACGACTGGATCGGACACGGCGTCAACACGTGGGACTACTACGAGCTCAATCACGACGGAAGCACACATCTGGTGGAGCAGGCGCAGTACGACGCCGGCAAGCCTTTCGCCGTGCCGTTGGTCGCCACGGAGCCCGTCGCTCGTCTGCTGGAGAAGGTGCTGGAAGGTGTTGGGGCCCGGAAACCCTTCCGCGACCTGATCGATCTCCGAGTGATTCAGAACGTGCGCGACGGCACGGGCTCGAGCCGGATCAGCACCACCGGTCCGTGGCCTGATCTGGCGGAAGGCACGCCGGCGCCCCCGCTGGATTCCGATCACGACGGCATGCCGGATGCCTGGGAAAAGGCACGGGGCCTGGATCCCGCCCGGGCAAGCGACGGCGCAACGTACGCCGCCAATGGCTACACTCACTTGGAGAATTACCTCAATTCGATCGCCGGCGATCCTGTTCCGGATGTGGCGACAACCCCTGCGAGGTCCGGACCTCGCCCGGGAACAGGGCTGCCACAACGATGAACACGGTCACCGCATGCCAGCGCCTCTTGTCCGTGGCGGTCATCTGCACCGTGACCGCGCACGTGGCCGCCGCCGAACCCTGGCGCGCCGTCGAGCAACCCGACCTGAAGCAGGCCCTCGATCGTGCGCCGGTGCTCGAGACCGAATCACTCGGCGAACCGGCGCTCGGCGTGAACGTGTGGGAACGCTGGTTCGTCCCGAACCGCGACGGCAAGTCATGGGATGTCCTTCAGATCTATTTCAAGGAATACTACGGGCCGACCTGGCTGTTCGCCGTTGACCTGGGCACGGGCCAGGTGAGGAAGCAGCGCCTGCCCGACGGCCACCAGTTCTATTTGTCAGGAAGGGCGCTCGGCTTCGACGGCAAGTACTACATCGCCACCCCCTCCCGGAAGACGTGGAGCATGGGTCTGTTTGTGTACGACCCCGAGACCAACAGCGTCGAGGATCGCGGGGAAATCGTCCCCGGTCTGGGAGGCGAGGTCCGCCCGTTGACGGTCGGCCCGGACGGCCGGATCTACGGCACCGGAACGCGCGGCAACCAGGTCGGGCTTTACATCTACGATCCGAAGCTGGGCAAGGTGGCGAAGGATTTCGGCCCGGTGGGCCCGAGCCATCCCAACGGCGCCTGGAGCCGTTACGTCATGGGCGCGGATGCCACGCATGCCTACATCGCCAGCGGAATGATCCCGGCCTGGTACTTGGTGGCGGTGAACCTCGAGACGGGCGAACAGACCGTGCTGTTGGAGTCGCCGACCGAACGGGTCATGGATATCATCGAGCGATTCCCCGGGGCGTATGCACGGGTCCCTCAGGGCGGCGGCACGCCCGACAAGGAGTACTGGCTCCATCACGGTCGAGCCATTGCGATGACGAATAGCACGCCTCCGTGGCCCCCACAGCCGTCTCCCTGGGACAAAGCCGCCCGGAAACCAGAAGTGTACTTCGACCAGATCGACCCGGATGAGCAGGGCAACGCCGTGCTCTGGTACCGATCCGACGAGGATGCCAAGGCGGGCGACTCAAAACCCGCAGACGGCACAAAACGACGGCCGAGACCTGAAGACCGGGGCTGGAAATCAATCGGCCTGAAGAACGTGGACACCTATCCCCACCGGCTCAATCCCCTGGCGGTGCTGCCGGACGGGAGGTTGTACGGCACCGGCGATGACTATGCCGGCACGTTCATCTTTGGCCCGAAGAACGACCAAACCGCCTACTGCGGCCCACGCACGGGATTGGCCCCGTACACCTCAATCGTGTGCGACGGCAAGCTGTATCTCAGCGGTTATTCCGGCGGGCATCTCTTTGTCTTCGATCCAAAGGGGCCCTGGACCCTTGGCAAAGGCGGCCCGCCCGACAGCCCCGCGCCCGACCAAGCGGATTCCCGGAGCAATCCGCGATACCTGGGGGACTTTGACCGCACCACACGCGTCGGGCTCATGCACAGTTCTGCGCTTGGAGCGGATGGCCGAGCTTACTTCGGTGGGTTCGGCTTGCGCCATTACACGGGCGGCGGGTTCGGCTGGTACGACCCCAAGACCGGGAATATGGACGGTTTCTGGCGACCATTGAGCGGCTACGCCGTGCATTGGATCACGGCGGCGTCGGAGGGACGCCTCATCGTGATTTCCACCACGCGCGCTGCGGATGAATTGAGCGGCAACTGCGCGCCCGAGGAAGCCAGACTGTTCGTCTACGACGTGAGCGCACAGAAGCTCGTGCGCGATCTCGTTCCGATACCCAAAGGCCGAACCACCGGCCTGATCACGGAGGTCACGCCCGGGCGCGTGCTTGGACTGACTTCCGACCCGGCGCGCGAGGACGGCAGTGTCCTCTACGGAGTGGACGTGACGACTGGCGAAGTGCTCTTCACCAAGCGCCTGCCGTCGCCCGTTTCGACCGACGCCTATTGGCCGCACTGGGTGGATCCTTCGTACGAATACCATGCCTTCGCGCGTGGCCCCGACGGTTTCGTCTGGACCTACCTCGAGGATGTCCTCGTGCGGATCGACCCGAAAGATGCCAGCGTGCGCGTGGTAGGCAGGGTTGAACCGGTCGGCTGGCCCACTTTTGTGGGCCGCGACGTGTATCTGGCCGGCAGCGAACAGTTGCGCCGGATAAGGAGTGTGGCCCAGCGCGCACCTGCCGAGCACCCTCAGAACGGAACCTCCGAATGAAGCAATGTCTTTGGATTTCCTGCGTGGCGGCAGTTTTCGTGAGTGTGGGGAACGCCTGGGCCCGCGAGTCCGAAGGGGCGCGCGCCAATTCGGTCCTTCTAAACGGCCCGTGGGAATACGTCCTTGGCGACGGCAGCGAAGGTGCCCAAATAACGGCCGGACAGGCGAAGCTCCAGTGGAAGCGGGTCACGTTGCCAGGCCCGTTTATGCCCTGGAACCATGAGGTAGCCAACCAGACGAAATGTCTTTGGGCCCGACGGAACTTCAGCGTCAGTGCTGCGCAGGCGAAGAGCCTCGCGGTGTTGCGCTGGAATCGCATCGCCAACGGCGCTGAAGCCTTCATCAATGGGCGCAAGGTCGGCGAGAACGAACCGACGGGTCCCTACCAAGTGATCCTTCCGCCGGCTGTGCTCCAGCCGGGCGAAAACCAGATCGTGCTGAAGATTCGTGGCGCAGCGGGCGTGCGGAAGAGCCGGAGTGGAAATGCGCTGATCCCGGCTGGGTTCGGTGTGGGCATGCCGGAAGTGACGGATGACGTCTGGATCGACTTCGCCGACCGGGCTTACATCAAGTGGGCCTTGGCGCTGCCGGACCTGGCGGGCAGCCGCGTGAGGATCCGCGTCACACCCACTGGGCTCGAGCGGACAGAGGGGCTCAAGATCATAGCCCGGGTCCAATCCGGTCCGAATGGTCAAATTATCGGGGAAGGTCAGGCACCCGCCCGGCTCGTGCCCGACCCGGACCCGCTAGCCTGCATTTGTCACCACTTTTTGGCACCGCGAAGCCGGAGTTCTCAAGAGAAGTCAGCATGCAGGCTAGAAAAGCAAAACCGCGTTCAACTGGAGGGAGGAAAGAAGGCAACAGAGTGTCAGTCCGCAAATGACTTTTCCCGCACGGCCAGAGCCTCATTCCCCCCTCGCCCGGGCGCGGTTTTGCCAAAGCCCGGATTTCCGGTACACCCACCTGGTGGTGAGAAATCCGGGCTCGGAGGCGAGCATTTCTTTGTCGACGTGCCGATGGCGGGTTTCCAGCCCTGGACGCACGAGAACTGCCCGCTCTACTACGCGCGGGTGAAACTCGTCCAAGGGGACCAGCTCCTGGACGAGTTGACCTTCCGGTTCGGCATGCGAGAGATCGGCGTCCAGGACCGGAACTACAAACTGAACGGGAAGAACCTCTGGCTGCGGGGTTCGAACCTGGTGTTCGAGTGGGACTGGGGCGACACGATCACGGGCCACGAGCGGGATTACCTGGTCACCGAAGCCCGGGAGATGAGCATGAACTGCTTCCGCACCCATACGCGTCCGCCGCCCAGGCTCTGGGCCGACATCTGTGACGAACAGGGGACGATGATCCTGGCCGAGTTCCCAGTGCTGTTCAATTACCAGGACTACAAGTTCACGCCCGAGGAGTGGGAGGTGTGGCATCGCAACTGTCTGCTGGATGCGGCGGGTTGGATGGCCCGGTTATGGAACCATCCCTCGGTCATCATGTGGGTGTTGTCGAACGAATCGCGCGGCGACAACGCCTGGGAGGAAGGACCCTTCCAGGACTTCGTCAACCGGCTCGACCCGACCCGTCCGACGATGCGCACGGGGAGTACGGGCACCAAAGAGAACTACGACGTCCACCCGTGCGGCAACGTGACGGAAACCGACGAAGGCAATCTGCAGCCGGCCATCGCCGATTGGTTCAGTGAAGCCGGCCAGCGCACCACGACGGCCAGCGAGTACATGAACGACTTCGGCCACCCCCGCACGCAGTGGACGGGCGTGGACGACCGCCTCGCCAACGATCTGGCGGTCGCCCAAATCGGCGCCGAGCATACCGAAGCGATGCGGCGGGCGAGGGTCGACGCCATCCTCCCCTACATGTACGCGGGTTGGACCCGCACCCGGCTCGCCGCCCGGGTTCGGGAAACCGGCAAGGGGAGCGCCGTGTGGAAAGCCGACTACGCCGCGCCGCAGTCGGCCGCCTGGCACAGTGCCTTGTCCCCGGTCCTGGCGAGTCTCGATCTGTTCGACGCGAACTATCGCACCGGCCAAGAGATCACCACCGACCTGCACCTCATCAACGATTCCTGGCAGGACGCCGACATCCATGTGGATCTGCTGCTCACCCGCGAATGCCCGGAGTGGATCCCAGAGGCCGAGTGCTTCGACAGGCCGGTCAGCAAGTGGAGCTTAGATTCTTCACTGAAGGCCGATTCCATCCAGAAGGTGCCGGCCACCTGGAGGCTGCCGGACGAGGAGGGTTGCTACTGGTTGACGGCCCGGTTGACCGGTGTAGCGGGCCGTCCCGTCCTCAGCCAGCGGTTCGTGCGCGCCATCAAAGCGCCCACTCTTTCCGAAGTTACGCAACAACGCACCCTTGTTGTACTCAGCAGCAGCGACACCGCGCGAGCATTCTTCAAGTCGAAGGGCCTTCGCACCTCGAACAAGGCCGATGCACTGTCGCCGGAGACGCACGTGGTCGTGATCTGGAACGTCTCGCATCTGACTGAGGAGGAAAAGCAAACCGCGGAGGCGTTGTGCGACTTCGCCAGTCGCGGCGGAAGAGTAATTGTCCTTTCCACGCCGAGCTGGAACTGGCCGGAACTGTGCGACGTGAAGATTGGAGAGCCCCACCGCTACTCGCGGGTGTTCCCGCACAACGCAACAAACCACCCCTGGGCGTCCACCATTAATCCAGAGTGGCTGATCCGCTGGAACGGGTATCCTGGGACCGTGGGACTCGCGCCGCTCGAGGGACCGGCCATGGCTCGTGCGGATAAGCTTCTGTGGGCTGAGAAACCCGGCACTACGGTTGCCGCCATGCTTCCGGCCGCCGAAGGCGATGGGCGCATTCTGTTTGCGCAACTCGACCTCCAACGCAGACTTGAGCCGTCCAAACCCAACTATGACCCCGCCGCTGAGCGCCTCCTGCTTAGCCTGCTGTTTCGCGAGCAATCCTGCTTGGCGCAGCAGCCGAACGACGCTCCTTCGCCAGCGAGCATCGGAGAAACCCAAATCACTGGTCAATAAAGCCACCGCAACCTGAGGTGGGAATGCAGCATCCGGCTCCGCGGCTTCGCCGTCCCTATCCAGCCCCCAACACAAGGCTGTTCCGGTGGCCCGGTTTCTTCAGCGGATTAGCCGGAAGTCCAACTGGAACGTGTCCGAAAATGCCGGATCGAGCGCTTGACTGTCTGCGTCGAGGCCGAGTTCCGACTGGAAGTCGCGCAAACTGGCGTAGCTCTTGTGGCGTGCCCACGTCGGACCCCACTTGAACCAGCCTTGTCCGGCCGCGGCAAAGTACACGTTCCTCTCGAACCGTAGGCGCAGCTTCTCCAGCGTAAGGCCGTGCGATTGAGCAGCGTCGGTTTCCTCGACATACGCGTCGGCTATGCCGGCCAGCATGGCTGTCGCCGCGGTGATCGTCTGATTCGTCGGGGCGTTGCTGGCTGGCCAATGCCGGTTGTCCTTCACATCGAACCAGCCCCACACCTGGGCGTCACGATTGAGAACGATCAGGTTGTGGCGGATGAGTTGATCGTGGTTCCACACCGGTCGGCCCGCGCGATCCTCAATCGTTGGCGTGCTGCGTGTCTGCTCCCGGAAGTTGAAGCCTTCGCGGTTGCCAGCGATCAGGTTGCGTTCAACGACACAGTCCTGCAGCACATTATGGCGTCCGGCCAGAGCGACGGCGCCGTGCTGCGCCATGTTGGCTGCGTAGCGGAAGCGCAATCCCCGCAGTTGGACATGGTCGCCTTCCACCCGCAAGATCTCCTGCCGCACCGACGCTTCGACGTGCGTTTTGTTGAGATCCCGGCTGCCTGCATCCCACACGAAGAGTGTCTGATTCGTCACGTCGGCCAGGAACGTGCCGGCCGCGAGTTGCTCGGGGCTGAGCACTTGGCGGAGCAGATACCCATCCACCACCACCTGCTCGCAACGGCCGATGAGACGATGATACTCGTCGTCTGGGTGCGTCATGCCTCGGTTCCAAGTGATGAACTTGTGCGGCCAGCTCATGCTGTAGATCGGCCTCGCTTCGAGACTTTTGCGAGCATTGGAAGACTTTCCCTCGTTGGTTGCGGAACCTTCACCTATACGCCGGGCTGTTCATCAGTCCGAACGTGTTGGTTCTTGCCGTGAGCGTTTTCTTTCTGGTGCACGCCTAGTTGCAGGGAGCGCGCAAGGGCCAAGCGCGCGAGTGGTCTGTCACGGATCTGCCCCTGCCGACAAACTTCGATCAGTGGTACGAGCGGCCACAGCAGAGAAGACTCGGGATCGTCTTTCTGGCCATCGGAGCTCTAAGCTGCGGGTTGCTCTGCGTGGGTCTGTGTCGGCTTTACTGAACTCATGAAAACCAAGGTGCAATGTCGTTGCCTCGCGGTCCTGGCG
>CAYPUR010000189.1:0-3046 GCA_964413865.1 uncultured Verrucomicrobiota bacterium
TATCGCTGCGGATACACTCCCTCCCTCGGGCCTCGCATCTGGTCTGGTGGCGCTCCCGCCCAAATCGGAAGTAATGTTTGCAAAGACCCTAAGGTTCCGGTCGTCCACGAGTGAGCGGTCCGCTTCACATGCCACGCTGCTTACCTCTCCGAGAGCCCTTCGCGTTTTTCGGGTTGGTCACTCGATGAAGCATGCGGGTGAATGTTATCCGCCCTGTGAGGCGTAGTAGGCGTCGACCTTGGCGGCGACATCGCGGTAGGCGATGTCGCTTTCGTAGATGAGCTTGAATTGCTCGATGGCCTCGTTGCGTTTGCCCAGTTTCTCCAGCGCGCAACCGAGCGCGTACATCAACTCCTTTTTCTCGTCGTCGAACACAGGCTTCTCCTTGATCGCGTTCTGGAAGGTGCGCGCGGCCAGATCGTTCATGCCGCGGCGGGAGAAGCACTGGCCGAGATAGTAGAGGGACTGGATGCGTTTGTGCGGGTTGTTCTGGGATTTCTGGAACTCTTGGATGGCCTCGCTGATGCGTCCGGCTTCGAAGTAGAGCTGAGCCAGTTCGAAGCGCAGTTGGAGGTCGTTGGGATAGCGATCCAGCCTCTGTTTGCAGGCATCCAGCATGAAGGCCTGCTTCTCGGCCTCAAGTCTGGCCGCCTGTTCGGCATGGTCGGGCGCGGTGGGGTCGAGGTCGGCGAGCGCCTGACCGAAGCGCTTGACCGTGAGGTCCGCGATTGTGCGATCGACGACCGGATCCCCCGCCTCGCTGGCGGTCAGGCGCTTGTAGTATTCGAGCGCCTTGTCGTAGTCCTTTTTTTCGGCATAGAGCTCGGCGATCGAGCGCACGAGCCGCAGATTGTCCGGTTCCGCGGCCAGGCGGACCTCGTATTCGGCCAGCAGCCGGAGTGTGACGTCTTCGGTCTTGTGCTCCCGCTTCTCCTGTTCGAGCGTCACGGCCTCCTGCTCGTTGCGGAGGATGTCGCGGTAGGATCCCTTGCCGTCGGCCAGGCCCTCATAACCGCCTTCGGTCATGGTGCGGCTGGCTGACATGTCTTTGAGGGCCTGAGCGATCTCGGGGTCGCGCGGGTGGATGCGGCTCAGTTCGGCGATGAGGCCCTCGGCGCGCCGGGCCTGGCCGACCTTGACGAGGGCGCGCGCCAGTTTCATGACCACATCGCGGTCCTTGGCGGACTGTTTGTAGACGATTTCGAGGGAGAGGACGGCTGTCTTTGGGAAGTCCAGCGCCATGGCAGCATCCGACAGCACTCGATGGGCGGCCATGTTGTTCGGGTCGTGATTGAGGACGTCCTCGGCGAGGTTCAATGCATGACGCGGGTTGTTGCGCAGGGCGATTTGGGCCTGAACCACCTTGGGGGTGGTCGAGCCCATGATCTTCCTGAACAATCCGCCGCCGCCCACGCCGCTCTTCTTGAACTGGGCGGCGCGCAAGGCCTGGCGGCAGTCGAAGAAGGCCGGCTCCTGTTCGACGACCTTGCTGAGAATATCGATGGCGTAATCGAGGTTATTCCGCTCGAAGGCCGCCAGCCCTTTCTCGTACTGCTCGCGCCATGCGCGTGCGACTTCGTTGATGCTCTTTTCCGGCATGGTCTTCCCCCCCGCCTCGTGCTAACGGCCCATCAGGTGTTCGAGGACAAGCTGATCGAGCGCCGCGTAGTTGCGGTCGGCGATGAGCTTGTTCGCTTGTGCCTCCGGGTAGGTGCGGGCCTTCTCGACCAGCTTGAGGAAGGTGCGCCGGCTGTTTTCGAGGTGGGCGGTCCAATGCTCGACCTTTGTGGTGCGGAAGGGGTGGACATCGAAGGCGACGTACTCGCCGCGGGCACCGTACCGGTTCCGTTCCAGGGCAAGGACTTGATTGAAGGCGACGCGGAGGTTGGCGCTGCCGAAGGGTTTGTCCTGGTCGAATTTGAGTCCGTTTTGGTCGTTGAGATGCAGCGACCAGAGCTTGCCGAAGGCGCAGGCGAAATCGATCTCGTCCGCGGGATCGAGTCCCGCGAGCAAGGCGTGGGCGGATTCGATGAGGCAACCGACGCGTTTGGGGTCGCGGGTGAGGCTGGCCAAGGCCAGGGCGTGGCCGATGGTCGGCACGTAGGCGACGTCCATGGGCTCATTGGGTTTGGGCTCGATAGCGATTCGGATCCGCTTGTCGTGGGCGAGCATCTTGTCGATGGCCGCGACCAGATAGTCCATCGAGCGGCGGGCGTTCTTGCTCTCGCGGATGTAGCTGCCTTCGCGGGCCAGCCACAGGACGATGAGGTTGCATCCGAGGTAGTTGGCGATGTCGATGCAGCGCAGCGAGCGGCGGATGGCGTATTGGCGACACTTGGGGTCGTTGCTTGTGTACCCGCCGTCGATTGTCCTCGGATCGAACCACAGGCGCGGCGCGACGATTTCGGCGACCACGCCGGCGTCTTTGAGTTTCTTGCGCAACTCCTTCGATTCCTTCGCCAATTGCGCGTCGGATTTGCCGTCGACGTCCGGCACGGCGTCGTCGTCATGGAACATCATGGCCTCGAAGCCGAGCCTTTTCAGTTGACCGAGCTTCCAATCGAACGTCTGGACGGGGCGGGTTGGGGGGCCGTAGGGATCCTGACCTTCGCTTAAATTCCAGGGACCAAAGCAGAACTTGTAGGTGATGTCTTTCGGCATATGTAAATCGAGATTAGAAGAACAGCGGGATGACTGAAAAGCAAAAAGGCGGCACCCGGATCTCGGGTCAGCGCTTGTCCGCGGGCGCGGTTTCGGCAGGCTTCATCGGGGTGAAATTGCCCGCCTCACAACACCGCACGAAGCCTTCGGTTGCGGATTTGAGTTCCTCCCAGCGGGTGCGGATGGCTGCGGCTTCGGTGCGGGAGATGTGGTTGTCGTTGGCGGCCTTGGCCACCACGGCCAGCAGGTCGGCGAAGTCCTGGACGATTCGGTTGGTGGCGGGGACCAGGAGCAAGGGGTGTGGCCAGAGGCCCTTGGGATTCCGAATGAAGAAGCCTCCGGCTTCCTGGCAGATCCACTGCACGATCTGGGAATCGCCCGTGCT
>CAYPUR010000189.1:3056-9353 GCA_964413865.1 uncultured Verrucomicrobiota bacterium
GATTGGTCGTGCCACTGCCCATGTCGTTCGACGGTTCGGCCCACTTGTAGATGAGTGACAAAGACAGTCCGAGATCGGCGGCGATCTGTTTGACGTTGGCCCGGTCGTACACCTCGCGAAGCAACTCGTGCGACTGCATGGGTTCAAACATGGGCAACCCGCCGCGCATTGACAAGCGGGAAGGCGGGCCGTGTATCTGGAGGTTGGCGGTGGGAACCGAGTTTGCGCCGCGTGGGGGGCACGCGGTTTCCAGCGGGAGTCTCCAGTCGTTGTAGGCCCGGTGCCCTCACCGGGCGGCATCACACCGCCAACGACCAGATGCACCGAAGGCGGGTGAACGGCTGATTACCTCTTCGCGTACCAGTGTCCGAAGCGGTCGTGCGGCGGGCGCCAGCCCTCGGGATGGATCAAGTAGACTGTGTTCTTCGAGTTGGCCCAGGCGCGCGCGAGGTTCTCGCGCGGAAACGTCTTGCGGACGCCGCTGCGCGTGCCCGGATCGTTCACGATCACGTCGCCCTCTTTTGTGAAGCCGACGCAGACGACCAAGTGTCCGCTGTCGCGGTTGCGCGGACGGCCTCGCAAGAGGTCGTAGCAGACCGAGACGACGACGGGCACCTTGCGCGTCACCCAGTCTTCGAGCTCGGACAGATCGGTCAGGCGAGTCACGTAGGCCCGCAAGCCGGGCAGCGAGCCGGCGTAGGCCGTGTTGAAGGACCAGTTGCCTGTGCCGGGCCAACTCGGGTCGTAAACCCCTTCGACCACCTCCGGCACGTCGCGGTCCAGTCCCGGTTTGCGCAATTGCCGCGCCCAATAAGCGAGCACCATCGAGACGCTTGTCGGGCTGCACCAGGCTTGGGCGCCGCCGGGGTAGTTCGCCTGGGAGCGTTCGGGGACCTCGATCGACCGGCCCCAGGCCCGGGTGTTGGGCGGGAGCGGCTGGGACGTCGTGCGAGTGTTGAGACAGCAGAGCCCGACGAAAGTCAGCACAGGGCGCGCGCCTTCCGGCGATGCGGTCATAGTCACCCGCAGTTGGGCGGTTTCTGCTGGCCGTTTGAGCACGAGGGTGTCCGTTTGGACCTCGGCATCCGCATCCGACTGTCCGGAAACGCTGGCGCGCCGGTGCTGCTTGGGATCAGGCGACCAGGATCCGAGGCTGTAGTACCTGGTCCATGCATCGGTGTGTCCGGCCCTGGCCTCGATCTGCAGTCCGCTGCCCGGGGGCGTCTGGACGTTCCAGGACGCGATGAGTTCATCCCAGGAGCCGGGCACCTTCACAACCGGCGAGGTCCACACTTCCTCGCCGGGGCGGGGTCGGGCCGTGCGGTCCCAACTTCGAAATTCGTGCCAGCCGTGAAACATGCTTGCGTGATGGTCGAGTGTGCGCGGTTGGTCTATCGCCGGTCGGGCGATGGCGCCACACAGGCTCAGGGCGGTTGCGGCGCAGACGAGGCGCGATGCCTTAGTAATTCCGAGGCAGATCATGGTCAAGCGGGGCATTCTGGCCGAAAACGATCGCCAGCGTCCAGGCGACGCAGAAGAGCGCCAGGGCGAGGGCTCCGGCGGTCCGGTCGGCGATGGCGCGGCGGTTCGAGCGCGGCGGCACGAGTGCAAGGGCGGCTCCGAGCAGAAGACCGGCGACGAACCCGCCGGCGTGGGCGATCACGTCGCTGGCGGGATTGAGTCCCACGAGGACAAAGAGCAGAAAGCCGCCGAGCAGTCCGGAGATGATCTGGCGGATGGCCTTGGGGCTTTCCCAGAGCAGGAACAGCGTCTGGCCCGTCAGCATGCCCAGGCCACCCATCACCATTCCCGAGGCGCCCAGTCCGATGAAAGGCTTGGCGTGGAAGATCCAGCCCGCGGCGTTGCCTGCCGTGCCGGCGAGCAGGCCGATGAGCATGGCCCAACCTGCGCCAAAACGGGCCATGGCGAGCCCGAACACGACCAATCCGGTCGCCGCGTTGGCGGCCAGATGTCCGACGTCGGCGTGCAGACTGACCGCGGTGGTCAATCGCCACCACTCGCCGCGGGCGGCGGCCTGGCTGCTCATGGCTCCGATCGACTCGAAGCGATAGCCGACCGCCTGATCGAGCCAATGGATCAGAATCAGGATCCAGCACCAGAGGAGGGCGCCCCAATGAAACAGAACGCCGGGCCAGGCCAGCCGGCGCTGCCAGGCCCACCCGCGGTTCTCGAGTCGATACAGCCGGATCGAAGCCACTGCGCGCTCGTGTTCTTCGGGCGTCACCCACAGCCTCCACACGCCGGTGTCCGGATGGCGCTCGATGACGGCTTCGATGCCCTGGCTGGCCAGGACCAGGCTCCAGTCCATCGCCTGTTTTTCCGAATGGGCTCGGATGCAGGCCAGGGGCGGGCTCGGGAGGAGCTCCGATTCGGCGGCATTCATGGGGGCGATGCGGAGCCGTTCGTGCAAAACGTCGTCAGGGCGCCGGATCCTCGTCGAGCAGTCCGGCGGCAGCGACCGCGGCCCGCGACTGTTCGGGTGTCTGGTGCAGCACGGCGCGCCAGCCCCGGCGCCGCGCCGCCTCGACATTCTCAGGCCAGTCATCGATATAGAGGAGGTCGGGTCCTCGGTGGCAGGCCAGCGCCTCGGCAATGGCGTAGATCTCGGGCGCGGGCTTCATGACCCGGTGTTCGTAGGAGAGCACGTAGCCATCGAACTGGCTGAAGAACGGGTAGTGGCAAATGACATGGCGGATCGCCAGCTCATTCGTGTTCGAGAGAATGTATGTGGGGATCCCGAGTCCACGCAACTGGGCGTGCAAGGCGATCATCGGCTCGATCGCAACGAAGATGTCCGCGAAGGCCGCTCCGAACTCATCGAGCGTGCCCCGGTAGCCTGAAGCCGCCCGGATGCGCGCGAAAAACTGGTCGGTGCCGATGGCCCCGCTCTCGTAATCATGGAGCAGTCCCGACTGATTGACGAGCGCGTGGATCTGGTCGATCGGGATTTGGACGCTGGGCGCCAACCGGCGGATTGCGATCCCGTAGTCAAAGTCCAGGAGGACCTTGCCCAGATCGAAGATCACGGCTTTGGGCTTCGAGTCAGTCATGGCGTTGTCCGAGGTCCGATTCAGTGCCCGGCACGGCACGACGGCCTTCCAGAGCCCGGCTTAAGGTCAGTTCATCCGCGTACTCGAGGGCGCTCCCGACCGGCAGGCCGTGGGCAAGCCTCGAGATTCGAACCGGGCGTCCGGCCAGGCGCCGGGCCAGATAGGAACTGGTCGCGTCGCCTTCGACGTCCGTGGGCAACGCGAGAATGACTTCGCGGATTGGCTCGATCCCGAGCCGTTTCTCGAGTGCGGCGATCGACAAGTCCTCCGGCTCGATGCCCTGGAGCGGGGAGAGCTTGCCGCCCAGCACGTGGTAAAGTCCGCGGTAGCTGCCCGCCTTCTCGAACAGGAGGATATCGACCGGCTTCTCGACCAGGCAGAGCAACGAGCCGTCTCGAGCGGGGTCGGCGCAGACGCGGCACGGCTGGTGTTCGGTGAGACCGCCGCAGCGTTCGCAGGGGCGGACGCGTTCGCTTGCTGCGACGAGGATTCGGGCCAGGTCGCGCACCTGGCGTGAATCGGTCTGCACGAGGTGGATGGCGAGGCGCTCGGCGCTGCGCGGGCCGATCCCCGGCAGCCTGCCCAGCGCCGCAACCAGGTCAACCATGGGGCCGGGCAGGTGCGACATGCTGAAGGAAGGGCGGATGCAGGTCCGGTCTCGGATTACATCAGCCCCGGCATGCTCAAGCCGCTGGTGATCTTGGCCATCTCGGCGTTCGCGATCTCTTTGGCGCGCGCCAGGGCGCTGTTCGCGGCGGTCAACACCAGGTCCTCGAGCAGTGTGGCATCGGCCGGATTCACCGCCTGGGGATCGATCTTGATCGAGACCAACGTCCCGTCGCAGCGCGCGACGGCCTTGACCACGCCGCCGCCGCTGGTCGCCTCGACCGTTTGTGCGGCCAATTGGCCTTGAGTCGCCTCCATCTGCTGCTGCAGGCGGGCGGCCTGTTTCATGAGTTTGCCGATGTTTGCCATATGTGGGGAGTGGGTCTCAGGTCCGGACTTCAACGATCTGTCCTCTGAAAACCTCGAGCGCCTGTTTGATGAGCGGATCGTCCTTGAATTCGGATGGATCGCGTCGTGCGGGTTTGGTCTCCTGGGTTTTGGGCTGCGCGCCGGGCGTCTTCGGAGCGGCAAGAGGCGCAGGGGATTCGGAGGGAGCCGCAACCGCGGGCTCGGGCGCCGCGGGAGACGATTTGCGTGTCTGGGCAGGGGGTGCGCTGAGCTTGGCAAAACGCACCTGGGCCTCTGCCAGGCCCATCTCGCGGAGCTTGGTCTGCAGGAGCGCCTGGTTCCTTGCGTTGTCGACAAGAGGCAGGTAATCGGCGAACTCGGGGTCGAAACCGATCACCAGGATCCCACGTTCGAACGAGGCCGGGAAGGCCTTGAGCAGATAACTGCGGGTAAAGGGGCTCACGCGCCCAACCGCCTCGAGTAGGCGGTTCCACAGCGTCTCGAGATCGTCGCCGGGAAGAGCCAGCCGCGCAACGTCCTCGCCAGGCGGCGACGAAACCGGCGGCGCGTCGTCATTGGTCGGCAACGAAGCCGCGCGCGATGCTGCGGGCGCGGCGATCAGGTCCGGGGCGGGACTTGCGACATCGGATCGAGGCGGAGCGGTTGTTTCCGCACGCCCAATCGGGGCAGGATCGCTTGGCGCGGCGCCTTCCTGGCGCAGTTGGTTGAGGCGCTGGAGGACTGCATCGAGGCTCAAAGCCGACCGGGCCTGGATGGTTTTGAGCAGAGCCACTTCGAGGGTGATCTTCTTGGACACCGCATCGCCGAGCCGGGCTTCGGTGTCGGTCAGGATCTCGAGCATGCGCGTGAGCGGCTCGGTGTCAATCCGGGGTGCCTGCTCCTTGAGGGCCGCGGCCTCGGCCTCCGACACTTCCAACAGACCGAGATCTCCGCGCGATACCTGGTAGACCAGCAAGTTGCGGAAATGGCCCAGGAGGTCGGTCAGCAAACGGCCCAGATCCTTGCCGGCCTGGGCCAGCGCATCGAGCTCGCGCAACACGACATCGGCCTGTCCGCCGAGCATGGCGTTGGCCAGCGCCAGGATCTGGGCCTGGGCTGTCAGGCCAAACATCGAAAGCACATCCGCCTCCCCGATGGCGTTGCCGCAAAAGCTGATCAACTGATCGAGCGTCGACTCCGCATCGCGCATCCCGCCATCGGCGCCGCGCGCGATGGCGTAGAGGGCCGCACCCTCGACCTGCACGCCCTCGGCGCGGGCGATCTTCTCAAGATGCCGGACAATCAGGGCGGTGGGGATGCGGCGCAGATCGAATCGCTGGCATCGTGACAGGATCGTCGGGAGGACCTTTTGCGGGTCCGTGGTGGCGAACATGAACTTCACGTGCGCCGGCGGCTCTTCGAGGGTCTTGAGCAGGGCGTTGAACGCCGCCGCCGAGAGCATGTGCACCTCGTCGATGATGTAGATCTTGAATGTGGACGAAGCCGGGGCGTACTTGACCGTCTCGCGAAGTTCGCGCACCTGTTCCACCCCGTTGTTGCTGGCCCCGTCAATCTCGAGCACGTCAATCGAACGCCCTTCGGCGATCTCGATGCACTTCGAATCCTCATCCGCAAAGTCAACGGACGGCCCGTTCGTGCAGTTGAGGCACTTGGCGAAAATGCGGGCGATGGTGGTCTTGCCCGTGCCGCGTGGCCCACAGAACAAATACGCATGCGCGATCCGGTTCTGCCGAACCGCATTGGCGAGCGTCTGCGTGACATGCTCCTGCCCCACAACGTCCGCAAACCGCTGCGGACGGTACTTACGGGCTATGACCTGGTAGCTCATTCGAATGCCTCGCGGCAACGGCAATCCGCGGACACTTCCCCCCCGCGCCTGTCTGCCGGAATCCACCTGCGCCGCGCTGAAATGAAAATGCCAGGGTGACCACGGCAGATGCGGAGCAGACTGCCGTTGCTGCCTTCCGGCCCTGGCGGGGTTCGTAAGTCCACATTCCGTGGGCCCTGGCAAAAAACCGTGGAGGCGATTTAGACCTACAGCCACCGGCACAGCAAGTAGAATTCGCGACGGGCGGCAAAACAGTGCATCTCGAGGTTGTCGGTGGGAATCAAGTTTGCGCCCCGTGGGGGGCACGCGGCGCCACAACATCGGTGTCTGTCCCTTGTATGACATTCAACGATTGAATGCGCGTAAGGACCACGAACCGGTCTGTAGCCGCCGACGTGAGTCGGCGCCGATTCCTGCCTTTGA
>CAYPUR010000190.1:0-9316 GCA_964413865.1 uncultured Verrucomicrobiota bacterium
TTTGCCGCAGCCCGGATTTCGTTGTCATCCTCCCGGTGGTGAGAAATCCGGGCTAGGCACGAACTGCTACCTGGCTTCGACTGGGAAAGCCACCGAAATCCGTTGCCGCCCGGGTCTCGTCACGGCTCTGACGCGAACGTCCGCACGAAACAGGCCACCTCGCTCTTTTCTGTCGGGTCCCGCCCGGGATGCGTCGACGAACCGTTGACAATCTTGGGGCATTTACAGGGCCCCGGGGGTGTGCTATGGATGCAGCCATGCTCCCACGGAAGAAGCCCAACCATTCTCGAGGGTCACCTTTGCGCCCGGGCGCTGCCATGGCGCTCCAGCCCGCCGGGTCGGCGCGCGGCGTGGCATTCACGCTCATCGAACTGCTGGTGGTGATCGCGATCATCGCCATTCTGGCCTCGATGCTGCTGCCGGCCCTGGCCAAGTCAAAATACACCGGCCACCGCGCCGTCTGCGTCAACAACATCCGTCAGCAGTACATCAGCCAAATTCTCTACGCAGACGACAGCCAGGGACGCTTCCCCTACCACGAGGACATGAGCCCCGACTACCACCGCACGCCCATTACCAGCGCACGCAGCATCGTGAACTGCCTGCGCAGGACCTACGTTCAGGACACACAAATGCTCATCTGCCCGATCACGCGCAAGTCTTTTGGCCGGATGTGGCTGAACTACGAGAGCATGACGAACTTCGCGGACAAGACCACCCGCGACTACGGCGGCTGGGACACACCGGCCTCCTACGTGTACACGCCCTACATGTGGCTGGCCAATTTCACCGCCGCACCCGCCATGAAGTTCGTGGGCCCTGACGGCAAGGTGAACGCGAACCCGGAGTTGAACGAACCCGCCTGGCCGACGACGACCAGCGAATGTGACAGCCGGCGCGCGTTCGTCACGCATCGGATCAGCGATACCCCAGGAACGGCGCTCTGGGACGTCGGGCACCTCGGCCGCTTCGGCGCCGGCAATCAGAGCAAGCCCCTCTGGGCCTTCTCCGTCACGCCGGATCAACCGGTCGGCCACGCGGATGGCAGCGTCAAGGTGCGCCCCAAAGCCCAGATCCTGCCACGCGCCATGGGCGGGCCCAGTCCCGACACGACGTATTACTACTGACCACCCGTATCTGGGTTGGGCAGCGACGGCTTGAACGCTTGCAGCGGAGTGTTCTGCTGCGCAGTGGTTCCGGCAGCTGCGCATGATTTCCAACACGCGAGAACGCGGAGTGCCGCCAGTCTGTCACAAACCGGCCCCGCGGGCGTGGTTGGCCCTCGTTCTGGCGCTGCTGGGCGTGCCTGGGTTTACCAGGTCTGACCTGGTGATTACCGAGTTCATGGCTGACAACGACGGCGTGAGAAATGCAGTTTAGTTCGACCTTGACATCGACCATACCGTCCGGTATGTACCCCTCATCATGCCCCGCGCGACCCAACGTGGGCAACGCGTGTTGCAGAGTCTCGATAGAATCCTGGCTTTGACACCCACACCAGCCATCGCCGTCCGATCCCATGCGCTCTTTTCCGTCGATGCCCATCATCTCCATATGCCCCGGTATGGCAAATGCGCACATCCAAGTTCCATGAGCATTCCCGACAGGCCCGATCGCCCCGGGCCGCCCGCGGGTTCACCCGATCACGGAGGCTTCACCCTGATCGAACTGCTGGTGGTCATCGCGATCATCGCGATCCTGGCGGGCATGTTGTTGCCGGCCCTCAGCAACGCAAAAGCCAAGGCCAATCAGACGTACTGCCTGAACAACCAGAGGCAGATCGGCTTGGCGGTGAACATGTATGTGGCCGATTACAGGGACTGCATCCCCCTGTGCCGGAACTGGGGCAAGGCCTGGAAAGGCGACCACGACCTCCGTGCGGACGACATGTGGATGCCCGAGCTGTTGCAGCCGTACATCGGCACCAACACCGCCAAGCCCAAGAGCAGCCGGCCAGGCGACCAGCGTCTGATGAGCGGCATCTACGCCTGCCCGGCCGGTCTCAAGGCGAAGCTCCCCGCCAACGAGCCGGGGGCGGCGTTCACACAGGGTTTCTTCTTCGACAACGATGGCGTGACGTACGCGTGGAACCACATCTACCTCAAGCGAGACCGAAGCGCCTACGAGGTCAGCAAACCGGTCAGCGGACGCTCGGCCAATGACGTCCCCATCCCGACCAAAGCCTGCCTGGTCTGGGAGATCCCGTATTGGAATAACAAATACATGCCCCACAACCGCGGGATCAACATCGTCTGCGCCGACGGCCATGCCGAGCGGGTCAAGGGCAGTCCGGACGAATACGACTGGTGGGCCTACCACAGTCGAGACGGGTGGGAGATCGATTGAATCGGCGCGGTCTGCTCAGCGCGCCGATGGTTTCCCACACCGCAAGCACTCTCGCTCGCCAACGAAACATCAACCCAACACCGATGAAGACACAACACGGTCTCACCGATCCCATGACCCGACCGACTGCGCGTTGGCGCCGCTGGCGCTCTGGCCTGCTGACCGCCGTCTGCGCCCTTGCCCTGCTGACGCCCACAGCAGGAGCGCAAACGACTGTCATCGCCTACGCTGTGGCAGCCGGCATCGAAGGCAACCAAGCCTTTGGCGGAGCACTCGGCATGGATTTCGATGTCGACAATCCCATCCTCATCACCCGACTCGGCGTTTTTGACGACTCGAGCGATGGTCTTAACCTCACGATCACCGCCCGGCTATACAACCGGGACGATTTTGGGGAATGGGCGGCAGTTGAATTCACGCCCGAGGACCCGGGCGAATTGATCGGCGGCAGTCGCTTCAAGCCGCTGCCGGAACCGCTCCGACTCGAGGTCGGCTTTCGAGGAACGATCGTGGCCGAAGGTTACGGCGGCGAGGAACAATTGCGCAACACAGCCACCGATCCCGTCTGGACGCTCAATGACGGCAATGGCTCGGTCAAATTCGTGGGAACCAGCCGATGGGGCGACATGCCGGGAGTCTACCCAGCGAATGTCGACGCCGCGGTCGCGCAGTACGCTGCCGGCACATTCGAGTTCGAGACCACCCCGCCCGCGGTTCCTGGCAAACCGGTTGTCACTGTCAAGCCGGGCGACCAGCAAATCGAACTGTCCTGGCCGGCGGTGACAGTTCCTCTTCCTGCCGCCACGTACAACGTGCTGCGCGGCGACAATCCCGCCGGCCCGTTCCTCCAGATTGGCGACACCACCGAACTGCAGTACAGCGACAGCGGATTGGTCAACGGCACCCTCTACTGTTATGTCGTGCAAGGCGTCTCGGCCACCGGCAAGGTCAGCCTCGACTCGGACGTGAAGTGCGCGGCGCCCTACGTGCTCGCGGAAAACCATGTCGTTGCTTACTTCACCCCGGCAGGGACCTCCGGCACCCAGGCCTTTGGCGGATCGTTGGGCATGGACTTCGACGTCGAGAACCCATTGATTGTGAAGCGGCTGGGCGTGTTCGACGACAATTCGGACGGCCTCAAGCTCTATTTGTCGGCGCGCATCTTCAATCGCGAGACCCAGGAAGTCATGGTCGAAGAGTACTTCTGGCCCGAGGAGGCCGGCGATCTAATCGACGGGATGCGGTTCAAGACCCTGCTCACGCCGATCCGACTCGAAGCCGGGTTTAAAGGGGTGATCGTGGCTGACGGCTACGGTGAGGGCGAACGTCTCCGCAACTCAGGGGGCGACACCAATCTGGTCAATTGGACCCTCAACAGCGGCAATGGCTCTCTCCGGTTCGTCGGCACCAGCCGTTATGCTGTCGCCGCCGGCACGTTTCCGGACGCGATCGATGGCGGCCCGGCAGCACGGTACGCCGCGGGCACATTCGAGTTCGAGGTTCTGCCTCCAGAAAGGCCCGGCACACCGGCGCTCCGGGTCCAGCTCCCGGTCGAAGATGCGGCAGCGACGCTCTTTTGGGATGTCGTGACCGAGCCTTTGCCTGCCGCCAAATACGTCGTTTACCGCGCGCTCTCGGCCGACGGCCCATTCACCCAGGTCGCCGAAGTGACCGCAACGACTTACCACGACACCGGTTTGGTGAACGACACGCCGCTATTCTACAAACTGGTCGCTGTCGGCAGTGGCGGCGAAGTGAGCTTCGATTCCAACATCGTCACCGTGACGCCCAATCCGACTCGCGCGGGCATCGCCTACGTCAACCCGGAGGTCAAAGAAGGCAACCAGGCCTTCAACGGGTCGCTCGGCATGGATTTCAATGTGGATCGCCCGATTCAGATCACCAAGCTGGGCGTGTTCGACGAGTATTCCGATGGGCTCCACCTCACGCTGCACGCGGCGGTCTGGGACCGCCAGAACCTGCGAGAGCTGGCCAACCTCGAATTCACCCCTGAAGAACCGGGCGAGTTGGTGGGGGGCAGCCGGTTCAAGGCGTTGTCCACTCCGCTGGTGCTGCCCGTCGGTTTCCAGGGAACGATCGTCGCTTACGGCTATGGCGCGGACGAACGACTGTTCAACACAGGCAATCGCCCGGAGGACGTGGCGCAATTGCAGACCTTCGACGGCGCGTCGCTGACGTTCGTCGGCCTGGGCCGCTGGTCCGCGACGCCGGGAGCCTTCCCCGACACGGTTGACGGCGGCCCGGCCAACCCCTACGCGGCAGGGACGTTCTATTTCGAGCCGATCACGCTTGAACCGCCGACGCTCTCGATTGCGTTCGCTGATGGCAAAATCACCGTCACTTGGACCAACGGCGGCAAGCTCTATGCCGCGTCGGAAGTCAACGGGCCGTGGATTGAAGTCACGGGCGCCGTCTCGGGCTTCGAGACCGCACCCAGCACAGCGCGGGGCTTCTACCGCGTCCAGCAATAGCTACAGGCCGCTCTCTGTCATTCAACAACTGAAACCAAACACAGAAACATAACTCGAATATGCAACCGACGACCTCCGCCATTCCCACCACGCGCCGCGATTTTCTGAAGGTCTCCGCGACCGCCGCCGGCGCCGCCCTCGCGGGCCTGGACATCGCACGCACCGCCCACGCCGCCGGCAGCGACGTGATCCGCCTGGGCATGATCGGCTGCGGCGGACGCAACACCGGCGCCGGCGCCCAGGCGTTGCGCGCCGATCCGGGTGTCCGCCTCGTCGCCATGTGCGACATCTTCATGGACCGCGTCAGGGGGTCGCGCGAGGCCATCCGCGGCGATCTCGCCAAGCAGCAGCGCGGCGACCAGGTCCAGGTGCCTGACGACCGGTGTTTCACCGGGGTCGACGGCTACAAGAAGGTGATCGAGTGCTGTGACGCCGTCGTCATCGCCAACGCGGCGAAGTTCCATCCCCTGCACACAATGGCGGCCATTCAGGCCGGCAAACATGTCTTCGTGGAAAAACCGCACGGCATCGACCCCGCCGGCATCAAGCTGCTCCAGTCGGCCTGCGCCTTGGCGAAAGAGAAGAAGCTCTGCGTGGTCTCGGGCCTCCACAGCCGCTACCACACCGGCTACCAGGAACTGATAAAACGCATCTTCGACGGCGCGATCGGCGACATCGTCACCATCGAAGAAAACTTCCTGCGGGCGCCCTATGGCATCACCGAACGCAAGCCCGGCCTCTCCGAACTCGAATGGCAATTCAGCACGCAATATCATTTCGTCTGGCTCTCCGGCGACGACGTCGTCCAGTCGCTGGTCCACAACATGGACCGCGCCAGTTGGGCGCTGAAGGAGCAGGCCCCGGTCAAGTGCCACGGCCTGGGCGGTCGTTCGAGCATGACCGAGGCGATCTACGGGGACGTGTTCGATCACCACACGGTGGTCTATCAGTACGAGAATGGCGCGCGGGTCTATGCGCTGTGCCGCACGACCACCGGCTGCTATGACGAGTACTCGAGCCTGATCTTCGGCACCAAGGGCCGCGCCGACGTCATGGCCTGCCGCATCTGGGGCGAGAAGAACTGGCGCGGCGACGCGGGTTGCGACGCCCACTACCAGGAGCAGGTCGAGTACATGAAGGCCATCCGCGCCGGCACACCGATCAACAACGGCGATTATATGGCGCGCAGCACGCTCATCGGGATCATGGGTCAAATCTCCTGCTACACCGGCAAAGAAGTGACCTGGGAGCAGATCACTGCCTCGGACTTTTTCTTCCCGCCCAGGGCCGAGGACTGCCGCGACGGCATGGAGCCGCCGACCAAACCGGGCCCGAACGGCAGTTACCCCGTCTACATCCCGGGGCGCACGAGGCTCATCTGAGCATCGGTTCCGTCATGAGCGGTCGGCCTCGTGGCGTCGCTTCCGCGAGCATGGCCCGCGCAGGCCTGCGCCACGATGGGCCGGCAGCTCGCGAGTGTGACTCTGGGTTCAGCCCGGATATCAGACATCGGGCGGCCTTGTGAGAGGTTTCCGGTCTGCTGAACACACACCATGGACACCACGGAGTTGTACCGACAGCGTCTCGCCCGCTACGTCACGGCGCTGCGCGACGAAAAGCCGGGCCGGCATGGCAATTGAATTGGCAAAGAACGACCGACCGCGCAGACTCCGACCGCATGCAAACCTGTTCCCGCCGTCGCTGGCTCAAGGCTGCTTTCGCCGGTTCCGGGGCGCTGGTCGTCCTGCCCGGTGCGACCTCTGAAACCGAACCAACGGAGATGATCCGCATCCCCGGCGGTCCGTTCCTCATGGGCACCACCGAAGCGGAAGCCTCTGCCCTCGCCCGCGAGCACAGCCACCATCCGAGCTGGCTGGCCGGTGAAATGCCCCAGCGCCGGGTCGACCTGCCGGCCTTCCAGATCGACCGCTTCCCTGTCACCAACGCGGCCTACGCCCGGTTCGTAGCCGCCACCGGCCACCAACCACCCCTGCACTGGGGCGCCCACCGCCCTCCCGAACGCCTGCGCGATCATCCCGTGACCATGGTCGACCACGCAGACGCCACCGCCTTCGCCCGATGGGCCGGCAAACGACTCCCCACCGAGGCGGAATGGGAGAAAGCGGCCCGCGGCGAAAACGGCCTTCGCTACCCGTGGGGCGACCGCTTCGATCCGGAAGCCTGCCACTTCGACGCCGGCGGCGACCCGGTCGAGACCCCCTCCTCGGTTCCTCATCACCTGCTGGAAGAGGCCGCCCGAAACACCCGCGAACTTCCGGGAGGCACATGCCCGGTGGATGCCCACCCGCGCGGCGCCAGTCCCTGCGGCGTGATGGATCTCGTGGGCAATGCCGCCGAGTGGTGCGCCGACAGCCCCGGCCCGGGTTCCGCCATCGTGAAGGGCGGCTGTTGGCTGACCACGTCCCCGCTCAACCTCCGACCCGCCGGGCGCACGATGAGCGGATTCGCCAACAACAAGCTGGCCTTTGTCGGCTTTCGCTGCGTCCAAGAGGCGCGCTCATGAACCGCATCCAACTCCATGGCGTGGACGGCCAGATGCATTGCCGCGTCGAGGACATCCCCGCCTTCCCCGGGTGCGCCACGAGTCTCGGCTACCCGGAGAGCATCGGCGACGCCGCCCGGCCCGTTTGGTATGGCGGGCTGAAACCGGCGTGGGAACGCGGCCCCGAGGGCGCCTGGGTTTCCCGCGGATCGCGCCCCGGCGAATTGCGCTACGAGATGACCGTGACACCGCACCTCGACTTCATCGAAATCCGCTACCGGCTCACCAACGACAGCGATCGCCGCTGGGCGCAGAGCCTCGCCTTCAACTGCGTCCAATGTGGCTCGATGCCCGAGGTCCGCGACCACGAGTGCCGACGCACGTGGGTCGAGCACGCGGGCGAAGTGCGGCGATTGATCGAACTCCCTCGCGTGTTCGGTCCTCGCCCCACGATCCAGCTCTACAGTGTCGCGGGCGCCCCAAGAGGCGCCGCCATCCCCTTCGTCGCCAACTTTCGTGCCACGCCCGACTTGGTGTTAGGCGGCTGGATCGCGGTGACGTCGCGCGATGGCCGCCGGCTGGTCGCCACCGTTTCCCGTCCAGCCCTGTTCCTGTTCCAGAACATGGAATACGGCTGTATCCACAGCGCCAGCGGTTTCGGCCCCCTGAATCCCGGCGAGACCGGCGAGGGCCTCAACCGGGTCTACTTCGTCGAATCCTCGCTGGACGACTGGCGCCAGCGGATGAGCGATTCAGAGCTGATAACTCCTGTCGAGCGTCCTTGAGTCGGTGGAATTGTCACGAGCTACTTCTGGATCTTTGCGCGGGCCAATGGGCTTCGGCAAATCGAGCCGATTGCACACCGCGAAGATCCTGCGCCTCTCGATCGACCTGCCCGTGGTCATCGAGATCGTGGACGCGGAGGAGAAGATCAACGAGTTCCTGCCGGTGCTGGACGGCATGATCGGCGGCGGCCTGGTCACGCTCGAAAAAGTGCGGGTGATCGGGTATCGCGCCGGTCTGCACAACGAGGCGTCAGGACAGGCCAACGCCTCCTGACAGCGCATTGCGCTGCCGCCGGACGCTTCACTTCCGAGGCAGAGGGCAACGCAGGCCTGCCCCTGCGACGCCTACAACGCCACCTCGACCACAACGGGACCCACCAGCCCGGACGAACACTTCGCCCACGCCGACATGAGGAATCTCCTTCGAGGCCACGACCGCGCCCCCTGCCCAGGCCCGGACACGGCAAACGTACCAACCGCCTGTCGGCGCGCTCAGCTCGGCCTTAAATGTCCCCTCCTTGCGGTTCAATGCCAGTCCCTGCCAGTCGCCATCGAGTTGAACCTCGACTCGCTCGACATCCCCGGCGGCTTTGCCCACGACGCGAATCAGTCCCTCCGCAGCCGACCGCCTTTGGAACACCTGATGATCACGCGGGGAATCGACTTCGAGCGTGACCTGTGGCGGCACCTCGAGCGGTTTGCCGTCCCGGAACTCGGCGGACGCCGGGCCATCGAGTTCGAGCGTGATGACCGTGTTCGTCCTGTCCCTGGCGCTGAGGCTCGACGGTCCCCAGTGAATGAACAGGCCGAACCGTCCCTCGCGCCACCAGGAGAGACGCGCCTCGCGCTGGCCAGGCGTCTCGGCGGTGGGCAACAACGGTTCGGCTCTCAGCGCCCCCGACGGATCACCAGACCAGAGAGCGAGCACGAGCGCGAGCGCATGGATGGACATCGGTTGCATGCGCTTGTTTCGCAGACTTCGCCGGGACGAACAACCACCGATCCTGGCGATTTCCCAGCAATTCTCAGTTTGACAACGTTCGGAGCACCGGGTCCGGGGACCCGGCCTACAACCGCTCCATTCTCCGGTGTTGTAGGCCGGGTGCCCTCACCCGGCGGCAAGGCCTTAGGGTCCGTGCAAAAACTAATTCCGGTTTTGCTGGAGGGGATTTGGCTCGCTGGCGAGGCGC
>CAYPUR010000191.1:0-3834 GCA_964413865.1 uncultured Verrucomicrobiota bacterium
CATCCAGTCGCATTACACCAAGCTGGTTTACGGCACGACAGTCGCCCCGCCGGTGTTCGATAGCCAGACGCTCGGCCCGCGGACCCTGATGGCGGGCAGCGCCCCGGTCCTGCAGGCCCTCGTTTCGGGGGCTCTTCCGTTCACCTATCAATGGAAACTGGACGGCGCTGCCATTCCCGGCGCCAACTCCGCCTCGCACGTTGTTGCCGGCGGTGCGGCCGGCACGTCGGCGACCTATACCCTGTCGGTCGAGAACGTGTTCGGCACAGCCGAGAGCCAGCCCATCGTGTTGAACTTCGTGGCCCCTTCAGGCAAGTACGCCGAAACCGTTGCAGCGGATCGTCCGTCCGCCTACTGGCGTTTGGGCGAGGCGGCCGGGACGATGGCCGCTGACATCGCGGGATTCCACGACGCCACCTATGGCGGATCTTACACCCTTGGCGAGCCCGGGGCGTTCCTGGGCGGCGCCCAGACGGATCCGGACACGGCGGTCCGCTTCACGGGCGGCAACGCGGTGGCTCCGGCCTCGTCGGTGCTCAACCCAGCCGGCGCGTTCACCATTGAGTTTTGGGCCAAGCCCGACCAGTCGGGGCAGAATAGTCGATGCGTGATCGGGTCGCAGAATCGCGCCATCGGACGTTCCGGTTACGCCATTTACCAGGGGCTCAACGGGGCGTTCTGGGAATGTCATATTGGCGACGCCACGACGGTCCAGATCTGGCTGCTCGGCAAGACCTATCCAGAAGCCGGTAAATGGTATCATGTCGCGGTGGTTTATTCCGGCGGCAGCGGGCGCATTTATGTGAACGGCGCCGATGATACGTCGGCCGACAGCACGCCGGAGGGCAATTACCTCCCGGCCAGCGACACCCCGTTTGAGATCGCCAGCCGGTCCGGCGGCGGAATCCCTTACCCGGGCACAGTGGACGATGTGGCCTTCTACAGCTATGCGCTCACGCCCGAGCAGGTACTCAATCACTACAAGATCCAGTGGATGGCCGCGCAGGTGATCGAGGAGCCGGCAGACGCCTCGGCGATCGAGGGCAGTACGGTCACGCTGGCGGCCACGGTTGCGGGCTTGCCCAACACCTACCAATGGTACAAAGGCGCCGCGGCGTTGACCGAGGTCATCAATCCGGACGGGACGGCCCATTACCCGCAAGGGGTGAACACCGCGACCCTGGTGATCGCCCAGGCCACACCGGCCGATAGCGGTCTGTACCGTTTGGTGGTCGAGAATCCGCTCGGCGGCGTCACGACCCGCAATGCGAACGTGGTCGTGAGCACGGATACGGCGCCGCCCGCAGTGGTCTCGGCGACTGCGCTCTCGACGCCCAATCCGCTCGGCGGCAAGCCATATCTGGTCAAGGTGGTGTTCTCGAAGCGCATGGACAGCGCCACGGCTCCGAGCACGGCGAACTACACCATCAACGGCGGCGTCACCGTGAGCAGCCTGGTGTTTCACGAGGATCCGGCGGCTGTGCCGCTCGGCGGCGACTGGCGGACGGTGATTCTCGCGACAAGCGGGCTCACGCCGGGCCAGGAGTACACGTTGACCCTGACCGGACTCAAGGATCGCACGACCACGGGGAACGTGATGCCCTCGACGACTGTGCCATTCCAGGCGCCGGTGTTGACTCCGGGCGTGGTGGCCTGGGATTACTATTATCTCGGTCAGCCGCGTCCAAACCCACTGACAGTGAACTGGATGACGGACAACACCATCCTGTTCCCGGCCGGCCCGATGACCAACGGATTGCCGGTCTCATTCGACACCACCCCCTTCACCGGAGGCGACCTCGCTACCAAGGCGGTATTCGGCTCCCACGGCGAAGATTACGGCGACAGTCTGTCCGCCTGGATCACCCCGACGGTGTCGGGGAACTACCGGTTCTTTATCTCGAGCGACGATCCCTCGCAGTTGTGGCTCAGTTTGGATGCGGATCCGGCGAACGTCGGGTTGATTGCCGAGGAGACCGGGTGCTGTCATGGCTTCACCGAGCCGCCCATTGCCTACACATCGGAGCCGCAAGCCCTGGTGGCCGGCAAGGCGTACTTCATTCAGGCCCTGCACACCGAAGGTGGCGGCGGCGACTATCTCAAGGTCGCGTGGCGGATGGAGGGTGATGCCACTCCGGCAGCGGAGTTGGCCCCGATCTCCGGCGCGGTGATCTCCGCGTACGCGCCGGTGGCGGCGCCTGAATTCGATCCGCCGGTGATCACCGGGGGCGGTCAGATTACGCTCTCATGGTCGGGAGCGGGTGCGCTGCAGCAATCGCCGGACTTCAAGACCTGGACGCCTGTGGCGGGGAATCCGACCAGTCCGTACACGGTCGCTCCGAGCGCTGCCCAGATGTTCTATCGCATCGCGCGGTAGGCTGAGAACCGATTGGACACGAGAGACCGGGGGCGACCCCGGTCTCTTTTTGTCTTCGAGGCTCGCTGGCGTCTTGCGCAGGCGCCCGGTTTGCCGGGGCCATAGCCCGGACACAATCACGTCAGCCCGGTGGCGTGGCCTGAGGGGAGTATCCGAATGCGCGCGGCCGCGGGCACCTTCGGCAGTCCGGGCATCGTGACGATGTTGCCGCACACCGCGACGACAAAGCCCGCGCCGGCTGAGAGCCGGAGTTCGTTCACCGTGATGGAGAAGCCGCCGGGCCGCCCGCGCAGTTCGGCGCGGTCCGAGAGCGACAGCGGCGTCTTGGCGACGCAGACGGGCAGCTTGTTGAAGCCGTGTTGGTCGAGAGTCTCGATGTGCTTGAGCGCGGCGCGGTCGAAGTTGACGCCGTCAGCGCCGTAGACCTTGGTGGCGATGGCCTCGAGCTTCTTGCGGATCGGCGCGTCGAGCGGGTAGAGAAAGCGCAGCGCCCGGCGTTTGCGCCGTGTCGCCGCCCGGACGACGGCCCGCGCGAGGTCGACCGCCCCCTGACCGCCCTGGTCGAAGTGCTTCGACACCACCGCCTCGACCCCCAGACGGGCGCAAAACCGGATGATCCGAGCGTAGTCGTCAGGATTGTCATCCGGGAAATGGCTCACGCAGACCACGGGGTCGAGTCCGAACAGCCGGATGTTCTCGATGTGTTTGGCCAGGTTCCCCAGGCCGCCGCTCTCCTTGAATCCGCCGTGGTAGGCGATCGCTTTGGCCGTGGCGACAATCACCGCGGTGGCCGGAGTCAGCCCGGCCGCGCGGCACTTGATGTGAAAGAACTTCTCCGCGCCGAGGTCGGTGGCAAAGCCGGCCTCGGTCACGACGTAGTCGGCGAGCTTGAGCGCCAGGCGGGTTGCGATGCTGGTGTTGGTGCCTTGGGCGATGTTGGCAAAGGGGCCACCGTGCACGAACGCCGGCGTGCCCTCGATGGATTGCACCAGGTTCGGGTGGATCGCGTCCCGGAGCAGCACCTGCATGGCTCCGACGGCCTGCACGGCCTCGGCTCGGATGGGCGCCCCCTTGTACGTGAACCCCACAACAATGCGCGCCATCCGCTCCCCAAGGTCGCGATAGTCGCGGGCGAGGCAGAGGATGGCCATGACTTCGGAGGCGGGCGTGATGTTGAAGCCGTCGCGGCGCGGCACGCCGTTGAGCGGTCCGCCCAGGCCGATCACGATGTCCCGCAGCGAGCGTTCGTTGAAGTCGATGACACGGCGCATCACGATGCGGCGCGGATCGATGCCCAGCTCGTTGCCGTGTTGGAGGTGGTTGTCCACCATGGCGCACAGGAGGTTGTTGGCCTTCTCGACGGAATACATGTCGCCGACGAAATGCAGGTTGATGTCCTCCGCCGGGACGACCTGCGCGCGCCCGCCGCCAGTGCCGCCGCCTTTGATGCCGAAATA
>CAYPUR010000191.1:3844-9308 GCA_964413865.1 uncultured Verrucomicrobiota bacterium
GGGACGGCTCGCGCAAACAGAACATGGCGCGATGACCGAGGCGGCGCAGAGCATCGGCCAGGCCGATCGTCGCGGTGGTCTTGCCTTCGCCCTGCGGCGTCGGCGTCATCGCCGACACCAGGATCAGGCGGCCATCGGGCTGGCCGGCTCGAGCCTCGAGTTCCGCGACCGGAATCTTGGCGATGTAATGGCCGTACGGGAGGATCTCCTCGGGATCAAGGCCCAGGTCGCGGGCGACCTCGCGGACGCGTCTGGGCGGGGGGGCTGGACTGGTAATGGATGGACTAGACATAGAATCCTCGAACTCCAGAAGCTCCGTCATCGTCACGGCTGGGCAGGCTCGATCCGCAGTCCCGGAACCCGCTGGCCATCGGTTCCGGCAATCCGGGCGCATGCGGCCCAGCCGCCGCCGCCCTGGCTGACTTTCAGCAGCAGTCGATTCGCGCCTCTCCTAAGTTTGATGGGCGCGCGGTCCTGATCGACGATCAGGCCTCGATCCACATTGTTGCTGTGCACAACCGCGCCGTTGAGCCAGACCTTGAGACCGTCGTCGCTGCCCATCAGCAGCAGGGCGTCGGAGTCCTGCTCCGCCACAATCTCCGCGCGCAGGTAGGCAACGCAACTGGCCTGGCCCGGGAAGAGACCCGAGAGATCGACCTGATCGGCGGTCGGCGCGGGCTTCCAGTCGGCTTTCGGATCCGCTTTCTCCGGTGCGAACGCCAGTTCGAGCACAGCGGCCGCGCCCTCGACTCCGGCTTGTCGATACGGCCCGCTCACCAGCCAGTGCCGGATGAAAGGCCCGCTGATCGCCGGCGTCCGGCGCAAGGCCCAGGCGCGACGGACGGTGTCCGCCGCCTTGCATCGGGCCAGCACCTTCACCGCCGCTGCGTCCGCCAACGCCGAATCGGCGGCCGCAAGCTTCTCGGCAATCGCAATCGCAGCCAGCCCGGCTTCCTCGGCCAGATCCGGATCGGCCAGGTTCTTCAAGGCGGTCTCGAGCGCGCCCGCCGAGCCGAGCTGCGCCGTCTGAGCAAGGGCCAGGCGCTTCTCGTCCGCCCGCCGCGCGACGCTCATCGCCTTTTCGAGCAACGCAACGCGTTTGGAAGCGTCCGGCTCGTGCGCGCTGACTTCGACAGCGCCGCGCAACGCGAGCGCGTGCGAACCCGGGTCGGTGGCGGACTGGGCGAAACCGATCAGATACGGCGCGGGCCCTGCGTTGGGCCATTGGCCCAGAACGCGCACCGCGGTTCGGACAAGCTCGGAGTCCGTGTCCTGCGCGGCGTTCCGCACGGCAGTCAGGGCGTCCGCGGTCCCCAGTTCCGCCAGCAGAGGCAACAGCAGCCGGCGCTCGGCGGGTGCGGAGTTCCGAATGGCGGCGATGACGCGTCCTTCTGTTTCAGCAGTGTTCGGGCTGGATTGACAAACGGCCACGAGGGCCTTGAACACCGGAGCGATCTGATCCTCGGACCTCGCCTTGGCGGCAAGATCGAGCAGTGGCGCCAGGGTCTCGGGGAGGGCAAGCTGCCTGAGCGATTCGAGCGCGGCCAGACGCACGGGTTGCGCCTCGGCGCTCGCGAATCGAAGCAGCGTGTCGCCGGCCTGGCGGTCGCCACGCGCGCCCAGCGCCCGCAGCAGCGCGGCTTTCTCGACCGTGTCCGCCGTCTCGACCGCCGCCCGAAGCGTCTCGCGCACGCCCGGGCCGCGGATGCGCGCCAGGGTCCGAGCGGCGGCCTCGCGCTCGGACGGTTCGCCTCGAGCCGCAATCCTTGCCACGGACGGAATCGACGATGGATCGGCCAAGTCGGCCAGGGCATCGAGGGCGGCGACTCGCAGCGCGAGATTCGAGCTGCCCAGGGCCTTGCGGACGATCGGGAGAGGTTCCTTGCCGCCCTGGACGCTGGCATCGAGCAGCGCTATCTGGGACTCGGGATGCAGATCATTCCAATCGCCCAGGCAGGCGGCCAGGATCGAGGCGTCGTCGAGCTCGCGCACCAGACCGAGCGCGGCGCGGTGGAGCGAACGGTCGCGTCCGGACAGCGCCGTGCGGACGAGGTCGGGCGCGGATTGGGCGTCGCGCAACACAAGGCCGCGCCACGCGGCGACGCGGATCGACTCCGAAGCGGGCTGAGAAAACACGCCGCGGCAGATCTCGGACGCAAGCTTGGTCCCGTCGGCGTCGAGCAGCGTCTCGGCGCATTGGAGCAGGCTTTCCTGGACAACCGACCGAAAGCCCATCGAGACGGGCGCGTCTTGGGCCTGGTCGTTCGCGCTGCGGAGAGGCGCGACGGCAGCGCCGCCGATGCGCCCGAGGGCTGAAGCGGCGGTTATGGCGAGATCGAGGTTGGTTGAAGCCAGGAGAGGCGTCAGCAGTTCGATCGACTCCGAGTCGCGGCGCCAACCGATCGAGTCGATCATGCCGGCCTGGAGGTGCGGTTTGTCCGAGGTCTTTTCGAGGGCGGCGCGAAGAGCGGCGCCCGCTTCCGGGAACGGCAGGCCCTCGAGGGCGTGCCGTGCGAAATGCGAAGCCCCCTCCTCTGTCAGGAGAGAGGCCAGTGCCGGGATCGACTTGGGTGTGCCAATGACGCGAAGCCTCTGGCAGGCGGCCGATTTTTGGGTGAGCCCGGCCGTGGACTGGAGGATGGCGATTTGATCCTGTTCCTCGTCCGCGCGCGCATTCAAGCCGATGCCCAGCAGACAGACCAGCATGAGGTCGACGGGCATGGTGAGAAGGCGCCTGGGTTGGCGCAGGGCGGTCGGGGCCTGAGCGATTCTTTGGATTTCGAGGTTCATGGGGCGGTTGATCAAAAGTCCTTGCGGTTGTCTGGACATGGTGTCTCGGGCCGCCATTGCGCTTTCCGGTGGGGGACTTCAGAATTTATACAGTCCACGGCGGACGAGGCGCGTAGGAGAGGAGGCGGTTGGCCTGCTCGTCGCCGACAAACTCCCCCTTGTCGGGGTCCCACTCGAGCGAGCGCTGGAGGCCCATCGCGATGCCGCCGATGAGGATCGCGTTGATCGTGTAGGTGGCGACTTCGGGGTTGCAGATCGTTGAACGGCGGGTGCGGATGCATTCCAGGAAATTGCCCGAATGGCTGTCTGTGAAATAGACGCGCGCGTCGTCGGGGCGCAGCGGTTCCTTGAGGATGCTGGCGGGGTACGACACGATCGATCCCCGATCGACGGCGATGCGGCCTTGGGTTCCCACGAAACAGGCGCCGCCATCGTGGCCGACATTCTCCCCGGGATAAGGGGTCGAGTGCACCACGACGCCATTCGCGTAGCGATAGTGCACCTGGCCGTCCTCGGGCCGGCCCGCCGCCCCGCCCGGGTGCGCGGACGCCCCTGGCTTCTCCGGGCTCGGCTCGTACTGGACTGCGATCGGCGCGGTCGGGTCCGGGTTCACGGTCCACTGGACGATGTCGTAGTGATGCGGACTCCAGTTCACATCGCCGACGAACAGGCCGGAGAGCGTGTGGCCGGCTTCGCCCCCAAACGGACGCCACGGGAGCGGTCCGAGCCACATGTCCCAGTCCAACCCCGGTGGCACGGGCACGGAATGCTCGGAGGTCCAGGCCGAAGGGAACAGGGCGCCGGGCTGGCGATAGGCATAGACTTCCTTGAGTTGGCCGATGCGTCCGTTGCGGACCAGTTCACAGGCGAGTCGGAACTTGCCGCCGTATTCGGAGCGCTGCTGGGTGCCGGCCTGGTAGATGCGTCCGAAACGCCGGCAGGCCGCGACGAGTCTTTGGCCCTCGCGGACGGTGATGGCGATGGGCTTTTCGCAATAGACATCTTTGCCTGCCCGGAGGGCCATCGCGGCCATCGGGGCGGCCCAATGATACGGGACAGCCAGCAACAACGCGTCAATGTCGGGTCGGGCGAGGACCTCGCGGAAGTCGTTGTAGCCCCGGACACCGTCGTAGGCGGCCTGGCCCGACCGCTGGGCGTACATCTGGTTGCACCGCTGTCGGGCCTGCTCGCGGCGTTCCTGCCGCACATCGCACACGGCGAGCACCTGGACGTCCGTTCGGGCCGCGTAGCCGCCCGGGACGTAGGTCCAGGCGCCGCCCAGCAGATGGCCCGTCCCCTGGCCGCCCAGGCCGATGAACCCCATCGCGATGCGCTCGCTGGGGGGAACTTGGCCGGCGCGGCCCAGGATCGAAGCCGGGATCACAGAGGGCGCGGCCAGCGCGACAGCCCCGGTTGCGGTGATCTTGAGGAATTGGCGACGCGTCGCCATGCGACACGGCTGGATGCTTTGCATGGTCTTGTCTCTGTCTTTCGATCGATCCGTTGTCGGTTGCCTTTCGCCCGCCAAGCGCGGAAGAAAGACCTTCATAAGCAGTGTCTCGGCCTGGAAAGTCACGCACGAAATGTCTCGGGAGGCTTCGCGGCTTCGAGGGGATTGACAAACGGAAGGCGCGGTTTTAGACACTGGCTCTGGAATCCCCATGAGGTCCGAAACAAACCTGACGCTTCGCAAGTGGCGGAGTGGCTGCTCGGCGGTTTTTCAGCCGCCTATTGAGGAATCACTGGGATGCACGGCACCGTCACCCTCACCGGGGTGAGGGGTCTGCGTAGCGCACGCAACCAACTGGGCAGTCACTCTCGATCCTCGACCTTCAACCCCGAACTCTGACACGTGCTGCAATGAACCCCGAACTCCACACGGCCGGCGCCGTCGCCCTGGCGGCAATCCTAATTCAGATTGGTCATGCGGCCCAGTTGGCGCAGTATTGGCCGCTCGAAGAGGCCTCCGGCTCGAGCACGGCGGCGAATGTCGTCGTGGGCGGCAACACGGGGATCCTCGAAGGGTTCGAGCCTTCCGGCGCCTGGGCGGCCGATGCGCCGGTGAGCTTGAGCCACTCGACCCGGGCGATCGCCTTCTCGGGCGGTCCCGAGTATGTCAATTTCCAGAACATACACATCAAGGACTCGGCGACGGTGTCGCTTTGGATCAAGCCCGCAACGTTTGATCCGGGCGATGTGCGGCTGTATTCGCAGGTGCCATACGTCTCGCCCTACGGAGGCGTGATTCGCTTCGATCCGTATGTGACCGGAACGATTCAATCGATTGGCACCGACGGTTCGTGGGTCGGTGTGGGCTCGCTCGACGCGGTCTGGGCGGGGGATTGGACCCACCTGGCCTTCGTGTACCGGGATGGGTTGCTGACCGTTTGGATCAACGGCGTTGCACAATCGGAAGGTGCCGTGGTCGGTTTCGACTTTGACGCGTCCGGTTTTGCCCTGGGGGCCCGGTTCGATCTGGACGGGGTTCTTGGCGGGCCCTTTGGGAATTCGTTTGCCGGGTTCATCGACGATGTGACCATTTGGGATGGGCCGCTCGCCGGCCTGTCGATCGCCCAGCTCGCGGCCGGCACGGCGCCCACGGCCATCACCGATGTCCCCGAGCCTGATGAACCGGCCACCCTGGTTCAGTACTGGCCGTTCGAGGAGGCGCCTG
>CAYPUR010000192.1:0-2740 GCA_964413865.1 uncultured Verrucomicrobiota bacterium
AGGCCGGGTGCCCTCACCCGGCGTCAAGCCCGTGCACGCAAAATGAGAACTGCTGAAAGCGTCAAAGTGGAAAACCTCCGACCGCATCGGTGTCTGGCCCTGTGCTGGGTCCCTGAACCGGCCTCTGTGCTGTTCCAAATGTCATGGCTCTCCGCGCCGCGTGGGGGCACGCGGCCTACAACGGCGGTGTTCTGTCGCCCGGTAAGGGCACCGGGCCTGCAAGGAATCGAGATTCCTGGTGCAGGCCGCGCGCCCCCCCACGCGGCGCAAACTCGATTCCCACCGACAACCTCCAGATGCACCGCAAACCGGCGGCCCGGTGACCGGGGCAAAATAGAACCGGCGGCCGTGTGATCACGGCCGCCGGGGCGACGTCGTTAGACGGGAACGCCAGGGGGAGCCCAGCGCCTTAAGGTAGGCTTAGGTAGACTTTTTGATTCCAGCAGTGATTGCAGGAACCGCGGGCCAGTCCCGATATCTGTCGCTAGATCTCGGTTCTTTCATTGTGGGTCATTCTGGAGCAATCCGCATGCCAGATAGTCGATATCGACCCTCATATCTGCCTCCAGAATTGTTCTCCGCAGTTCCTGATTCGAGAGGCGATTGAGCGACTGTTTCGTTCATGCCTTTCTGTACATTCTGTAACATATTGCTTACACGCTGATTGATGGCTTTCGATGTCGTAATAGATTCGCAACTGTCAGCCTGGAATTCCCCCAAAAAACGCAAGGTGGGGCGGTCATTCCCCTGAAAGGTCCGTCCCCGGGCTTCGCGCCTGCGGAGTGGTCGCCCTGCCTGTCCGCGACAAAATCTGCATTCAGAGAACCATCTTGTGTCCCACTTTGAGGCAAGAGGTGGGACACCGGATGTCAGAATGACACTCGACCGAGCCTTTGCGCCCGCGTATGCTCGCCCGACCTGAATATGACAGACCCTCGCTACCCGCAATTGGCTCGGCTCTTGGTCGAGTACTCGACCGCCCTCGAGAAGGGCGACCGCGTCCTTCTGGACATGATCGATATCCCGGATGAAATGGTCGTGGCGTTGATGCGCGCGGCGCGACAGGCCGGAGCCGTGCCGGTGGTCGAAGTCCGCCACACGCGAGTGACGCGGGAGGTGATGCGGGACACGTCGCCTGATCACGCGCGATTGGTCCGCGATCTTGAGCTGTTTCGCATGCGCAAGATGCAGGCCTACATTGCCATCCGCGGCGCCGCGAACGCGAACGAGGCCGCGGATGTGCGCAGTGACCGTCTCCAGCTTTTCTCGAAAACGCTGCGTCCGGTGCTCGATCACCGTCTGTCCAAGACGCGGTGGGTGGTGCTGCGCTGGCCGACGCCCAGCATGGCCCAGGCCGCCAACATGAGCACGGAAGCCTTCGAGGACTTCTACTTCGACGTGTGCACCGCAAATTACCCCCGGATGGCACGCGCGATGGTGCCGCTGGCGAAACGGATGCAGCGCGCCGATCAGGTGCGCCTCAAGGGGCCGGGCACCGACCTCGTGTTCAGCATCAAAGGCATTGGCGCGAAGCCCTGCAACGGATTGCGCAACATCCCCGACGGCGAGTGTTTCTCCTGCCCAACGCTCAAGTCCGCCAACGGCGTCATCCAGTTCAATACCCCCACCCTCTACGCCGGCACTCGCTTCGAGAACATCCGCCTGGAATTGAAGGACGGCAGAATCGTCAAGGCCACCGGCTCGAACGAAAAGAAGCTGAACGAGATTCTCGACACCGACCCCGGTGCCCGGTACATCGGCGAATTCTCGCTCGGCTTTCATCCGGGCATCCTCAATCCGATGTGCGACATCCTCTTCGACGAGAAGATCGCGGGTTCGCTGCACTTCACGCCGGGCCAGGCCTACGAGGATTGCGGCAACGGCAACAAATCGGCTATCCACTGGGACATGGTCCTCATCCAACGCCCCGAGTGGGGCGGCGGCGAAGTCTGGTTCGACGGCGAGTTGATCCGCAAAGACGGTCTCTTCCTGCCCAGGGATCTCCGCCCCCTCAACCCCGATCGCTTGAAGTAACAGTGCGGATTGATTCTTCCTGCCGGCTGGATCGGCGGCCTCGCCCCGCCGTGGCTCGCCGCCTCGTGAGGCCAATGGCTGCCTTGAGCCTTGCAGCAATCCTCGTTGTCCGGCCGGCCCACGCCGCCACTGAGTCGCACAGTCGGCAACCCGTTGCGATTGCTGCCGCCGACGCGGCCTCCGCGCGTCTGCCCACGCTCCGGATGGGCAACTGCGATTTCGTCGATCTCGCTGCCTGGGCAAAGACCAAGTCCCTCAGACTGAGCTGGGTTCCGACGAACAGCCTCGTCGGGTTGACCAATCGGTGGAACGGACTTTGGGGCAGCGTCAGTTCCCGTCAGCTCGAAATCAACGGGGTCAAGACCTGGCTCTCGAGCCCCATCACATCCCGCAACGGCCTGCTCTACATCACGACGCTGGACATGCGCACCCTCTTGGACCCGATCCTTGTGCCGGTCAGGAACAAGCCCGGCCAGCGGATGCGGGTGATCGCCCTCGATCCGGGGCATGGGGGCAGGGACCCCGGCTTCAAGGCAGGCAATGAGCAGGAGAAGGTGCTCACCCTCCTCTGGGCCAGAAAGCTCAAGGCACGCCTCGAACAGGCCGGCTTCGACGTCATCCTCACACGTTCCAAGGACGCCTACCTCGGATTGGACGACCGGGTGGCGCTCGCCAAGCGCGCCCGGGCCGACCTCTTCATCAGCCT
>CAYPUR010000192.1:2750-9286 GCA_964413865.1 uncultured Verrucomicrobiota bacterium
CAAGGGGGTTGAGACCTACTGCCTGACGCCCGCGGGCGCGCCATCGACCAATGCCCAGCCCGAACAACAAGGCTCGACCGCGAAACTGCCAGGCAACACGCACGACACCCACAACATCCTCCTGGCCTATCACGTCCAGAAGTCGATGGTGACACGCATGCGCGTCGAGGATCGCGGCGTTCGCAGGGCCCGCTTCGTCGTGCTCCGCAACACCGACATGCCGGCCATCCTGATCGAGGGCGGCTTTCTCAGCACGCCCGGCGAAGCCCGGAGAATCGCGAGCCCGGCGCAACGCGACACCCTGGCCAAGGCGGTCACCGAGGGCGTCCTGGCCTACAAACGGCTGGTCGAGCGGCACTGACCCGACAACCCCAGGCAGCGACAGGAAGGTCCGTTCCCGGGCTTTGGCCCCGTTTCATGACTTGCTGCTCTTGGTCCCGCCGCCTCCCCGGCTTCCGCCCTTCAAGCCGGTGCCGGTGGTCAGCACGGCCCCCGCCAGGACGCCGACCGCAAAGAAAGCGAAGTACATGATGGCAGCCGGCTGCTGGACCGACTTGGTGATGATCGGCGGCAGTGTGAATCCGACCATTTGCTTGTTGTTCAGACCGATCAACACCAGCAAGAACAGCAGGACGATGATAAAAACGATTTTCGAGAGCAGCTTTGCGTTCATAAATCCGTCGCTCGAACCATAGAAACGCGCACCACGAGCGTCAACGAGTTGTTGTCGCGTTTGTTGTTTTGCCTCCACCCGGCCTTCACGCTACCCTCGCCCGTCGCACAGCGCGCACTCGATCAGCAGACATCTCATGAGCATTGTGACCAGAACGGGCGACGCCGGAACCACGGGCCTGATGTTCAATCGGCGCGTGCCCAAACACCACCCGCGCGTCGAGGCGTGCGGTGTTGTGGACGAGCTCAACGCGGCGCTCGGGCTGGCCCGGGCCGCTGCCCGTTCGAAGGCTCTGCGCGGCCGGCTGGTGTCGATTCAGCGCAACCTCATCGTCTTGATGGGCGAGCTGGCCTGCACGCTCGCCGATCTCCCCCGATACAAACGCGCCGGCTTCGGCAACATAACGCCCGCCATGGTGGCAGAGGTCGATGCGCTCGCCGCCGATCTCGAAGCCCGCCTGGGCTCGTTTCGCGGCTGGGCGATCCCGGGCGATACGCCGACCGCCGCCGCGCTCGATTTCGCCCGCACGGTGTGCCGGCGGGCCGAACGCCGCGTCTGCGCGCTGCATGCCGCCGGCCAGTTGCGCAACCCGCGGATCGTGGCCTACCTGAACCGGCTGGCCGATGCCCTCTGGCTGCTCGCCCGGCAAGCCCGGAAATCTCATGCCGGGGGCGAGGACACCGGTTTCCGAGCTGTGGCGACACCGCGCCCCGAGAGGAAGTCATGAGGATCTTGTCGGCGAGGTGAGAGCAACAAGATCCATCGCAGTCGTCAGCGACATCCACTTCGCCAGTGATGCCGAGAAGCTGCGATGCGGGCACGAGGCGCGCGCCATCGACAACCGTGTGTTGCGCCTGCTCACAACCGCGTACCGGCGCCACATCTGGCTGCGCGACCCATTCGCGCACAACCATCTGCTGGATCGTTTCATCCTGGCCGCGCGCGACTCGGACTGGGTGATCGCCAACGGCGATTACTCCTGCGACACCGCCTTCGTCGGCGTGTGCGACGACGCCGCCTACGCAAGCGCCAAAAGCTGCCTGTCCAAACTCCGCGCGGCCTTTCCCGAGCGGTTCCAGGCGGTGATCGGCGATCACGAATTCGGGAAGATGAGCCTGTTCGGCGGCCAGGGCGGGCTGCGGCTGGCAAGCTGGCTGCGCAGTGTGGACAGCCTCGCACTCGACCCTCTCTGGCGCATTGACCTCGGCCGGTGGGTGCTCGTAGGCGTCGCATCGTCCCTGGTGGCGCTGCCCGTGTTCGAGCCGGAAACGCTGCCGGAGGAGCGCGCGACCTGGCAGTGCCTGCGCGAACAGCATATCGGGGCGATTCGCGACTTGTTTCGCGGCTTGCACGCAGACCAACGGATTGTCCTGTTCTGCCACGATCCCACCGCCCTTCCCTTTCTCTGGCGTGAAGGCGTCGTGCGCTCCCGCATCGGGCAAGTCGGGCTGACCGTGATCGGGCATCTCCACACGCCCCTGGTGTTCTGGCAGAGCCGCTTGCTGGCCGGCATGCCCCGGATCCCGTTTCTGGGCAACTCGATTCGCCGCATGACCGAAGCGCTGCGCCAAGCCCGGTGCTGGCGCCCGTTCCGCGTCCGCTTGTGCCCCTCGCTCGCCGGGTGCGAACTGCTCAAGGACGGCGGCTATGGCAGGATCGAGATCGACCCGGACGCCGAGGTGCCTCAATCATTCAAAATCCACCGCATGCGACGGCACTGAGAGGGCGCTCTTCAGCGCAGGGCCAATTCATGAAGTGGCCGTGTCTCCATCCGGCGTCCAGACCCTGTTTTGGGCTTGCGCGACGGGCCCTGGGAAAGGTCGGCAGATCAATCAGATCGCTAGACCTCAACGACGCCACGGATTGGAGTCTCTTTACCCGGAACATCGAGCAAGGCAAGCCGGTGGCCGGGCAACTCCTGTTCAGGAACGGAGGGGGGACGGGGCCCGTCCTGTTGATGGGTTACTTGGAAAGCGACCTTTACGGGACAACTGTCCGTCATGTGCTGTTTCTCAGTCCGCTCCTGCCCAAGGCGCCCCAAGTTGTGCCTGTCCAGAACCTCCTCAGGCGACCGATCCTCTCTTGATGGCCGACAGCGACGGAGACGGGGCCGCCTACCAAGCCTGCGACATCGAGGCGATGATGCTCACTGTCGGCCGACCCGAGCCACCCGCGCTCATCGAAGACATCCGCTTCAAGCGCGATTACATCGGGGCGGAACTCCAGGAGTTCGAACGACGCACGTTGGCCGCGCCTCAGTACCCAATCCAGATGCTCTCGGCGCCGAATTGAGCCCGGGCGACCGCAGCGATACCTCAGGCCCCAACTGGCCAAGCTCAAGCCGGGGTCGCGCATCGTCTCGCACGACTTCGACATGGCGGGCGCCAAGCCGCTGGAAGTCTACCGCACGAGCGCCGATCCGGATGGCTGGGACGGGAGCGAGCATCGGATCTACAAGTGGGTTGTCCCCTGGGAAAAGGACCCGGCCACGCGTTGAGAGGATCGGTGTTTCCGCGAAGTGGCACCGCCCAATCGGATGGGGAATTCATGGGAATGCCGTCCTACAAAGGGCTTGGCGACTTGTAATTGTGGCGTGCATTTCTCGAAATAACCTCGATGGTGTCGCTCATAACCATGAAGACGATCAAACATAACGAGCTCTACGAGCATGTCACCGAGTTCCTGCGATCCCGCGGAATCGAACTCAAGGACGGCACCTTCACTCGAGGCATCCGACGGGGGTGCACGCTGCTCACGGATACCGTCAACACGGCTCAGCAGGGTATCCATAAAGCCAAAAACCAGGTCGAGACCAAGGTGAACGAGGTGCGTCAGGCCATCCACCGAAAGACGGCGCCTCGAGGCGCCGCCAAGTCCGCCGGACGCAAGCCCAAACCGGCCACTTCCGCTTCCGCTTCCGCAGCCGCCAAAGCCCGCGCCGCAGAGCGTCCTCCGGCAAAACCGAAGGCGCAGAAAAGGACTGTTGGGACAAAGCCGCGCAAGGGAAGCGCTTGACCTCCGTGTGGACACGGGGTGCGACAGGATTGGCAACCGATCGCCCGCTCGTGGTCCGGGCCTGCCAGCGGCCGGGTCGCACCCGCACTGTGATCGTGCCATCAACCGTCGTGCACAGGACCGGCACGCCGTAGCTCTCGAGCCGCACGCGCAGGTTCGCCCCAGCCCGTTCGTTCGCGGGATACTCCGCGTCCTGAATCACGAGCAACCGGGGCTGGATTGCCTCGACGAGGGCTTGCCCCAAGGGTTCGCCCTTGACCGGAAGCCCGGCTATTGCGACGTCCGCCCGCAGGTCCGCGCCCCGTTCCAGCAAGGCCGCCTGGCCCGCGACGCCCAAGTCGCCCAGCAGCAGAATTCGCACGCCGCCGAATGCGCGCCAAAGCACCAGCGCATTGTTGTCGGCTTGCGGGTGCCGTTCGTCCGCAGCGGGGTGAAGCACCGTCCACCCGGCCACCGTGTCGCCTGCGCGGGCCCGGACACGCCGCTCGGGTGTCGATTCGAGCGATTGGAGCAGCCGCCGATAGTCCGGCGACCGCGAAGGGGCGCCGCTTGCGATGATTTGTCTGGCCCGGAACGCCTCCGCCAGCATTTGCGCTCCGCCGACATGCCGGACGTCCCCATGCGTGACTGCCAGGCGCGCCAGGCGATTGACGCCGCGCGATTGCAGGAACGGTCCCACGGCCGCTCTGGCCGAGGGCGCATCCCCGCAGTCGATTAGAAGGTCCTCGCGCCGCCCGGGGGCATCCGCGTACTGCGCGGCGCCGCTCCTCAAGGCCAACACCGTGATGGTCAACGTGTCGCGCGCCGCCCGCCATCCGACTGCCATTTCGAACGCGAGCCACAGGGCCGGCGCGGCCAGGGTCAGTATCCACCGCCGGTTCTGTCGGAGTTCGGGAATCATCACCCCGAAGAGCAGCGCGTAGTACGCCATGGCGGCGGCGATGCCGGGCGAGGCCGCGTGGAACCATGTCCACGGCTGCGCGGCCATCCATTCGCTGACTCGGATCACGCATGACATCCAGAACCAGGCGCTGTGGTTGAACAGCTCGGTCAGGGGCCGAAGCCAGGTGCCGCAAATCAGGCCGCCCAGGTTGCTCATCAGCGCAAGGCTGCTGATCGGGACAATCGCGAGATTCGAAACGAGGCCGCCGGGCGTGACGATGTGGAAATAGTGAGCGATCCACGGCCAGGATCCCAGCCACGCGGCAGTCGATGTTCCGAGGCTCACGGCAAACCACCGCAGCAGGGGTTCGAGCGCCGCGCGCCACCGCGGCACCAACTCGTCCGGCAGGAAAGGATCGGTGGCCAGCCACCGCCGCTGCGCTTCCGCAATCGGACGCGCGAACAGCGCGATGGCAAGCACGACAAAGAAGGACAACTGAAAGCTCGCCTGGAAGAGTTGGCGCGGTTCCCAGACCAGGATGATGAAGCCCGCCGCGGCCAGCGAGTTCAACAGATCGGACGGGCGGCGCAGGGCCCACCCCCCAACGATCACCGTCATCATCAGCGTCGCCCGAATGGCCGAGGCCTGCCATCCCGTCGCCGCAGTGTAGAACCAGACCATCGGCACCGTCACCGCCCCGCAGGCGCAGCGCGGCACCTGCAAAACGCGCAGCAGCGCCACCAGAATCCCCGTGATCAGCACGATGTGCAGCCCGCTGATGGCAAAGATGTGCATCGTGCCGGTCCGAACAAACGGTTCCGACACCTCGTCCGTCAGCGCGGTCTTCCATCCCAGAGTCATTGCCCAGAGCAGCCGCACCGCCTCGTCCTCCTCCGGCAGCCCCATCGCCAGGATCCCCTGCGCCCACGCCAGAAACCGGTCAGACAGCGGCGGGCGCACGGGCTCGTTCGGTGTCGCGACAAGCGCCCAGTCCTCGGGCCCGTCCGTGCCCAGTTCATAGTAGATCCCCTGCCACTCGAGCCACGCCCGGTAATCGAACAAGCCCTCGGCCACCGGCCCGCTCGGACGCCGCAGCACCCCAACCGCCTCCACTGTCCGCCCGCCAAAGTAGCCGGCTTCGAGCGCGCCGCTCATGGTCGCCGCCACCCGCCCGATGGCCGGGCGCCACACATCGTCGATCCGCACGGCTTGAACATCGATCATGGCCGACGTGCGCCGCGCCTCGCGCGTGCCGCGCAGAACCACTCGCTGCGCCGGTGTGCCCGCCAACCGCCCCCGGACCGTTCCGAGTTGCGGCTCTTCCGCCAAGAGGGCTCTCAGATCGGCGGGCGAGAGCAGAGCGGTCCGGGCGACCAGGTTCGTCCATCCGGCCAACACGAGCGCCGCGGCGAGCAGGACCGCGCTGCGGCGCGGCCACACCGCCGCTCCGATCAGCGCCAGGACCCAGGCGCTGAACAGGAGCGCCAGCGGCGCCGGCTGCCAGTTGCCCAGCAGCAAGCCCGCAATGTAAGCCGTCGTAACCGGGATGAACGGTCCTTTGAGCATCTGACCGACACGCCTCCTTGACTGACCCGAAGCTTATCCCCTCCGCCCCCATTCGGCAACTCTTGGGCTTTCAGCACTCCTCGACTTTCACCATTCTGATCGCACTTCCGCGCACGATGTCGCAGTTACGCCTTGAGGATACGGACTGGTTCTTGCAGAGACCCTTGGCTGTTTGGGAACGGCTGGGATTCACCACGAAGTCACGAAGTCACGAAGTCCGCGAAGGCGAGCAACGAAGCAGAAAGGGCGATTCGGCGATTCTCCACAGAACAGCAATTGGCCTCGGCACCCTTCATTCGTGGCGGAAGGGGAGGGATTCGAACCCCCGGTAGCCTTGCGACTACGCCTGATTTCGAGTCAGGTGCCTTTAACCACTCAGCCACCCTTCCAACCGTTTAT
>CAYPUR010000193.1:0-3875 GCA_964413865.1 uncultured Verrucomicrobiota bacterium
CTAGCGGGACGGGACAACGTAGCCCACCGGCGTGAGATTGCCGGCCGCCGAGGGATGCCAGAGCGGCAGTCCCGGGGCGGACAATCCCGCGGGGATGACGGGGGTGACGCTGGGGCGCGAGGGACGGGCATCCCGGGCCAAGGCGGAGGTCACTCGAGGTTCGAAGGCCGAGGATGGGCGCCGTTCGAAACCGCTGGCAATCTCGATCCGCGGCGGGGCGTCCTGGGGTTGTTGAGCGACGCGTCCGGAATAGCCCAAGCCGGCGAGGTAGAAGACGCCCAAGGCAAAGCTGAAGAATCCGGCGAGGGCCGGGCGCAGCCGGAACCTCTCGAAGAGGGCTTCAAACCAGTCTTCAGGCTCGACATCCGGCTCGAGGGGAAGGCGGTCGAGGACGCGTCTGTGCAGGCGGTCGAAGTAGCCCGGGGGGGGCTGTTCATGGCGCTTGAGGGCGAGCGCCCTGCGCAGGGGTTCAAAGGAAACGTGATCGTGATCCGAATGCATGCTGATTCTAATTCAAATAGTCTGACAAATAGGCCTGCAACTGCTGGCGAGCATAGAACAAACGCGACCTGACCGTGCCGACATTGCAATCCATAATGCGCCCGATTTCCTCATGGGGCAGGCCTTGGATGTCGTGCAAGGTCACCACCAGTCTATGCACTTCGGACAGTTTCTGCATCGCCTCGTTCAATCTCTCCTGGAGTTCGGCCAGGTTGATTTCCCGCCGGGGCGTGCGGTCGGAGATCAGCGCGACGAGGTCCGGATCATGTTCCGCATTGAAATCCAGATCGTTGAGGCTGATCTGGCTGCCGCGGTGTTTGCGCTGTTTGAGGAAGTTGATCGTCTTGTTAATCGCGATGCGGTAGAGCCAGGTGAAGAAGCTCGAGTCGCCCTTGAAGGATTTCAGGGCCCGATAGGCCTTGATGAAGCTCTCCTGGGTGAGGTCGTCCGTGTCTTCATGGGACGACGTCATATGGTAGATGGTGGCGTAGATGCGCTCCTGGTACCGCCGCACCAACTCGTCAAACGCCTCCACCTCCCCGCGCTGCGCGTCGCGCACAAGCACGGAATCCGCCACGGGGAGTTTGGATTGGTCTGACGCGGGCGGACTGGGGTGCAAGGCGGCCGGCATCTTAGGAGGGGCTTTTCCAGGATGGACCCCCCAGGGAGCCAGTGAGCTGTTCGACGAACTCCGCGGCCTGGGCGAGGGCCGGGCGTCCGGCGGGGCGATCCGGGGCCGACACCGACTCGCTGGCGGAGTGGCAGAGGGAGCGGATGGTGGACACCGATTCGGCGAGGGCATCGAGTTGTTCCAACACCGCGCACAAAGGGGCGAGCCGTTCCGGGTGCCAGTCGGCGAGCAGGCGGTCGAGTTGCTGGCGTTGGGCCGGGTCGGCCCGTTCGTAGGCGACGATGATGGGGAGCGTGACTTTGCCGGCAGCCAGATCGGTGCCGAGCGACTTGCCGGCCTCCCGCTCGCGTCCGTACAGATCGAGGCAATCGTCGTAGATCTGATAGGCCGTCCCCAGGGCCATGCCGTAGTCGTGCAGGGCCCGCTCCTCGGCGTCACTGGCCCCGCTCAGCCGCCCGCCCAGCCTGCACGAGAGGGCGAAGAGTTCGCCGGTTTTCATGCGCAGGATGCGGAAGTACTCTTCGCGCCCGAGTATGGCCCTCCGTTGCGAGAGCAGGGTTTGGAGGGTCTCGCCGGTGCAGACCGTCTTGGTGGCTGCGGCGACGGCCCGGCAGATATCGGGTGTGGGAAAGCTGGCAGCCAGTTCCAGGGCATGCGCGAACAGGCAATCCCCGGCAAGCACCGAGATCGCGTTGCCGCACCGGACAGACAGGGTGGGGCGTCGTCGCCGGACGCGGGCTTCGTCCATGACATCGTCGTGGACCAGGGTGGCCAAGTGGACCATTTCGATGATGGTGGCCACGGTGATCAACTCGTCGGTGAGAGCGCCGGTTGGTTTGGCGCTCAGCGCCAGGAGGGCCGGACGGAGCTGCTTGCCCTGGCTGGCCAAAGCGTAGCGGACATAGCCGGCGATGTCGGGTTCGAAGCCGGCGACCTGCTCCTCCAATCGCCGGGCGACGGATTTGAGAAACCCGTCGGCAGGACCGACAATGCGCCGCCAGGAGTGGGGCGAGACGGGGGCGGGAGCGGCTCTGACCGCGGCTCCCACCGCTTTGGATTCAGCAGCCAGCACGATGGCGGAGAATCTAAAGTTGTGGGCGGGACAAGTCAAACGGTTACGCAGCCGGTTACGCAGCCGGGGGCTAGCACCTATACGGATTTCTCACCACTGGGAAGATGACAACGAAATCCGGGCTGGGATCAGAAGCCGTGGCGCGCCAGTTCCTGTTCCAGGAGCATCTGGAATTCCTGGAGATCGCCGGGCGACGGCCGGTGGCCCTTCTCTTGCGGGGCGATGCCGAGGCGGCCCATCTGGTCGACTGACCAGACCGCGCTTTTCCCATCGCTGAAGGTGACGTCGCCGCTGACGACGGCGCCCGCCCGGGTCAACTGGTCCACGCTGATCCGAACACGGGTGGCGGGGGCTGTCGGGGCCGTCTTGGGTTCCCAGGCGCCGCCGTTGGCCAGGGCATGGGGCGCCGCGGGGGCCTTGGGATTCTTGCCGGTCAAGTCGGTCGGCGCCGCGGGTTCGACATCCTTGGGGAGGACGTCGAGGTCGCTGACAAGGAACTTGACGTCCCGGTAGGTGAGGCGCAGGCCGAATGTCGTCTCAAGTCGCTTCTGCACTTCCGCCAGGGTGGCGCCTTGCTGAAGCCAAGCGATGACCTGTTGTTTCTGGGCGTCGTCCAAATTCATAGTGTCCTGGGGGCCATTCGGCGCGATTTAACGCATTCAGGCAACAGATTTCTTTCTTCGGTTTCTTTCCTCGACTTCCTCCGGCGCCCAATTGAGTTCCGCCATAATTTGATTGAGCGCCGCGGGTGACTGGTGTCAGATGGGTTGAATCGCGTCCGCGCGTATGATGAGAGGGACGGGCGATGCGCGCGTTGGGGCGTCACATGGGTCTCATGAACGCGCCGATGCGCGGTCCGGTGGGACGCGAGCGGCATTTCGGGATGACGACAACACCAGAGAGCCAGACTGACGAACAGGGTGAGTTCCGGCGGGAATTCGCCCGTGTTTGGCGGCAGATGCCCGACAAGGGGCTCCTCCTGAGTCTGGCGGCCGCATGGTTTGCCTTGTTCCATTTCCTGGGCAACTCCACTTTTGGCTACGTCGACAGTCCTTCCCTGTTTGGCTGGCTCTGGGGCGCGTACAGTTCAAGCTCGTTTCACGGCGGCCCGATTGTGAAGCTGCTCAACGCCGACGACGGGTACTGTGTCCTGATCCCGTTCCTGGTGCTTGGCCTGTTCTGGTCGAGGCGCCACCAATGGCTGGCCATTTCCCGGGAGACGTGGTGGCCGGGCCTGGTTGGGCTGGCGCTGGCCACGATGCTGCATGTGTTGGGCTACCTGGTGCAGCAGCCCCGCGTTTCGCTTCTGGCGTTTCTGGGGGGCGGGTACGCGTTGATCGCGCTGGTCTGGGGGTGGCGCTTCGCCGCCGGCGTGTTTTTCCCCTACGTGCTGCTTGTCTTCTGTGTGCCCCTGGGCACGGTCAGCGATCCGATCACCGTCCCGCTCCGGCAGATCTCGACGGATGTTTCGGTGGTGATCGTGCGGGATGTGCTGGGCATACCGGTGATTCAACAGGGGGTGCAGATCAGCGATCCGCGCGGGGCTTACACCTACGACCCCACCAACGGAACGGAAAGCGCGGGCGATCTCTGGCGCGTAAAACAATAACCGGGATTGACGGCCATGAACAAAACGCCATTCTGGATTCCAACGGTGAAGGGGGAGAACCC
>CAYPUR010000193.1:3885-4770 GCA_964413865.1 uncultured Verrucomicrobiota bacterium
GATTTACGGCTTTCTGACATTCACGCGCTTCTGGAAACGCCTGCTGGTGATCTTGCTCGTTGTTCCCCTGACCCTGGCGGGCAACATCCTGCGGCTGGTCTGCATCGTGATCGCGTCCGAGGCGTTCGGGCAGAGCGCGGGGGAGTTCGTGCACGATTGGTTCGGGTTCGTCACGTTCGGCCTGGCGCTTCTGGTGCTGTTCGGGGTCGGGAACTGGCTGCGCGAGCCGGCGTTGGCTCGGGGCCCGTCGGGATTGCCTCAAGCCGTATGAAGGCCCGCCAATGCATCCTTTTCGCACTGGCCCTGGCGGTGATCGTGGGCGGCGGCGGCCTGCTGGTCCGGCTCAAGTCGATTCAGCGGCTTGGGGCGCCGGGGATCAAGGTGAGCCCGATCGAGGGGAGCGACCGGCTCCGGATCGATTTGCCGGAGCGCGTGCCGCTCTACGAGTCAACGGGGATGGAGCCGACGCGCGCGGAGCTCGACATGCTGCCTGAGGATACGACCTTTGCCAGGCGCCTCTATCGTGCTGCCGACGGATTTCAGATCATGATGAACGTCGTGATGATGGGAACCGACCGCACGAGCATCCACAAGCCGGAGTTTTGTTTGACGGCGCAAGGCTGGCGGATCGAGCGGCAGGAGACAGACCTCCTGCCGGTCTACCGGCCCCATCGGTACGATCTCCCGGTCCAGCGTTACACGACCAGGGCGGAGTGGGAGCAGGAAGGGGGGCGCCGGGTGCCCTGGAGCGGTGTGTACGTCTTCTGGTTTGTGGCTGAGAACAAGCTGACCGCCAGCCATTGGGTGCGGGTGGGATGGATCACGCGGGAACTGCTCAGGCGCGGCGTGCTGCAGCTGGGGCTGTTCGACCAGGCCCTGGCTGAA
>CAYPUR010000193.1:4780-9152 GCA_964413865.1 uncultured Verrucomicrobiota bacterium
TGCCGCGGTGGGCCTACATCGGCTGCTTCGCGGCCTGTCCGCCGGGGCAGGAGGAGGCGACCTTCCGGCGAATGCGGCAGTTCCTGACCGTCTCGGTGCCCGATTTTCAGACTGCCGTGCCGCCTGTTCTGGCGGGGGGAAGCGGGGAGCGCTAGCGAGGAAGCCTCATGTTGAGCCGCCACACACGTCTTCGAACCCAGCTCCAGATCGTCCTGGACGCGGTTCTTTTCGGGCTGAGCCTGTACCTGGCTCACCTGTTGCGCACGCATTGGCGGCTGGAGGTGTTCGGCGGGACCAGGGACATCCAGAGTCTCGAGTCCTATGTGTGGCTGTTTCCGCTCGTGATGGTCGGCGGGCCGTTCCTGCTCAGGTCGATCGGTTTCTACAACCGTCCCTTTCTGCCGTCGCGCCGGCTGACGGCGTGGCAGTTGATCAAAGGCTGCGTGTACGCAACCATCGGGTTGATCATCGTGATTTTCGTGGTGCGGCAGGGGGGTGAGATCGGTCGCTCGGTGATCATTCTCTTTGGGCTGATCAGTTTCGGGGTGATTTCGGTCAAGGAGGAGGTCGTTTTGCAGTGGCGCACGGGGCGTTTGGGAGGCGCCCCGTTGGAGATGCGGCTGATCCTGGTGGGAACGACCGAGGATACGGCGCGCCTGCGCCAGGACCTCTCGCGGAGTCAGCGCGAGGAGCTGAACATTGTGGCGCAATTGAGCATCAACGAACGCCCGGTGAGCGACCTGGTCGAGCTCATGCACGTGCATTCGGCCAACGGCGTGGTCCTGACGGCCAAGCACACCTACTTGGGCCAAATCGAGCAGGCGATCGAGTTGTGCGAGCGCGAAGGCGTCGAGGTCTGGTTGCTCGCCGACTTCTTCAAGACACAGATTTCCCGAACGGGCGTGGATGATTTTTACGGGCGTCCCATGCTTGTCTTCCGTTCCGGACCCGAAACCTCCTGGCCCCTGGCGGTCAAGAGGCTGATCGATTTCTGGGGGGCGCTTCTGCTCCTGGTGCTGCTGGGAATCCCGATGCTTCTGGTCGGCCTGATCATCAAGCTCGGCTCCCCGGGCCCCGCCCTGTTTCGACAGCAGCGCAGCGGGCTCAACGGGCGGCCGTTCACAATGCTGAAATTCCGATCGATGGTGACCGACGCCGAGCAGCGCAAGCAGGAGCTGGCGCTGCTCAACGAGATGAGCGGCCCGGTTTTCAAAGTCACGAATGACCCCCGCGTGACACCGGTGGGGCGTTGCATCCGCAAGTGGAGCATCGACGAACTGCCGCAGCTCATCAACGTGCTCCGGGGCGAGATGAGCCTGGTGGGCCCGCGTCCCCTGCCGGTCGCCGAAGTCGCCCGGTTCGACGATCTGGCCCACCGGCGGCGCCTGAGCGTGCGGCCGGGGCTCACGTGTCTGTGGCAGATCAACGGGCGCAACGAGGTCCGGGATTTCCGGGATTGGGTGCGGCTCGATCTCGAGTATATCGACAACTGGTCGCTCTGGCTGGACCTCAAGATTCTGCTCCGGACCATTCCCGCGGTTCTGACCGCCGCGGGGGCAAAATGACCTTAAGGACGACTTTTGTGTTTGACCGGCTTGATCATTTCCAGTAACCACAGCGCGCTTTCTCGGTTTTGGCCCGATACTGGCTATCAGAAACCCGGAATCGATGGAACCATGATCGAGGGAATCACATGTTAGGTGCGAAATCATTCCTCTGTATCGATTTCGGCGCAGGCAGCTTGAAGCTGGCCGAATTCGATGTGGGTGACTCCGGCGCCCTGCGCCTGGTCCGGTATGCCCTCAAGCCGCTCGGGTTGGCCGGCGCTCAGGACGCCGCGCGCGAAGGTGTCGTGTTGCGAGGCCTCCAGGAGTTGTTGTCCGACAAGTCGATTGCGGCCCGGACCTGCAACGTATGCGCCCCGGGTTTCCACGTCTTCTCGAAGTTCGTCAAGCTGCCTCCGGTCGATTCGTCCAAGATCGGCCAGATCATCCAGTACGAGGCGCAGCAGAACGTCCCCTTTCCGCTCGAAGAGGTGGTTTGGGATTACCAGATCCTGGGCACGTTGCCCTCGGGCGAACTCGAAGTGCTCCTGGTCGCCGTCAAGTCCGACGTTGTCGAGTCCCTCTTTCGGTCGGCGGAAGGGGTGGGGCTGCGGCTGGAACTGGTGGATGCGTCGCCGGCGGCGTTGTGCAACGCCTTCCGCTACAACTACGGGGACGTGGACGGGTGCTCGATGCTGCTGGACATCGGGGCCAAGACCAGCAATGTGCTGTTCTTCGACAAGGGCAAGGTCTTCTCCCGAAGCATCAACATCGGCGCTAACTCGATCACGCAGGAGTTTGCGGCCGAGGCCAAGCTCCCGTTTGTCGAGGCGGAGAAACTGAAGATCGCGGAAGGATTTGTCAGCCTGGGTGGCGCGTACGAGGAGCCCGACAACCCGCGCCAGGCCGCCATTTCAAAGATCGCCCGGCAGGTGATGACGCGGCTTCATATCCAGGTCAATCAGACGATCCAGTTCTTCCGCAGCCAGCAGGGCGGAACGGCCCCTCAGCGGGTGTTCCTGGCAGGCGGCGCGTCGATCATGCCCTACACGCGCGAGTTCTTTCAGGAGAAGCTCAACATCACCGTCGAGTACTTCAACCCTTTCCGCAACATCGAGATCGATCCCGGCGTCAACCTCGAGGAGTTGGCCAAGGTCGCCCACGCCTACGGCGAGGTGGTGGGACTCGGATTGCGCAATCCGACCCAGTGTCCCGTCGAGCTCAATCTCATCCCCAAGAGCATCCTCAAGCGCCAGGAACTTAACCAGAAGAAGCCCTATTTCATCGCCGCCGCCGCCAGCCTGATCCTCGTCGTTTTCATCTTCGGCTGGTTTTTTGACAAGCTGGCCAAGGAAAAACAGGGGGCCATCGATGCCCGCGCCCCGAAAGTCGAGGGGCTTCGGATGAAGAAGCAGGCCCTCGACACGGCAATCGCGAGCAAGGACAAATCGTTCAAGGAGGCCGAGCAGTATGCCGAGTGGATGTCGGAACGCTTCCGCTGGGCCGACATCATGACCGCGTTGGACCAGGCGCTCCGGAACACGGAGAACACCACGCGCCTCCCCAACATGCGCACGGCGGTTTGGATCGAGAAAATGGCGGCCGAGAACGCTGAGGTCCCCGAGGCGGAGGCCCAGGAAGAAGATGAGAACCGCCCCCGCCCCATGATGGACATCCGCATGCTGATGCGCTACGGGTTGCTGCCGAGGGGGTTGAAGCTTACGACCGAAGGCGGGGAGAAAATGGATATCGCGTCCGCCCTCGCCTCGGCCCAGCGAGGGAGCGGTGAGACCCAGACCAAACAGGCCTCGACGAACGAGATTGCGGTGATCAATCTGACCTGTCGCGGACTGAGTTGGAACAAGTTGTTTGCGACCGCTGACAACGAGTTGGCCTACACGCTGCTCAGGGAGTTGGAGGCTAACTCGCAGTTCATGGCTGGGACTAACGGGACGCAATTGGCTGGGCAGATGGAACAGGACGAGACCACCAGCACGTTCAAGTTCGACGTCAAACTGAAGCTCGCGAAGCCCATCAGATTCTAATATGGACTGGGTCAAGAAGAATTTGCTGTTGGTCGTGAGCGGGGGCGTAACGCTCGTGCTCCTGGGCGTTGTGGGGTATTTCCTGTGGTCGAAACACGCGCTCGAAGCGCGGGTCACCGAGGACCTTGCGACCCAGACCAGCGAGTTGAACCAGTTGTCCAACTCCGATCCCCACCCCGGAAACGAGAAAGTCAAGAACATCGAAGCCGCGAAGGAGCAGGACAAGAAGCTCCAGGAATTCGTGGCCGAGGCCCGAAAGACCTTCGCCCCAATCGATTATCCGACCAATCTCGACAGCGGCCAGTTGAAGCTCCTGCTCGATACCGTCATCGACGAACTGCACCGGAAGGCGGACGGCATGGGTGTGAAGCTGCAGACGGATCCGAAATACGCATTCACGTTTGGCGCGCAACGCACACAGATGTACTTCGACCAGAAAGACATTCTGCCGACCGCCCGCATGATGGTCGACATCAACACGATCGCCACGATGCTCTTCGACGCCCGCGTCCTCGCTCTGGATGGGATTCGCCGTTGCACGGTCGGCAGCCTGGACACGCCCGGCGCGGAGTTCTGGAACAAGAAGCCGACGACCAACGACACCTACGGTGCCGTGCTGACCCCCTACGAGTTCACCTTCCATTGCTTCACTCCCGAACTCAACCGCGTGGTCGAAAGCCTCTACCGCAGTCCGCACGCCTTTCTGCTCAAGAGTGTCGTGGTGGACACCTCGCCCTCCCAACTGCTCGAGAGGCCGGCCGACGGCTCCGCCGAACCGATGGC
>CAYPUR010000194.1:0-2948 GCA_964413865.1 uncultured Verrucomicrobiota bacterium
GTTCGGCTGCTCGGGCGGAGTATGAAGAGACTCGTTTGACATTTCAACAACGGATTTCAATTAACGCGCACCTAACTCGATTTGACGCGCGCCGCGGAAACGGTCATAACGGGCGGGCCAACATGTCTTGAGCGCGCACTTGATGTCACGCCCTATGCCGCCCACATTTCCTCCCGCCGCAAGCCTTCGGGCCTGGCAACTCCGCATCTTCTGGCTGCTCTGGGGCGCCTACGCATCCTATTACCTGTGCCGCGTCAATTTCGCCGTCGCCCAGCCCATGATGTTGAAGGAGTTCACCGACTGGACCGCGGCCCAGATCGGCACCATCCCTTCGGTCTACGCCGCCTGTTACGCAGCCGGCCAGCTCGTCAATGGCACGCTCGGCCAGCGCTACGGCGCCCGTCACCTGATGACCATGGCCCTCCTGGTCGCTTCCATCACCAACCTGCTTTTCTCGCGGACATCGTCCTTCCCCGTCATGCTCGCCCTCTGGGGCGTCAACGGATACGCCCAGTCGGCCGGCTGGTCGCTCCTGGTGCAGACGATCGCCAATTGGAACACGTCCGAACGCCGCGGCACCGTCATCGGCCTCATCTCAACCTGCTACCAGGTCGGCAATGTCGTCTCCTGGTTGCTCGCGGGAATGCTCTGCGACACCGTCGGCTGGCGCGCCGCCTTCTGGGTCCCCAGCCTCATCCTCCTCCCCATGTCCGCCGTCTTCTTCGCCTTCCTTCGCAACGCGCCCGAAGACGCGGGCTTCCCGCCAGTCCGGGACGACGTCGGCCACGAAACCCCGGTCGACCCTTCAAAGCCCGCCTCCGCTGCAGCGCCTGCTGCCCCCCTGTCCACACGGCAGATCCTGGCCCTCACCTTGTCGAACCGTGTTCTCTGGGTGCTGGCTCTCGGCTTCTTCTGCATGAACTCGGTCCGCTACACCTTCATGAATTGGAGCGTGCAGTACATGGCCGACTTCCAGGGGCGCAGCATCAAAGGCAGCGCCCTCACCGCCGTCGCCATCCCTCTGATCGGATCCTTGGGCGCCATCGCCGCCGGCTGGGCCTCGGACTCCCTCTTCGGCAAACGCCGCGCGCCGGTCTGCGCCATCATGCTCGTCGTCCTGGCCGGCGTCTGCGTCGGGTTCGCCTGGATCCCCCAGGGACAATGGGTCTGGGCCACCGTCGCAATGGGGTTGGCCGGGTTCTTCATCTACGGTCCCGATATGCTCATGAGCGGCGCCGCCACCGTCGACGTCAGCCATCCGAAGGCCGCGTCCATCGCGACCGGCCTCACCATGTGCCTGGGAGCCACCGGCGCCATCTTCTCCGGAGCCGGCGTTGGCTGGCTCAAGGATCGTGCGCACGGCGACTGGGCGCTGGTCTTCTACTTCATCGCCGGCCTCGCCGTCGTCTCCGCACTCCTCATGGTCACCATCTGGAATGCGCGCCCGAAAGGAGCCAAGTGATATGAACGATGCCCTCCGCCTCGAACCCCGCGGTTGGCAACCCGCAACCCGCCGGCGACTCGAAAGGTTGATCCGGACCAGCGCGGGCCGCCATCGGTCGGCCGCGTTCGACTTCGATAATACCCTGGTCTGCGGCGATATCGGCGAGGCGACTCTGGCTTTGCTCGCGCGCGACGGGCTGATTCGAACCGAACACCTGCCCCCCCACATCGCTCCCGAGTTCCGATCCAGGCGCGGCCAGCGGATCTCGCCCCGCTCCGGCGCCGATCTGACGGATTACTACGAGGCGTTTCTCGATCCAACCGCACACGGGGGTCTCGATCCGACTCCACTGGCCAACGGATACGTGTGGGCCACGACGGTGATGCAGGGATTGAGCGTTCAGGACGTGGTGCGCGCCACCCGGGAGGTCTGGAAGCTCTCCCGCCCCGGACGCAACACCTTCATCGCGACTGCCCCCGGGCGGACCGGTTATCCGGTCCCCTTCTTCTACCCGGAGATGATCGACCTCCTCGCCTTGTTGCTCCAATGCGGTTTCGACGTCTGGATCGTCTCGGCAAGCAATGTCTGGAGCGTCCGCTGGATGGTCCTCGAAGCACTCAATCCCCTGCTGCGCTCCCGCCGCGCGCGCATGCCCATCCGCCCCGATCACGTGATCGGTGTCTCGACTCTGCTCCTGGACCGGCAAGAACGGCTCCACAAAGATTCTGTCCTGGTCCGCACCGATCCCGCCTACGCGGACATGGACATGCGAACGCTCGCCCGGTTCCGCCTTTCCGACCAGATTCAGTTTCCTGCGCCGGTCTATTCGGGCAAGGTCGCGGCTCTTTGGGACGTGATCGGACAGCCTCCCTTCCTCGCCGCGGGCGACAGTCCCGGAGACTTGCCGATGCTCACATTCGCCACGAACCGGCTCTGGATCGCCCGATCCAACAAGCATGGATACCAAGCCGCCATGAACGCCGCCCGTCAGGCCACCGGCGCCCAAACCTGGCTCATCCAGCCAACGGAGACTGCCGCGCAGCCCGGGTTCAAGCCCGAATTGGAACTGGCCTGAGACGCCGCCTCGCCCAGCAGTTCTCATTTTGCGTGCAGGGGCTTGATGCCGGGTGAGGGCACCCGGCCTACAGCATCGAAGAATGCAGCGGTTGTAGGCCGGGTCCCCCGACCCGGCGCCCTGAGCGCTCTCAAAACGAGAACCGCTGCGCCTCGCCAGGTGACGCTTGTCAACGCACGGCAGTTCTTGGTACGTTCGCGCGCTTCGATGGATTACAAAGACACACTCAATCTGCCCCGCACCGACTTCCCCATGAAGGCGGATCTGGCAGCACGCGAACCCAACCGATTGGCCGCTTGGGAAGCGGCCCGTCTCTACCACCAGATCCAAAGCGCCCGCGCCGCGGCCCCCAAGTTCGTTCTGCATGACGGTCCGCCCTTCGCAAACGGCGAGGTCCACGTCGGAACCGCCTGGAACAAGATCCTCAAG
>CAYPUR010000194.1:2958-3920 GCA_964413865.1 uncultured Verrucomicrobiota bacterium
CCGTATGTGCCCGGCTGGGATTGCCACGGTCTGCCAATCGAATTCAAAGTCGGCCAGGAGATGCGCAAGTCGGGGGTGGCCGCCGCCGACCCCGCTGTCATCCGCAAGGCCTGCGACGCCTACGCGCGCAAGTTCATCGACATCCAGAGAGCCCAGTTCAAGCGCCTCGGGGTTCTGGGCGACTGGGAAAAACCGTACCTCACGCTGGACAAGGAGTACGAGGCCGCCGAGTTGGGATTGTTCGCCGATCTCATCGAGCGGGGCTTCATCTATCGAGGCAAGAAGCCGGTCTATTGGAGCATCCCTTGCCGGACCGCCCTGGCCGAGGCCGAGGTCGAGTACCAGGACCACGTCAGCCAGAGCATCTATGTGAAGCTCCCCATCGTCGGGCACCCGGGGCTCAACGCGGTGATCTGGACAACCACGCCCTGGACACTCCCGGCCAATCTGGCCGTCGCCTATAACTCAACCTTCAGTTACTCGCTCGTGCTGGCCGGCGGCGAGAGTTACATCGTTTCCACACTCCGCCTGTCCGCCGTCGCCGAAATGTGCGGCTGGGACGGCTACCAGATCATCCAAAGCCTCACCGGCGAACACCTCGCCCAACTCGAATACCAGCACCCGTTCTGCCAGCGCACCGGCAAGTTCTTCCCCGGCGACGAATTCGTCGACAATGCCACCGGCACCGGCTTTGTTCATGTCGCCCCCGGCCACGGCCTCGAAGACTACCACCTCGGAACGCGCGTCGGCCTGCCTATCTACTCGCCCGTCGATGACGATGGCTGTTTCACTCACACCTCCGATCTGCCGGCCGATCAACAGATGCCGACCGACATGCTCGGCAAGTCGATCCTCGAAAAACACGGGAAAAGCGACGCGAACGAAACGGTGGTGCACGCGCTGCGCTTGCGCAAGGCGTTGCTCCATCAGGAGAACTACCACCACAGCTATCCCCACTGCTG
>CAYPUR010000194.1:3930-9106 GCA_964413865.1 uncultured Verrucomicrobiota bacterium
CTTCCGCGCCATGAACCAATGGTTCGTCCGGATCGACCATGCGCCGCCCGGCGCGCCCGCCCCCTTCCGACAACAAGCCCTCGATGCCATCGGCCACGTCAATTGGGTGCCTTCCTGGGGCCGCACGCGAATCGAAGCCGCGGTCAAAGGCCGGCCCGATTGGTGCATCTCCCGCCAGCGCTCCTGGGGCGTGCCCATCCCCGCCTTCTCCGACCCGCAAGGCAATCCCATCCTCGATGCCCGCATCGTCCGCCGCGTCGCCGATCTCGTCGCCCGCCATGGCTCCCAAATCTGGTTCGAGCACACCGCCGCCGAACTCTGGCCCCAGGTCAAACCCGCCGATTGGACCGGCCCGGATCCCGTCGCCAAAATGGCCGATACCCTCGATGTCTGGATCGACTCCGGCTCGTCCTCCCGCTCGGTCCTCATGCAGCGTCCCGAGCTCCAGCAGCCCGATTCCGCCCGGTTCCCCCACCCCTGGCAGGCCGACCTCTACCTCGAAGGGTCGGATCAACACCGCGGCTGGTTCCAGTCGTCGCTCCTCCTCTCGCTCGCCGCAAACGGCGCCCCGCCCTTCCGCACGGTCCTCACCCACGGATTCATGGTGGACGCGGATCGCGAGAAGATCTCGAAGAGCAAACAGAGCCAGGGAGGCTACGAAAAGCCGCAAAACGCCGAAGCCTATGTGCGGAAATGGGGCGCCGATATCCTCCGGCTCTGGGTCACCTCCCAGGACTTCAGCAGCGATGTCGTCGTCAGCGAGGATCGGCTCGCCAAAGTCGCCGAGACCTACCGCATGCTGCGCAACACGCTGCGCTACCAACTCTCGAATCTCTACGACTTCAACCCCGCCCAACACCGCGTCCCCGACGACCAACTGACCGGCCTCGACCGCTGGATCCTCGACGCGTTCGCCCAACTCGAGTCGGACGTCCTCAAGGCCTACGAGAGCTACCAGTTCCACGTCGTCTATCAGCGGGTCAGCCAGTTCGCCGCAGTCGATCTGTCCGCAGTCTACCATGACGTGGTCAAAGACCGGCTCTATACGGATCCGGCGAATTCGCACCGCCGGCGGGCCACCCAGACCACTCTCTGGCGTCTGGTGACCGGCCTGTGCCTCATGCTCTCGCCCATCCTCGTCTTCACCGCCGATGAAGCCTGGGAACACGTGCCCGGCCACCCCACCCCCTCCGTCCACCTCGCAGCCTGGTCCCCGACACGCATCGACCGCCCCGACGCGGAACAGAGCCTCTGGAATCGGCTGTTCGCCCTCCGCGAGGCCGCCTTGCCCGAACTTGAGAAAGCTCGCCAGGCCAAACTGCTCGGCAAAGCCCTCGAAGGACGCCTCACAATCCGCGCCCCGGCCGCCGCGCTGATCGAGGTCAAGCCGCACCGCGACGCGCTCCGCGAATTGCTGAACGTCTCACAAATCGATCTGGTCACCGACGGCAGCGCGACAACACCCGCCTTTGCCGTCGCCCGCGCCGAGGGTCAGAAGTGCGAACGCTGCTGGCACTGGGAAACGGATGTCGGCCAGCACAGCGCCCATCCGACACTCTGCGGACGTTGCGTGCAGGCCGTACGTTGACCCGGCGCCCCGCAGTGCTATCCCATGACATCGTTGCACGCTGAGAAAACTCTCTCAGGCTGCAAGTGCCGTGCGTTGTCGAACATCGGCTTGGAGCGCCGCACTTGTTTGTCCTGGCCGATTGATGATTCTGCCAGAATCATGGACCGGGAGTCAGCACTTCGTATCCCAGAGCCCCGGCGGCCTGGCCCAGGGCCAAGTCGTGAGTCATGAGCCGGCACACATCCAACTCCTGCATGGCGGCCAAGTGCAAACGGTCCAGAGTGCGGAGATGCTGGCGCTCCCCGGTGCGCATCTGTTGGAGCGCTGTCCGAAACAGGGTTCCCGGCAGCGAACGGAACTCGAACGGCTCCTGCTTTGCGAGTTCATGCAGGCGTTGCACCAGCCTGCGATACTGGGTCCCGGTGAAAGTGCCGCCCATCCAACCACCCCGCAGTTGCACCTCCGCCTCCAGTTCAACGAGGGCCGACACCAGCACCTCCCTTTCCTCCGCAATGGCCTCCTGCACACGGTCACTCTCCGGCTCCGGCAACAGCAACTTGAGCAGAGAACTGGTGTCCAGATAGAGCATGGAGCCCTCGCTCAACGCCCGCGATCACGGCGCCCCAATTCAAGGGCCGCCTGCACCCAACGAATCGCAGTCCGCCGGCCGAACACCCGCCCTTGCCAGTCGCCGTGCTCCTTCGGATCGAATCGCCGGCGCTTCGCCGTGGTTCTTGCCAGCCGAACCAGGCGGGCAATCGGCTGGCCATCCCGCGTAATGATCAGCTCCCGCTCGGTCTCGAGCCGCCGCTCGGCGTCCGGCCAACGCTGCCGAAGATCCCGGACGGTAATCGTGTTCACGGGTCGAAGCTAACATGTTTCACAGCACCGTCAAGACGTCGCAAAGGGGTCACCCAGAGACGACAATCGCATTCGACCGCGTTCGCCGCGTCTTTTCTGCGTGCCAATCCTTGCTGTCGGTGGTTCTCTCCTTTCCGAACACACGCCTATGAGCAAACACCGACACGACCATGCGGCCGATCACGCTCATCCTGGGGCCAAAGGCAAGCGCCGCTTCCCGATGGGACTCGTGGGGCTGCTGCTCGGCACGGTCCTCGCCGCCGCAATCTTCATCGTCGCCCCCAGGTTCAGCGGCCTCCCCAAATCCGCACCGGCCCGATCGACCAAGGCGCCGGACACCACCACCCCGGCCTCGCTCCCGGAGGTCAAGGCCAATCCCCAGCGGTTGATCGGACGATGGCTCCGCCCGGACGGCGGATACATCCTGGACATCCAGGGCGTCAAAGGCGATCGCTCGCTCGAAGTGGCCTACCTGAACCCCAACCCCATCCATGTCTCCCGCGCGGAAACTGAAGAAGACGGGAAAACACTCCGTGTGTTCGTCGAATTGCGCGACGTCAATTACCCGGGCTGCACGTACAAATTGACCTACGACCCCGACAAGGACCAACTCACGGGCGTCTACTTCCAGGCCGCCCTGAACGAGATGTTCAATGTGGCCTTCACACGCATGAAGTGAAGCGCATGTTTAATGGAGTCGGGGCCTCCGCGAAACGGAGAACCCCACAATGTGGACCGCCGCGGGCTGGAAAACCAAAGCCGCGCCCAGATTCCACATCCCTCATCATTTGATCGATTCCAGAACCGCCTTGGCCTCGGATTGAATGGGGCCGTCCGCCGTCGAGGCGGCAACCTTCTGCGCCGCTGCCCCCGCCTGGCTGGGTGACGAGACGGCAATGCGGCGCGCAATAGCCAGCACGGCCCGGGCCGCCACCTCCTGTTCAGCGGGCGCGCCCGCCCGCCCGAGATGATCGAGCAGGTCCTCAAGCTGCTGCTCCCCGCCGAGTTGCCCGAGGCTCTCGATGGCCGCAAAGCGAATGGGACCGTTGGCGTCACCCAGGGCTTTCGCTAGCCGCGGAATGGCGTTCGTAACGCCCCGGACGCCAAGACACCGCGCGGCCTCGGCCCGCATCGCCACGCTGGTCTGATCAAGCTGAGCCATGAGATCCGCGTCCACCTCCGGCCCCTCGAGCCGGCTCAGGCTCTCCCGAGCCACGGCGCTCTCCGCGCCCCCGCCGCTCGCCGCCCCAACCAGGAGTTGAACGATCTGGCGGTTGCCTTCCTGGTGCCCCAACGCCCGCAACGCGGCAGCCCGGACCGCGGGGTCGGAACTCATGCTCGCCTTCAATAGAGGGAAGAGCAACGCGCGGTCGGAACGTCCGCTTGCCGCATCGATGACCAGCGCTTGCTGGACGGTCGGCAGGGTGTCGAGCAGTGCGACAATCGGCGCAGCCGAGGCCGGCGGCAACCGCCCCACCAGGTTCGCAGCAGCCGCCTGCGAGGCTGGATCCGCACTGCGCAAAAGTTGCAGGATCAGCGGCACCGCGCGGTCGGGAGCAGCGCGCGTCAACCCGCCAAGCGCGGCGATGCGTTGCGGACGGGGCACCGGCGTTGACCGGTAAATCCGCGCAAAGGTGTCGGATGCCCGGTCTGCGCGGCCCTTCTCGATCAGGCGCTCCGCGCACGCCAGCAGGGCATCGAACAAGTACCTCACATCGAGACGCCGTTGCGCGTCTTCGGATAGTCTGACGGAGACCGATACTCCCTCTCCCAGCGCGGGGTCGAAGCGCCCTCCAACCGCGCGCAACGCGTCGAACGCAGCCTCTCCCCCGATCTTGCCCAGCGCGCTGATGGCGGCTTGCACCACCGCAACGTCCCGGGAGTCGAGTTGAGCCGTCAGCCCAGACACGCTCGTCGACTCTCGCCGTTCCCCCAGCGAATTGATCACCCCCACCAGCAAATCGCCGCGCGTGGTGTGGAGGGCCTGACGCAGAGCGGCGCTCGCCGCCGCCGAGGGCATCGCCTCGAGCGCCTGCCTTGCCACCTGCCCCAGCTTCGGGTCGTTGAGCATGCGCCCCAGGAAAAGCACCGAAGAATCCGACCCGACAAGCCGAAGCTGGCGACACACGAATTGCTTCGCCTCGATCGAGGCGCCGGACTGCAGAATGCTCAGCAGCCGCAGTTCGACATCGGCCGCACGCTTTGGATCGGATGTCGCGGCACGCACCAGGTCCTCGACCGCCGTCAGAGGCGCGCGGCCCTGCCCGCCACCGTACGCCTCGAGCGACGTGATCGGATCATCTTCAGCCCCCCAGGCCGCGAGGCTGCACAAGAGCCATCCCATCGCCACAAAGACGCGCAACACGGCCCTCGAACCAACCTCACAATTCAATGCCCCCACACGCATTCAGTCCTTCGATGTCAAAGCCGCCCACAAAGCCTTCCCTCTCGGTGTCGCCGCAGGAATGCCAGGACGAAACGTGCAGATCAAGCAAAACCAGCCCCATGTCTCGTGTGCGCCTGCACCATGCCCTGCCGCAACAGGACACGCGGTTCCGGCACGCTCTCTCAATCCACCCCACTCATGGAGCGTTGCGCCCGCGGTCATTGGAATGCGCGCTACTGTTGAGAACTCACACAGCGGGCCACAGCCGCTGTCACCCCACGACCTTGACCCGCAGCTCCCGTATTGTCGCCAACTCTCCCAACGCACCCAACCCGCGCAGCGGTCGCGCCCAATCTCGT
>CAYPUR010000195.1:0-9096 GCA_964413865.1 uncultured Verrucomicrobiota bacterium
CGGCGGCCCCTGGAAACCACCGACAACGGAGGAGCCCGGTTCCTGACATGGTTGCGGTATCGGCTGTCGGGTTTTTGCGCTTGACCCGCATCATAGACCATGCCATCAACGCCGTCAGTCAATTCCCGCCGCACACGCAAGGCTTGGTGTCCCATTGCCTTGACGAACACCGCAGGTTGGCGGGATGGAGGGGCAAATGAAGTACACGCTGAGCATTACGCAACGGTGCAACTTGGCCTGCGAGTACTGCTATATAGCGAAACGGCCCGAGGTGATGTCCCTGGGGGTGGCCCGCAAGGCGGTTGACTTATTATTTCATCACGCGGGTGCGGAGCAGAAGATCCACATCGGCTTCTTTGGGGGCGAGCCTCTGCTCGAGTTCGGCCTGCTGGCAGACATCACCCGGCTGATCGAGCAGCACCCGGCGGCGGTCGGGCGCCCGATCGAGCTGGCGGTGGTCACCAACGGGACGGTCTGGAGCCGGGAGATCGCTGATTTCCTGAACGCTCACAAAATCAAACTCTGCTTGAGTTGTGACGGCCCCCCCGATGTCCAGGACCGGTTCCGTCGGACCGTGCGGGGCAAAGGCACCTCGGCTCGCGTTGAGAGGACGATTCGACTGGCCCAGGCCTCCTTGCGGGAGACGGTGCTTGTCAACGCCGTGTATCGCCCGGAAACGCTCCGGTTTCTGCCCGCAACCGTCGAGTACTTGAGCGGCCTGGGATTGCGGGAGATCTATTTGAGCCCCGACTATTCGGCGCCTTGGAGCCGGGCGGACACCGAGGCATTGCCGGAGGTCTACCGGGCCGTGGCCGAACGGTACATGGGTTACTATCGGACCAAGGATCCCCATTTCATCTCTCTGATCGATTCCAAGCTGGTGGTGCTCCTGCGGGGTGGATACCAGCCGTTGGAACGTTGCAGCATGGGGCGGCGGGAACTGGCGTTCACCCCGGATGGATTCCTGTATCCCTGCGACCGATTGATCGGCGCGGCGGATGGCAAGGCCCATTGCATCGGTCATGTGGACCGCGGGATTGACCTCGCTTCACTGGCGTGCCGGGGCCCCGTCCAGCCGTCCTCTTCGACGATTTGTGGCGACTGCGGTTTTCGGGATTACTGCATGCACTGGTGCGCCTGCTCGAATTACTTTCTCACAGGGTCGTATGGTCGGGTGGCGCCTTTCCTTTGCGCGTCGGAGCGGGCGGTGATTCAGACGACGTTCGATGTCTTTGTGACTATGGGGCAGGACTTGGGGCCTGTGTTCGCGCATCACGTCAATGGTGCCCCGCAGGCGAATCTGCGGCCAGCGGTCTTGGCTGCCTGACGCCATGCTCCATTGCCGCAGCCCGCCTCGAGGTCACCGATGCAATCAACGGCGTTCGTTCTTCGTCTTTAACCTCAACCCTGTTTTCTATGGCTAGCGATAAGATGATGTTCCGCTGGTGGCTGGTGGGGAGGCCGGCTCCGATCTGGCGCGAGCGGGTCGAATTCCTCGAGCAATTCGTTCGAGTCAACAAACTCAAGCCCGTCGATTATCCCAGTCTCTGGGCGACGAAGGGTCTCCCCCCAAGGTTCAAACCCCGGCCACCCTGGCCGGGAATCGTCCCCTTTGCCCATATCCATGTCGGGGACGCTCTCTATGCCCTCACAAGCCAGCAATGGGACAAGTTCAGCGAGGTGGTGGTTGCTGACTACAAGGCCCGCTTGGATACCGTCAAGACGGTGGACTTCGATTCCCTGATGGAGCTTTCGCAGGGGATCGTGGCGGCGGGTCTCTGATCGAACTCGTTCCGGATTGGGGCAGGGGGTCCGCCCAATCCGGATCCCTCCTGTCCTCTGGGCTCACCAGGCCTTTCTCGCCGGCGGATGCTGGAATTGCCGATGACAGGAATCGCAATCCGCGGTATGCAGACGGCCGCACGCTCGCGCAATGAAATCCAGGAACCTGATTCTCGTCACGGTGGCAGCGGTTCTCTGCGCCGCCGTCATGATTGCACGCGCGGCGTCCGAGTCTCTCCGCCGGGTTCTTCCGCTCGATGGCATGTGGCAGATCGCGGAGGGGAGCATGGACGTCGTCCCCACGGACTTCTCGCGCACCGTCTCCGTGCCGGGGTTGGTCGACATGGCCACGCCGGCGTTTGTCGAGGCCGGGCCGAAGGTGGCCGACCGGCAAGCGATCCCGCAGAAAGATCCGCGTCGGGACGCCTATTGGTATCGGCGGACTTTCACGGTCGAAGGGCCGATGCCGGAGGTGGCGACGTTGAAGGTGGCGAAAGCCATGTTCGGCACGCGGGTTTTTCTTAACGGTCAGTTGCTGGGCGACCACACGCCCTGCTGGACGCCCGGTTTCTTCGACGTCAAACCCGCCCTGAAGGCCGGCGAGAACGAAGTGCTCATCCGCGTCGGCGCGGATCGGGACGCCATTGGCCGGGCGTATCCCGACGGGTTTGACTTCGAGAAAGCCCGCTACATTCCCGGCATCTTCGACTCGGTCGCGATGATCTTCTCCGGCACGCCGCGCATCGAGAATGTGCAGGTTGCGCCGGACGTTGCCGCGCAGCAGGCGAAGGTGCGGGTGTATCTGGACGGCAGGACGGGGAGCGGCGTCGAGGTGGTGATGCGTGAGGCGAAGAGCGGCAGGCTTGTTGCCACAGCCCACGCGAACGCGGGTGCGGGCGTGAAGGAGTTGGATGTGATCATCCCGATGCAGGGCTGCCGCCTCTGGTCGCCGGAAGACCCGTTCCTCTACAGCGTTGCGGTGCGCACCAGCGGCGACGAAATCGAGACCCGTTTCGGGATGCGCGAGTTCCGTTTCGACCCCGCGACCCGCCAGGGGATGCTCAACGGCGCGCCGTATCCCATGCGCGGGAGCAACTTTACCCTCTACCGCTTTTTCGAGGATGCGGAGCGCGGGGCGCTGCCGTGGGACGACGCCTGGGTGCGCACGCTGCATCAGCGCGTCAAGGGGATGCATTGGAATTGCCTGCGCTACTGTATCGGCCTGCCACCCGACCGCTGGTACGACATCGCCGACGAGGAGGGCGTTCTGATTCAGAATGAATTCCCGATCTGGTACGGCGGGGATGTGCCGCACGAGATGACCGTGGACGAACTGGCTCGGGAATACGGCGAGTGGCTGCGCGACCAATGGAACCATCCGTGCGTCGTGATCTGGGACGCCTGCAACGAAACGCGAAGCAAGAAGACCGGCGATGCCTTAGTGTGTGTCCGCGGGCTCGATCTGTCGGATCGTCCCTGGGACGACGGCTACTCCTGGCCGCGGCGTCCCGGGGACGCCAGCGAGCAGCACCCGTATCAATTCAGCACTCCCGGCTTCCGTCCGGCGCGCCTTGCCACGGCGAATCCCGATCCGGAGTCCTACAAGAACGGGGGCGGCGACGGCCGGCATGCCGTCATCAACAACGAATACGGGTGGCATTGGGTCAACCGCGATGGCACGGCGACGACGCTGACACGCGGGATCTACGAGGCCGTTCTGGGGGACAAAGCCACACCGCACCAGCGGTTTCATATGCAGGCCACCTGGCTGGCCGCCGCGACCGAGTTTTGGCGCGCCCACCGCCAGTGCGCGGCGGTCATGCATTTTGTCACGCTGGGCTATTCGCGCCCCGACGGCCAGACTTCGGACCACTGGAGGCCGGGCGGGGTTGCCACGCTCGAGTGGGAGCCGGAGTTTCACAAATACGTGCGCGACGCGTTTGCGCCCGTGGGATTGATGGTCAACTTTGGCAAGGACAAGGTGCCGCCGGGTTCGACCACTCCTGTGTCCGTCATCGTGATCAACGATCTTCCAACGCCGTGGCGCGGCCCGGTGACGCTCCGGGTGAAGTGCGGCGGCGGCGTGGCGCAAGAGGAGCGGAAGGAAACGGCCCTTGCCGCGTGGGCGACCGGTACCCTCAGCTTCGACATCGCCTGGCCCGATCGGGAAGGCCCTGCCCTGCTCGAAGCCGAGCTGCGCGGGGCCGATGGCCAGCCTGTTCGCAGCGCGCGTGAGTTGGCGATCAAGGACCAGCCTGTCTCGCTCGCAGAGGCGTGCGCCGTGACCGCCTCGTCGGTCCATCAACCCGTTTATCGGCCCGAAAACGCCGTGGACGGAGACGAGAACAGTTACTGGTCATCGGCATTCCAGGATAACGCCTGGCTGGCCGCGGACTTGGGTGTGGCCAGGCGGATTGGCCGCGTGACGATCGTCTGGGAAACCGCCTATGCCAAGGCCTTCTCGATCGAGGTCTCCGCGGATGGCACGTCCTGGACGGAAGTCTACAGGACACAAGACGGCAAGGGCGGCACGACGGAGATCGCGTTCACGCCGACTCAAGCCCGCCATTTGCGGGTTGTCTGTGCCGCGCGTGGCACGCAATGGGGGCACGCCATCCGCGAGCTCGGGGTTTACCCGTGAGCCTGCATTCCTCTCCGTCCGAAGCGAGAAAGCGGGTTCTCCTGGCCCGGTTATTTCATACGCCTCGCGAGTAACCGTAACCGGGCTCGTCTGGAGCGGAGGACAGGTGCGCCTGTCAGGCCACCTTGGGCAATTGCTGGACTTGGATGCCGACTTTCTTTGCTGCGTAGACGATCTCCCGCGTCCAGTCGCCGTAGGCGATCTGGCAATGGAATCCGCGCATATTGTGGATAACGTCCTGGGTGGCGGCATCGAGCGTGACTTCGATCTGGCCGCGGCAGGTTGCCAGGAAGGGGGTGTCGACGGTTGTGCCGGTCATGGCGAGCCAATGCTTGGCTTCGAAGTCCGGCTTGATGATCGTGACCTTCTGTCCACGGCGGAAGTGCACATGAGTTGCCGCGCCGTGATCCGATTCGTAGTGCGTGACGAGCGTCACCGGCTCGAGCTTCTGACCATCCATCCGCCGGGGTGCGGTGCAATGGGCGAAGAGCATGCGCCCGCGGTGGGGGATGGTGGGATTGCAGAAGTAGGTGGGGCGTCCGGCGGTGAAATGGAGCAGGATGCCGGCCGGGATATTGACGAAATCCGACTCGCAGTAGGCCATGTAGCCGTCGTCGTTGATGAGCGTCAGTGTCATGCAGGGCATGATGCCGGCGTAGCTGGCCATGCAACCGTTGGTGGTCACCGCGCAGGCGTCGTGCTCGCGCATCAGTTGGTGGAAGACCCCCTTGAGCAGAAACGCCTCGGCCACGGACTCCTCGGGGATCTGGGATTTGACACCTCGCGCCTCGAGGTAGGCACGGGCCTCGGACCGGCTGCGATCGACGGCGGCTGAGTCCTTCCGGGCGGTCTCGATGCGGGCATTGACCTCGGGGATTGGCGCGGTGATCATATCGATTTGGAACCGCTGCCGGGCCCGCTCGGGCGCCTGCGGACACGACCAGCCGCTGGGGCCGCCGACGCACACGATTCGGCGTCCGGTCGTGTTCTTCAATCCATAGAGCCCCCGCAGCCGCCAGAGGATTTCCCCCGGATCGTCCACCACAACGTCTTCGAGGCCGGCAATGGTCTGCTTGACCGAGTCGGTGTGGCTGCGCAGGAAGCGCGAGTCGACGATCTCGTGCCAGAGGTAGTAGGGGCCGGACCTGTCGCGGACGAAGATCACCATCGGTTTTCCAACACCCGCCAGGGCCTCGAAAAGGTCTGTGCCGCCGCCGGACGCGTAAACCAGCAATGCGTCGGCCTGGGCGCTCTTGAGCGCCTCGATCTGGGGTTTCGCGCTGACCCTCGCCGTGGGAATGAACGTGACTCCGAAATCGGCCCCGTTCTTGAGTTGCCACAATTCACGGTCGATGCGTCCCAGCTCCTCGGTCACGCCTTCCTCGGTCTGGACGTCGCCCCACGGGCGCCAGCTCCGTCCCGGCACCCGTTGAGTCAGGCCGTACATGAGCACCGGTTGCACTCGTAGATCGCTCGCCCCGATCCGCATATCGAGCGGTTGCGCGGCGAACGCCTGGCGACTCAGGACGCCGCTTGCCGCGGCCAGGCTGAACGTCGCCGTTGTCTGCAGGAATTCACGTCGTTTCATGTTCATAGGGCTTGTGTGTTGCAGTGGTTTGCAGTTGTGGCGATGCCGCAATGGTACGGTGCCCCGGCCTGCTTCGGCAAGCGCTTTGCCGGGCATTTGCGCGCTCTCACGCCCGGCAGGCCGCAGACAGCGCATCGGGTGGCGGCGAGGGGGCGTGGGAGATGGGAGATGGGAGATGGGAGATGGGAGATGGGAGATCGGAGATGGGAGATCGGGGGGGCGGTCGAAGGAAACTGTTGCCGCTGTTGATGCGGCGCGTTACAGGTGGGCATGCCCATGATCGCTCGCCGCCGTCCGTTGCCAAGTGATCGCATCGCACGACGTCGGCTTCCGTGGTGGCGGCTTGGATCGTGTTGCCTCCTCGGGGCGTTGTGCATCGGCGTGACGGGATTGCAGGCGGCCCGGCTGGCGTCGCTCTACGCGCATCCCACGGTCGAAGACAGACACGGCGTGATTGCCCCGTGGCATCGAGGTTTGAACGGACAACTCGATGAGCGGATCAACCTGGCCGTCGCTATCTACAAACGGTATCCGTGGGTCGGCGCAGACAAGGCGGTGATGGCGGCGCCGGACTTCGTGTACAACTCGCACTGGAGCATCCAGCCGGACGGCACGATTGTCATTCCGCCGACGACAGACTGGATGTGCGGCGACCTGAGTCAGCGCGCCTGGAGCATCATCAAGGGTTTGACCGCCTACTATCAGTACAGCGGCGATCCGATCGCGTTTGTCTATATTCCCCTGACAGCGGATTACATCCTCGACTACGCGCAGACGGCGGCGGATGACCCGGCCTGGCCGCTTTTCCCCATCAGCACGCCGACGTTGGGCAAGGCCTATGGGCGCTGCGATCCGCGCGGGCGCAACCAACTCGATCTGTGTGCGGTGCTCGGCACCGAGATCCTGCGGGCCCACAAGCTCACGGGCGACATGCGATACCTTGATGCGGCCCGGCGCTGGGGTGATTTGTTCGCGGCGCACTGCGACTTCGATCCCGGGGAATCGCCCTGGGACCGGTACGTCGATCCTTCGGTTGTCGGCTGGTCGGACGTGCTGACCGGGTCCACGGCGATGATTGCGAACTTTCTGGACGACCTCATTGACGTTGGGCACCGCGGACGGGACGACGCCGTCGTGCGGGCCCGGGATCGGGCGCGGCAGTTTCTGAGCGATCAGATGCTGCCGCGCTGGCTGGTGAACGAGACCTGGGGCCGCAGCTATTGGGATTGGGACAATCCGATCATGTGCGGCACGGTGTCGATGATCTGCGACTACTTCTTGCGCGCCCGGGCGGATTTTCCGAACGGGCGGGCGGACGTGCGGAACATCCTGCTGCTGATTGCCAACCGCAACAGCGCGGATCCGGCGTCGATGGGCGACACATACAGCGGGGCATGGGCGTGGCCCGAGTCGTCGGTCTGCTGCGGGACTTCGCTGTCCTACAACCAGTACACGGCGGCGCCGACGATCATTCGCTACGGCGTGCTCGAGAGCGATCCCTGGGCACTCGAGATCGGGCGGCGGATGATCCTGATGGCGACCTATGACAGTGAAACCAACGGCGTGGTGAAGGACGGCCTGCTCGGCCAGTCGGTTGCGACGGGGGAGTGGTCGAATCTGGCTCATCCATGGCCGCTGTGCCAGGCGCTCGAAGCGATGGCCTGGATGCCGCGTGAGCTTGGGCCGAACCGGGAGAACCACATTGTGCGTTGCGCCTCGGTTGTGCAGGAGGTGCGCTACGAGAAAGGCCGGGTGTCTTACCGGACCTACGACGCGCGGCCCCCTGCCGTCGATCTGCTCCGGCTCGCCTTTGAACCCAACGAGATCAGGGCCGACGATGCGCCGCTCCCGCGCCGAACGGACCTCGAAGCCAATGGCTACGTCGTCGAGGCGCTGTCCAATGGCGATTGTCTCGTGCAGGTCCGCCACGACGGTCGGCGGGCCATTGCGGTCGAAGGACCCGACCCGCAGACCTGGCGGACGGCCTCCGAATGCGAGTGGGATGGGCGATGGGCTCTGGAAGTGCCGGAATCGCACGATGCCGCGGTGGCCCCGGCCAGGCCATCGCCACACGCCCCCGCGGTTGCGGGAGAGCAGTCTTCGCCGGCCGGATCACCCCACCGGGACGGAGCGGATGGGCACAGTCCGGCGGAGGGGGGCGCGACACGGGTTGCGACTGTGCAGGGCGCGACGATGGGCTTGGCGTTTCGGGGCAATCAAGCGCGCCTCATCGGCACAGTGGACGCCGATGGCGGGTGGGCGGATGCGTATGTGGACGGCGTCAGACAGCTCACGCGGATCGAGTGCTGGAATCCTCAGCGGCGTGACGGGCGGCTCCTGTTCGTGAAGAACGGACTGAGCGACGGGCTGCATGAACTGAAGGTTGTCGCGCGCGGCGAGAAGAACCCGCTCTCGCGCGGCACGGCGATTCGGGTCGAGGGTGTTCAGTGTTCGGACGCCGCCGGCGATGCCGGCTTCGGCTCCGGTGGCGGGCCGGTCGGGCCGCAGCGCATGATCTTCGGCTATCCGAGGCGAGCGGACTACGTCGACTCGAAGGGACACGCCTGGCGTCCGGCGACCGAGTTCGTCATTCGGCTGGGCGGCGGCCAGGACACAGTCGCGCGCTCGTGGTGGACGACGCGGCGGACGAAGTGGGTGGGCGACACGGGCGATCCGGAGCTTTACCGTTACGGCGTTCACGGCAAGGAATTCAGAGTCAACCTGACAGCCGGGCCCGGCCGCTACCGGTTGACCTTGAAATGGGCTGACACGGCCGAGACACCCTGGATGGAGCGCGAGAGCGGATGGAACCGCGTCGTTCGTCTGACGTCTGTGTGGATCAATGGCGAGCCGGCGATCGACAGCTTGGATGCGGCCAAGGAGGCGGGCGGACCATTCCGGGCGATCGACCGGACGTTCAGCCCGGTCGAGCCGCGCAACGGGATTGTCGAAGTGCGGTTCCAGGGCGTGGACGGCGGAGAGGCGATGATCCAGGCGCTGGAACTTGCACCGATCAACGAGTGAGGGCGTGCTAGCCTGCATTTCTCACCACTTTTTGCCACCGCGAAGCAGGAGTTCACAAGAG
>CAYPUR010000196.1:0-9059 GCA_964413865.1 uncultured Verrucomicrobiota bacterium
CCAGAATCTTCAGCAGCGCCTGCTGGACCCCTTCGCCCGAGACGTCGCGCGTGATTGAGACGTTTTCCGTCTTCCGCGCGATTTTATCGATCTCGTCGATATAGATGATGCCGGTCTGCGCGCGCTCGATGTCGTAGTCCGAATTCTGGAGCAGGCGCAGAACGATGTTCTCGACGTCCTCGCCCACATACCCGGCCTCGGTCAGCGTGGTGGCATCGGCGATCGCGAACGGGACGTTGAGGGCGCGCGCCAGCGACCGGGCCAGCAGCGTCTTGCCGCAGCCCGTGGGACCGACAAGCAGGATGTTGCTCTTCTCAATCTCGACGCCGTCGTGGGTCGACTCGGGTTTGGCGTCTCCGTGGGGCGTGACCTGGTTCTGGATCCGCTTGTAGTGGTTGTGCACCGCCACCGCCAGCGTCTTTTTGGCGTGTTCCTGCCCCACGCAGTGCTGATCGAGAAGCGCCTTGAGATCCGCTGGGCGCGGAACGCTCAGCGGTTGCAGGGAATGCTGTGCGTCCGTCCGCAGTTCCTTGTCCAGAACGCTCTTGCACAGCAGCACGCAACTGTCGCAGATGAAGACGCCCGGCCCTTGGATCAGCTTCTTCACCTCGGCATGCGATTTGCCGCAGAAGCTGCAAAGCGTCAGTTGTGTCGGGCGTGACATGGGCGAATTCGGCGTTGGGGGTGATCTTGCGGTGCTCTCAATCCACCTCGGTTATTCGGCCGCAGGCGCTGGCGCGCTGGCGCTTTCCGCCAGGGAGGGGATTTCTTTGCGCGATTTGACCACCTCGTCGACCAATCCGTAGGCCTTGGCTTCGTCAGCCGACATGAACCGGTCGCGGTCCGTGTCACGGGCGATGGACTCGATGCTCTGGCCGCAATGGTGGGCGAGGATCTCGTTGAGCCGGTCTTTGAGGCGGAGGATTTCCTTGGCCTGAATGCTGATGTCGGTGGCCTGGCCCTGTACGCCGCCCCACGGTTGGTGGATCATGATGCGCGCGTTGGGGAGGGCGTAACGTTTGCCCTTGGTGCCTGCACCCAGCAGGACTGCGCCCATGCTGGCTGCCTGGCCGATGCAGTAGGTGTTCACATCGCACGTCAGAAACTGCATGGTGTCGTAAATCGCCAGGCCCGCCGTCACGCTGCCGCCCGGGGAATGGATGTACAGATGAATGTCCTTCTTCGGGTCATTCATCTGGAGAAATAGGAACTGGGCAATGACCACGTTGGCCACCATGTCGTCCACCGGTGTGCCGAGGAAAATGATCCGGTCAACCAACAGGCGGGAGTAAATGTCGTAACCCCGCTCGCCGCGCCCGGTCTGCTCGACCACCATCGGAATCAGAAAACTGTTCATAATCAAAATGTCGGACCCTGCGCCGAAACGTAGCGGACGCTCCGGGAAGCGTCAAGCAGGCCGCTGCATTCGTGTGTCGGCTGCACCCGCCGCGGGATCGGCCCGCGGACAGAGATTGGCAGCGATTAGGCCTTGAGCGACCGCGAATTCGAGTCTACGGTCCGCGCTGTGTTCAACAATGTCCGTGTGTCGAGTGCTGCCGGCCGTGCAGGGCCTCGGCAGGGCGCCATGGGACGGCGCGGCACGCGGGTAAAGACAAGCGACTTATGAAGGCAAGGTCCAGTCGATCCGATGAACGGCGTCGGGCTGCGTTCACACTCATCGAGTTGCTGGTGGTGATTGCGATCATCGCAATTCTCGCCGGCATGCTTTTGCCCGCGTTGTCGCGTGCCAAGACCAAGGCGACGGCCATCGGCTGCATCAACAATGGCAAGCAACTGAGCCTGGCCTGGACGATGTATGCCAACGACTATCAGGACAACCTGGTGCCCAACGGCGACGGCACCGAGGACGGCTGGGTGGGAGGGTGGATCAGCGTCAGCAGCCCGATCAACATCCGGGACTGCACGAACATCAATCTCCTGATGCCGCCGCACGGCAAGCTCTATCCCTACAACCAGTCGATAGGCATCTACAAGTGCCCCGCCGACAAGTTCATGGTCACCATCAGCGGCAAGAAGTATCCGCGCACCCGAAGCATCTCGATGAACGGCTGCATGAACGGCAGCAGTTGGCACACCGATATCATCAAGAACAAGTGGTGGACCTACCAGAAGCTCAGCGAGATCACTAAGCCCTCGACCCAGTTCGTGTTCATTGACGAGCGCGAGGAGAGCGTGGACGACGGCTATTTCCTTGTCTCGGTCGACAGCCCTAACCAGTGGGGCAATCTGCCGGCGATCTACCACAACCAGGCCAGCGGACTGAGTTTCGCTGACGGCCATGCCGAGATCAAACGATGGATGGATCCCGCGACCATCACTAAAAACTGGTCCGGCGCCTACATCGCGCCCCGCGACGTCCCTTGGATCAACGAGCACGCGAGCACGCTGCGCTGAAGCGCGGCTGGGTCAGCCCTTAGGGTTTCATTCAAGGGCTGACCCTGTAGAATCGGGCGGGCGCTGCCCCGGGCGGCAGGTCGGTGGCGACTGCAATCCGGGCGGAGGCCTGGCCCGGAAAACTGGCAATGACTTCCCACGCTGCGGCCAGGACCGAGTTGGCGGCCTGAATCTCCACCGCGCGCCCGGCAGGTTGATTGAACTGCAATTCCACGCCAGCCCCCCGGCGCTCGATCGACAGGAGCCGGAGCGTTGTCGCGCGCGGATCGGTGCCGCCCTGGAACTCCTGCCAGTTCGTCAGCCCGTCGGCATCGGGATCGCCCTCGACGCCGTTGTTTCCGCCTGGGTCAAGGGGATCGAGTCCCGCTTGCGCTTCCCACCAGTCCGGCATGGCGTCGCCGTCGAAATCGGAAAATGAGATTCCGAAGTTGCCAAAGCCGGGCGTAGGCCACCACGCGCGCCAGGCCTCAGGGGCGTTGCCTGTGCCCGCGCCGACTCGCTGGAGAGACGCCCCTTGTCCAGCAAGCCCGGTCTGCGGCCACGGCCATCCGCTGCTGTAGATCACTTCGTCCATGATGGTCCATGCAGACGGTTCGTTGGGCGCCTTCCGGACGAGGGGTTTCTCGAGGGCCACGCGGTCGGTTGCATTGCCAAGTGTCCCGGCGTAAGGGCCGAAAATTGCGACATCGAGGCCGGCGATGCCGTAGTTCTTTCGGAATGAGGAGACATTGGCGGCATGCGCCGGGTCGAACGAGACCACCAGGAGACAGGCGCCGGGTTCGAGGATCGTGTTGGTCGGGAAGAGGAATCCCACACCGCCGTCCAATCGCCAGACGCCGTTGGTGTCATGGAGAGGGACAGGCACGCTGCCGGGATTATGCAACTCGATGTACTCGTCGCCGGTATTGTCGACCAGGTTTGTGCCCTCGCGGCTGTCGTAGGGGCGGTACATGATCTCGCTGATCGTGACCGTGGGGGCCGCCTCGATGTTGGCCGCACCGCGCGTCGGCACAAGACGGCGCCAGTAGCCTGGAAAGTCCAATGCGCGGCCCCAGGAGCACTCCGCTTCCTGTCCCTTGAAGCGGACCGCATCGACCACGCGGTTCTCGATCCCGCCCGGCAGATGGGAAAGGAACAACTCCTCGCCGGCGCTGTTCAGTCCGAAGCCGGATGAGATGGGCGTATGGAAGCCGGTGATCTCGTCGAAGGCAATGAAGGCTCCGGCCGGCAGGTCGAGATCGGGGATGGCCCATTTATCGAGCTGAGCCGCATTGTCGCTGAGATACCAGCGGGCGAGATTGACATCGATGGACCCGGCATTGTGGATCTCGATCCAGTCGTTCGAGTCGTATTGGGGATACTGCGGATCGGCCAGAGGAGTGTGCGCCATGAGTTCGTTGATGACCGGGCCTGGCGGCGGTTCGGGATCGGCGCGGCCAGGAGATCCGCTCAGGAAAGTGCTGGCACGCCAGTTGCCGCCGTAATCCAGCCAGCCTGCGTTCTGTCCGCCGATGGCCTCGGGGACCGGAATCAGAGAGTGCCCGGCGCCGTCGGTTGCCAGGGGCCAACCGCGTCCGTCGCCGTACTTCACCGAAAAGATCGTGGCCCCGTTGGACGCTGTTTCGAGGGTCACGGTTTCCCCTTCGTTGGCCAGGGCTCCGGCGTAGGGACCGGTCATGGGCACGGCGCCGTCGATTTGGTAGAAGGCGCGGAAGGCGTTCTCCTGCTCAGGAGTCGTGGTGCGGGTGACGAGGAGGTAACCGCCCGGGGGGAGGCTCGTTTCGTTTGGAAAGATGAAGTCGATGCCTGTGGTGAAAGCGGCGCCGCTCAGGTCGAGCGCGATGTCAAGGCTGCGATTATGCAGTTCGATGAACTCGAAATCGCCGCCGCCGATCGGGTTGTACATCAACTCGGAAAGACACAGGTGCTGCACGAGCGTGTCCGCGGTGTCGGATGGGCCGGCCGTGAACTCGATGGGAGGGGACCAGTTGCTCGCTCGCCCCATGGTATCGAGGTAGCGCGCGCGCACGCGGTAAAGATGGCCAACGCGCAAGGCCCCTTGCGGCGGGGCGCATTCGCGAGCGGGTTCGGCGATCGGCCCGCTCTCCCAGATCGGCGTGATTTCGTAAGCTTCAGGTTCCGTGGGATCGAATGCCGGATGACCGGCGCGGGAAATCTCGGCGGCGCGCCACTCGATGGCCGCAAATGCACTGCCGCTGAAAGGTGTGGCGCGAAACCGGAGTCGGTTGGCCGGGTAGCCTTCGGAGCCGATGTACGTGAGCGCGGGGCGGGCCGGGCGCAGAGGTTCGTCGGCCATGGTATCGAGCGAGAAGGTGGCGTTGGTAGCGCGGTAACCGACGTAGTTCTTCATGAGTTGGACCATGCCAGCGAAGTTTTTGGTGGGGGTGGCCATCTGGTAGAAACGTCCAGTGCCCGCTTTGCCGAGGTTGACGACGCCGCCGTTGTTCATCAGCGGGTTGTAGTCCCACTGGGCGCGGTCGGCGTCGATAATCGAACCTGCGTTCGTGCCCCGGGCCAGGCGCGCGTATTCGTCAATCAGCCGGGAGGCTTCGTCGGAATTCCAGAGCAGATCGCGGATTTCGCGGACGCGATTACGGAAGTCCCGGACGATGGCGGGATAGGCGGGATTGGTGGAGAAATTCGAGAGCACGCGGCTCTTGAACGGCTCGTCGCCGCCGGTTTGTCCCCCGCGGTACATGTTGTCGGCCCAGGTCAAATCGAGGTCCCACGGGACGACAGTCCACACCCCGGTATTGGGGTCGCGGTGATAGAAGTAGTTCTTGCCGTCGGCGATGTCGTAGTGGTGGATGGCCTGGACGATGGCCTGGTAACCGTAGTAGGCGCGCAGGTTGAGGTTCGCGCGCCACCACGATTCGGGCGGGCCGCCGTTGCAGGTGTTCATGAAATCCCGCAGGTCGGAGTAGTCGGTCGGGCCGAGCGGGCCGATGTTGTTGGGATCGCCCGAGCCGCCCTCCATCTTGTAGAAGTTGCCGTCGGCCAGTCCGTGTTCGTCAAGAAAGCGTCCGTTCGGCTGCTCGGTGGCCAGGTAGAGGCCCCAGAAATCGCCGGTGTACTGGTCGTTGGGGACGGTCTCCTGCGGGGCGTCGATGATGCGGAACTGGACGAACGTCGTGTGCATGGACGGCTGGCCGACGAGCTGGAAGAGGCGGAAGCCGACGCTCTCGAACAGGCCCTGCTCGCCGCGGTGCATATAGTCCCCTTGCTGGATGTTGGCGCCGAGATTGAGCTTGGTCCAGGCGGTCTTGAGTTTGCGTCCCCAGTTGTCGCGCGGCTCGAAGTCGTGTCCGCGGTTGAAATCGAATTTCCACATATTCTTGCCCATGGCATAGCGCCAGACACCGCCACGGGGGCGGAAGTGGATGTGATCGTAGACGCGGCCGTCGTAGACGAGCGTGCCTTGCCAGAAGTACTCGTCGCCGTGGGAACGGTCGTGCCAGGTGCAATCCTCGACCGCTTTGCGCGTCGCGATGAGATGGTAGACCGGCAGGCGGTTCATTTCCTCCTCGCCGACGATGAACGTTTGTCCGAGGGCGCCCGCGGCACCGGGACTGACGGCGCCGGTCCAGGCGGGGACGCCGTCATAGCAGAAGTACGCGAAGTTCGGCTGTGGGTCGTCGGGATAGGGTGCGGAAACGCTCACGCCCGCCAGTTCCGCCGCCTTGAGCCGGTAGCGGACCAGGTGGCGATGCTGTTGGAGGGCGCCCGGAAGGGTGGCGGTGTAGATGTCGTCGCCGGCCTGCGCGTCGCCATCGAGGCCGGCGTCGTTCATCGACACCGAGGTCCATGTGGATGCGTAAGACGGGTCGGACAGTTCGATGTAACTGCCCGGGGCGATCGCCTGGTATTCGAGGGTCACATCGGCCAGTTCTGAAGCCGAAGTGATCTTTGCCGAGACGCGGACAGGGCGTCCGGCTGCGGGCTGGCGGGGCTGGTGTTGGACCTGGCGAATGGCGGGCGGGATCCGCGCGGTGAAGGTCGCGTTGAGCCGGCCGGGCGTTGGCCCGCGTCCGGTGGGGCCCACAGTGGCCCGGAGGCGGCAATCGAAGAACGCGTCGGAGCTGTTTCCCAGGCCGCTGTTGGCCGCCTGCACGGCAATCACGTTCTCACCCTCGCGCAGCAGGCCGGGGGGCAGGGCAATCTCGTGTCGATCATAGGCATCGCTCTCGCGCACGGGATTGGCCGGTTGATTGTACGGGACCTCGCCGTTGGGCATGGCCAGGTTCAGGACGTTGTCGCCGTTGATCCAGAGCTTGAGGCCGTCGTCGTAGAGCACATCGAGGGAGAGCGCGGTCACCGACGCGGCGTCGGCGACCTGGAACGTGCGGCGGATGAAGAAGTCGAGGTAACCGTTGCGCATGTCGTCGAGGGGTGTCCCCATGCGAACGCTGGGGTCGTAGCCGACCGGGGCCGGGCCGGCGATCCAGGCGCTGTCGTTGAAGGCGAGATCGCGCCAGTTGGCGGGCGGGGGTTGGGTCCCCTTGAGGACGCGCCATTCGGCGCCCGCATCGAACAGGAGCGTGCTCTGTTGCTGGCCGCCGCCGACGAACGACGCGCGCCAGTGCCCGCCCAGGTCGTTGTCGACCTCCGGATGAATCAGTTCCATCGAGTAGCCGGGCGGGTCCCCGACGGTGGGCCAGGGAAAACCGAGCTTGTAGTCGACGCTGTCGACGATCTGGCGGGTGGCGTCGCGCAGCACAACGTTCTCGCCTTCACCGGCCAGGCGGCCTGTCCAGGGGCCGAGGGCGTCAACGCCGAACTTGGATTTCAAGGCGGACGGGTCTTGAGCGACGACGAGGTAGCCGCCGGCGGGCAGCGTGGTGCCGCTGGGTATGACAAAGTCGATTCCCGCCGTGAACGCCCAGCCCGAGATGTCGACGTCTGTGGTGCCGGAGTTGTAGAGCTCGATGAACTCGACCGGCTCGGTCTTCACGTCAGGCGAGTGATGGATTTCATTCAGAATCACGCCGGCCCGGATCGAGCAGAAGGCCAGTTCGACAGCCAGACAAGCGATCAACAGCGGCAGGGCGTGCTGCATACACCGGCCCTATTAGCAGGAATTGCGCCGGGGAGCCAGCGGTGAGAGAACAGACACCGGCTCAGGCCTGCTTGCCACAAAGGGGGGCAGCACAGGCAGGGGACCCAGAGTGCGGAGGATTGTGTCCTTGAACCGCAATGAGGGGGAGGGGGTTGGCCGCAAAGAACGCAAAGAACGCAAAGAGCAAAAGATGTGAACGCGTTGTGCGGCCAACTGCCCCAGAGGGCCAGCGCATCAGCTCGGGATCCGGCAAGTTCGAGATTCGCAAGTGGGCGTGGGACGGTCACGCAAGATCACGGATCTGCCCTTTTTTCCTTGGGCCTTTTCTATGCGTTCTTTGCGTTCTTTGCGGCAAATTGGAGGCCGAGGACGGACACCGGTGCGGACGCCGGGTCAGGGCACCCGGCCTACAACGAAGCGGACAAATGCCTTGTTTGGGTGGCCGGCTTTGGGCACAGTGCACGCAGTCCGCAAAAGCCTGTCTGCAATCCTTGAGTGCATGAAGACGACTCTCTTGCTTTCCTCGACGGTGGTCTGGTGTCTCTGCCTGTGTCCGCTGCGCGCGGCCGATCCTGTGGTGTCAAATGTCCGCGCCACGCAGCGTCCGGGGACGCAACTGGTGGACATTACCTACAACGTGGCGGACCCGGACAGCGCCACGCTGACGGTGAGCGTGGCCGTGTCCGACACCGGCGGGGCGACGTATTCGGTGCCGGCTTCGAGTTTCAGCGGCGATGTCGGGGGCGGCGTGACTCCGGGCATCGGAAGGCGGATCGTGTGGGATGCAGGTCGGGATTGGCCTGGGAAGTTCTCGGCCAACATGCGGTTCCGGGTGACGGCTCAGGATGCCGCACCGGCTCCCTCAGGCATGGTGCTGATCCCGGCGGGGACGTTCCAGATGGGGGATACGATTGGCGACGGCTATAGCGATGAACGCCCGGTGCATACGGTGACGGTGAGCGGCTTCTACATGGACAAGTACGAGGTGACGAAGGCGTTGTGGGACGAGGTGTGCACGTGGGCGGTTTCGCGTCCTGCTGAGCTGCGATACAGCTTCGACAACGTCGGTTCTGGCAAGGCTGCGAGCCACCCTGTTCAGACAATCAATTGGTACGACATGGTGAAGTGGTGCAATGCCCGGAGCGAGAAGGAGGGGCGAGTGCCGGCGTACTACACCAGCGCGGCCAAGACCACCGTGTACCGAACCGGGTCAATCAATGTTCAGAACGACTGGGTGAGATGGATTGCGGGGTATCGTTTACCGACGGAGGCGGAGTGGGAGTATGCGGCGCGGGGGGGATTGAGCGGCAGGCGGTTTCCGTGGGGCGACACGATCAGCCACAGCCAGGCGAATTATTACAGTTCAAGCTCATACAGCTACGACGTCTCCCCGAGCGAGGGGTTTCATCCGACGTATGATGAGGGGGGGTATCCGTACACGAGTCCAGTGGGATCATTTGCGCACAATGGATATGGACTGTACGACATGGCGGGGAACGTTTGGGAGTGGTGTTGGGACTGGTATGGGGATTACGGGAGCGCTGGTCAGGCGAACCCCAGAGGGCCT
>CAYPUR010000197.1:0-9035 GCA_964413865.1 uncultured Verrucomicrobiota bacterium
AGGGAGGCCATCGGGCTGCCGTCGGATTCGCCCTTCGGCAGACGGAAGAACGCCAAATGGACGACCCGGTCCTCGTGCACCAAGGCCGACCCGGCCAACCCTGGTTTCTGGTACCGGTAGTCCCTGCCGTAGCCGACCGAAAAGGGGTCAGTCCCGGAAAGCAGGAATTCGGACTGGGCGATCGCGCCGTCGCGGCGTGGAGGCCTCGCCTCAAAGGGCTGGTTTCATGAATTCCGGGACCGACCCCGATGCGTGGGAGTCACTCGATGGCCACCCGCATCCTGACTTCCAGGGGTTCGTCTCCCGGGCCGCGGCTCAGGAGCCTGGCGGTGAACAGGCCGGGGGTCGCGTAGGCATGAGATGATTCCCGGTCGATCCTGGTCAGCGGCGAGCCGTCTCCAAAGTCGATGGCGACGGGCGCCGTGGTGTTCCAGAGTCGATTCCAGAAACGGACAGGCTGGCCGGCGCGGGCACCGCGGACGGGCGCGTGGTAGAACCATCCCGCCCCGATGCGGTCGCCACGGTCGGCGTCCCAGACTCGAAGCTGCGCGTAGTCCCGATCCTCGCTGCCGTCATCAGCCCAAACGCGAAGCTCCTCGCTGTACAATCCGGGCTTCTCGGCGCGGACCGTCGGCCGGGCATCGTCGCATTCGCGGCCGTCGTGCAGGAGCCAGCGGTGCCGGACGATGCGTCGTCCGGGCCGGGCGACCGTGCGGGAGGCGTCGAGCTGCACGACCTCGCCGGGCATGGCATAGTGGTAGCCGCCGGCCATGCCGAGGACCGAGTCGGGGTAATCGCGGAGGTAGGCTTCGAGCAGGAATGGAAAGGACCCCAAGGACTGGCCCTGCCTCGACACGCCCCAATGCAGATGCGGATCGTTGGATTGTGATCGGCGTCCGGCCCAGGTCATGCCGGTCCGGCCCAGAACCTGCCCGGGCGCGACCACCGCGCCGTTGGTCAGCGCGGGGAGGATCGTCTCGATGTTCATGTGGCAATACAGGAAGTCGACCCCTGAGGCATGCCGGATCTCGAGCCTGTTCGAGTCACCGTCGCCGGCCGGCAGGGGCGATCCGACGACCGTTCCGCCGAGGCTCGAGAGCACCTCGAGTTGGTCCGGGATGGCGCCGAAGTCCTCGCCTCGGTGGTAGTAGAGCAGGTTGTACGGAACCAGGGCGCACCAGGTGTTCCGGTAGGTATTCGCCTGCCAGCGGTACTGGCTGATAGGGAACCGCAGTGCCGACGGCCCCCAGGTCATTCCTTCCGCCACGCAGGAGAGCCGGACGTCCCCAGCCACTTGCGACAGCCGATCCAGTTGGGGCGTCGTGGCCCAGTTGCGCGTCGCCTCGACGTACAGCCGAAGACCGTTGACCAGCCGGGGCGATTCGAAGGGACGCGCCCTGAGAGTTGCCCGCGTGCCGTCCACATCGACCTCGACCTCAGCCGACTGGAAGACCTGGCGGTCAGGGGCGTCGGCGAGGGCCCGGTTCGGCCACGAGTACTCCTGCACCCGCAGCAGCCGGATGCGGCGCTGGACCTCCCCGGCAGGCCCCGTCACCCGGATCTCCTGGTGCGGTCCGTATTTCAGATCGATGATGACCGGCCAGCTCTCGGCGGCGTCGAGCGCTCCAACGAGAACCAGCGAGGAGAGAGCGGCCAGGCGTTGATTCATACGTCTTGCGAGTTTCAGGCTTCGCACTTGTCCGGCGCCAAAGGTAGACAGCCGCGGAAATTCATTGCGAACAGAATCGTTCGCAGAATCGATTACAGCCCGCCAGCGCATGCCTGAATGGCAAGCGCTGGCGTGCCTGGAACAGGCCTCGCAGGTCTGGGGCCGAGCCCCGCTACGGATAGGCCAGCCGATAGAACCTGCGGTCTGCGTCGGGCGTGATCCGGACCACGCTCTGGCCCGCGTCGGTCCACACGGGGCTGGGGACGGTGTTCGTGATTGGCGCGTCGACACGATCGGCCCAGTACAGTCTGAATCCCTGGGTTGTCGCCCCTGCCGGCCATGAGAGGCGCGCGGCGCCCGACGGCTCGACGGCGACGGCAAGCCGCAATTCAGCCGTCACCTGCACGTTCACCGCCACGACCGCATCGCCGCCCAGGCCGTCTGTCAGGGTCACGTTGAACCGGTCGGTGCCGGCGAATCCCGGCGCGTTCGAGTAGACGAGCGCGGCGTCGATTTGCGTGATCTCCGCCGGGCTCGAGGTGTTCTCGCCGGTCCAATCGAAGCCCGCAAGCGAGATCGGATCGCCATCGGGATCGCTGGCCTTCTGGACCAGGGTCGAAAGCGACAAGAGCAAGGGCGCGCCGGCGAATCCGTTGAGGTCGTGGCTGGCCGCGACAATCGGCTGGTTGTCGGGCACCACCGTCAACCGCGCCGTCTGACTCGTCAGTGAGGCGGCGTCGTTGCTCACCGTGACCTTGAAGTCGGTCGGCTGGGCGCCGCTCGCGACCGGACGATAGCTGAGGGTGCGGGACGTGGCGCCGGGGATTGCGGCGCTGTCGCCGAACCACTGGTAGCTCAGGGGCGGGCGGCCATGGGCCACACAGGCGAATGTGACGCGTCCGCCTTCGCGCACGGTCCGGCTCTCGGGCTGGCTGACGATCGAAAGCTCTGAAGCCAGGGCGGGCCCCACGCCGCGGATCGAGACGACCCGGAGCGCGTTGCCTCCGGGCGCATTGGGCACGGTCGTGGCGTTGTCCACCACGAAATCCAACGTGTTCAAACCGGGCGCAAAACCGTCCGTCAGCTCGAACGCGAACAGGTTGCGGTGCGGACCGGGGAAGCCCGGACTCAGGTTCGCGACACCGGTGGGCTTGCCGTTGAGGACAACGCTGAGCGATCCGCCCGTCAGCACGGAAGCGGAGAGGGACGATCCGGCGGGCTCGGCCGAGTCGAGGACGAACGTGGTGCGGTACGTGTACATGCCGCGCACTCCGCCCAGGGTTGGCGCAGGCGAAATCCACTTGGACTTCTCGTCATTGCCGCTGTAATCCGCGGTGTCCGCCGGAACGATCATGTCAGGGCCCAGGCAGGCCGGATCCGCGCTCGACCAGATCGTGTAATGCGGGTCGATTTCGTTCTCCATCAGGAGCCCGTGCGCATCGTTCAAACCGGTCGGGAACAGACCGCTGAAGATGGCGCCCACCCTGATTTGTGCCGCGCTGCTCGTGGCCTGGCCGTACGGATTGGTGACTACGAACCGGTAGTCCCCTTGCGTGGCAAACGTCACGGGCAGCGAGAGCGTGTCGGAGGTCTCGCCGGGAATGTCGGTAAATGTCCCGCCGCTGCCTTTCTGCCAGCGATAGGAAAGCGGCGCGGAACCGCTGGCATGCGCCGCGATCGTCAGCGTTTCACCGACGCCCAGGAACTGGCTCTCGGGCTGCGGATCGATCGACGGCGGGATTTCCTGGATCGCAGGGTCGAAGACCATGTCCGCGGCCGCGCGGGCGACATCGCTGATGCGGACCTCGTCCACCAGGCCCATCAGGCCCTCGCCGCTGGTGTTGCGGTTTTCGTTGCCGATCGTGAAGACGGCTTCGCCCGAGAGGTCCACGGTGGAGACATAATGGACCTCGAGGACATTCGCCTGGGTGCGCGCGCTGTCCAGCTTCGTCCAGTAGAACGTGATCACGCCCGCGCCGTCATAGGTCATCGCCACATGAAACCACTGGTTCGGCACGAAAGCATCCGGACCCGTCGTGGGCAGTGTTGTCTTCGGGTTCACCCCCGAGACGGCGATGTTGTTGAACTCGATCTGGCCGGTCGCGTTGAGCCTGAATTGGAACGGGCGGCTAGTCGCGCCCGCGCTGTTGTCCATCGCGATGATCTCGCGGTTGGCGCCGGTGAGACTTGGGAAGTTGACCAGCGCCTCGAGTGTGAACTCGCCGTAGAGTCCCGTGAATGTCGATCCCGAAACCCGGTCCTCACCCAGCGCGCTCCCGCTTGTGTCGAGGTCAGCCAGGCCGTTCCCATTCGCATCCATGAACAGCGCCATGCTGTTCGAGTGGCTCAGGTTGGCGCATGTCCCGAAATCATAGCCCACCCCCAACGCCCCAGCCGCTCCCAGGATGCCCGGCGTCGGCTGCCTCGGCGTCGCGGCCGACGGATTGGCCGTTGCGATGAACGACGGCGCCCCGGCCACCGCGTTGGCGGCGATGCCGCTTTCGGCGGCGTCATCGAGGTGCAACAGCAGTTTGGTGTTTGCATCGGGCGTGTAAGGCGCCCGAATCGATGCGAGGCTGGACGGCGCGGTGGCGACCAGCATGGCGGCGGCGGCCGCCAGCCAGAGCGGGCCCGGACTCTGTTGAGCTGGCTTTGTATTCATAATGAATTGCTCAAGAAGGGCCGCCCGGCTTCCGCCGCATCGAGGCCAAGGCCCCACCCTGCCGCGGGATCTCGAGAGCCCTGTATCTGTGTGCGTGTGTCGACGCACAATAGCCTGGCAGGCTGGCCCATGACAAGCGCGCTCTGCGGGGGCAACGCACTCGAAACACCCGTGTCTGTCTTCGCGCCGCGTGGGGGCACGCGGCCTACAACACCGATATCTGCCGCAAAACGCGGCTTGCCATCGGCCAGCGGCTGTGAAAATTTCGCGGTCATTCTATTTATGGCGCACGTCAAATTGCACATACCGGGACCGGTTGAAGTGAGCGAGAAAACCTTCCGCGCGTTCTGTTCGCCCATGATCGGACATCGCAGCCAGGCCTTTAAAGACCTGTACGCGAGCATCCAGCCGCGGCTCCAGGAATTGCTCTACACGCGGCAGCCTGTCTACCTGAGCACGTCGTCGGCGTGGGGAGTGATGGAAGGGGCTGTTCGCAACCTGGTGCACAAGAAGGTGCTCAATTGCATGTGCGGCGCCTTCTCGGACAAGTGGAACGACGTCTCGAAACGCTGCGGCAAGGAGGCCGAGGCCCTGCAGGTCCCCTGGGGCTCGCCCATCCGCGGCGGCGAAGTCGATCGCAAGCTGGCGACCGGACAGTTCGATGCGCTCACGTTCATTCACAACGAGACATCGACCGGCGTGATGAGTCCCCTGGCCGAACTGGCGGCGCTCAAGGCGAAGTACCCCGACGTGATGTTCATCATCGACTCCGTCAGCTCGATGAGCGCGGTGAAGATCGAGTTCGACGCCTTGGGCATCGACGTCCTGCTCGCCGGATCGCAGAAGGCATTTGCCCTCCCCCCGGGCCTGACCGTGTTCACCTGCTCGCCCGCCGCCCTCGCGAAAGCCGCGGCCGCCAAGGACCGCGGTTACTACTTCGATCTGGTCGAGTTCCAAAAGAACGCCGCTCAAAGCATGACGCCCAGCACCCCGAGCATCGGCCACGTCTACGCCCTCGCATCGAAGCTCGAGGACATTTTCGCCGAGGGCCTCGATGCCCGCTTTGCGCGGCACGCCAAACTGGCCCGGATGACTCGTGATTGGGCGGCGCGGCACGGATTCAACTTGTTCCCGGACAATGGCTTCGAATCAATGACGCTCACGTGCGTCAACAACGGCGCCAAGCCCGGATCGAGAACCGTCGACGTCCCCAAGCTGCAAAAGCTGGTCAAAGATCAGGGTTTTCTCATCGATGGCGGCTACGGCAAGATCAAGGGATCCACCTTCCGCATCTCGAACATGGGCGACGAAACCGAATCGAGCATGCAGGCCCTCTACGCCGCCCTGGACCAGGCGATGCAGCAGTTGTGAGGCGAATCGCGGATCGCCTCGATCGGGCTTGATCCGCTGCCATCTCGGGATCACGCTGCCCCGCATCGCATGGCAAGCAGCGACGAGACAGCGGTTCTCGTTTTGAGATCGCTCAGGGCGCCGGGTCGGGGGCCCCGGCCTACAACCGCTGCATTCTTCGATGCTGTAGGCCGGGTGCCCTCACCCGGCGTCAAGGCCCTCCACGCAAAATGAGAACTGCTGGCGACGAGACCTCGTCACAGTTCGCCGGGATGTCGGGCAAAAGGCCCGGGATGTCACGGACCGGAGGGCGCGCGAGAACGAGGCCACGCCACCGGTGGAACGTTCCCGGGCCTGAGAACCTGCGTTGTGTTCGTTGGTGCACCGTCTGGTTTCTCGCGATTTACGCGCTCCTGTCCGGTGCGTGCTGGCCGGCCCGGGCGCTCGATGCGCAGCCGGTGCTTGCGCGACAGATTCAGCACCCGGTCGAGAGGGAGGACTGGAGCGCGGTGCTGGACGGCCTCGTCGGCGACCCGCTGACCAATGCCATTGCGAGGTTGGTAGCGGTCCGTGCCCTCTTCGAAACCGGACGCCTCCCCGAGGAGCAATTTGCCTGGTTCGACCGCCCCGGCCCCGATCTGCTCTCGACCAGCAATCTCGAGGCCTTTGCCGGCGCGGCGCAGCTTGCGGGGACCCTCCTTCAGCTTGGATGCCTCAACGCGGCGGAGCGTCTGGCCTTCGACTCGATCGAGATGGAAGGCGAGAATCCTTCGGCCCTGCGCACGCTGGTCCGTCTGCATGTGGCCAGGGGATTGACCAATGCCGCCGTCGTTTTTCTGAACCGGCTCGAGGCCTGTCCGGAGCACGAAGCCTGGGCCCTGCGGTTTCGCGCCGCGCTCGCCGCCGACTCGCTGGACACGGCCGATCCCGCCATGCCGCGCATTCGCGCAAACCTGTTGAAGGGGGATCAGATCGCCGCGGGGCTCACCACGGAACGGTTGCTGCGGATGGCACTCGAGGCGAATCCAACAAATCGCATGGCCTTTCAGTTCCTTCTTGCTCATCAGCTATTCGAGCGACGGCTGCTGCACGCCGTGCGAGTGTTGGCCACCTCGCCCCAGACTCTCGAGGACCCTCTGCCCCGCCACTATGCCGAAGCCGTGCTGCTGCACCGGCATCTGTACCCGGGCATTTCTCTCGAGGCCCTGGTCCAGCGCGTGCCGCCGAAGGTGGCATCGAGATTCCAGCGGTTCCGGGAAATGCTCAACTGCGGCACGGGCTCGCCCGAACAAGCACGGTCCGAGGCTCGCCGTGAATTCGGCAACACGTACTGGCACTACTATCTGTTCAACCCACCCGAGCCGGCAAGCCGGCTCCCGGCTTCAAAGAGCACGACACTGCATGAATAGCTGCTGGCCCAGTCAGTCCGCTGCGCCGACTCGGTGCCGCCATCCGTCCGCCCCTGGCGCGCGGAGTGTGCCGCGGGTCTGGCCAGCGAGGCGCCCCGCGGACAAGTCACAATCTTCATTGCCTCATGTGCAACCCCAACACCCTCTCGGCTCTCTCTCTCGCGCGTCGCTCTGTAGAATCCTCGAAACCTGGAGCAAGAGAGGCGCCCAGAACCTCCCTGGGTGACCACATGTTCAGGATTTCGAGGATTCTAGCGTGCGCGGGCCTGCTGCTGGCCGCGACCAGTCGCGGTTCGAGTCCGGCGCTGGACACAAACCGGTTTTCTGAGAACGCATCGCCCCCCGGCTCCGGCGAAAAGACGCAGCTCCCGGATGCTCTCCGATGGCCGCGCGTTGACCCGGATTACCGCGATGTGGTGATTCCGCCCAATCTCGCGCCGTTGAACCTGGCTGTCCGGGAACCGGGCATCGAGTATCGGTTGGGCGTGAGCGGCTCGCGCGGCCAGCCGCTCGACCTCCGCCAACCGCATCCGCACTTCCGCTTCCCGCCTGCCGCATGGAAGGCACTCCTTCAAGCCAACCGCGGAGGCACGCTGCGTTGGAACATCGCCATCCGCAATCCGGCGGGCGACTGGACAACGCACGCCCCTTTCGAGAACACGGTTGCCCAGGAAGAGATCGACCCGTACGTCGTCTATCGTCGGCTCCTGCCCCTGTACTCGACCTACAAACGCCTCGAGATCTGGCAGCGGAATATGGAGACCTTCGAGGAGAGGCCGATCCTGCGAAACGCTGCCATCGGGCATGGATGCGTGAACTGCCACACCTTCCAGAGCGGCGCCCCCGAGCGGTTCGCCCTGAGTTTCCGCGGCCTTTTCGGAACCCCCACCCTCCTGGTCGAGAGCAACCGTGTCTCACGCGTCGACAGCAAGATGGGATATCTTTCCTGGCATCCCAACGGCAGACTCCTGGCCTTCTCCGCCAACGAGGTCAGGCAGTCTTTCCATGTTGCCGGACCGGTCAACCGCGATGTCTACCATCTGGGCTCGGACCTCGGCATTCTCCATGTGCAAGACCGCAGGATCGAGAAGCCCGCGGCCATCGCCGCGCCGGACCGCGACGAGAATTGGCCCTGTTGGGCGCCCGATGGCCGCTCCCTCTACTATTGCAGTGGTCCAGACCTGCCCCTGGCCGAGGTGCGCAACATTCGTTACGACATTCTCCGCATCCCCTACGACCCGGACCGGAATCGCTGGGGCAAACCCGAAACCCTCATCTCCGGCGCGGAACACCGCCTCAGCGCCCAGCAGCCCCGCCCGTCCCCCGATGGACGGCACATCGTGTTCACCGTCAGCGAGTCCGGCAGTTTCCCGATCTTTCGCTCGGAGAGCGACTTGCACATCTTGCGCCTGGACACCCGCCAGTGGGAGCGACTGACGATCAACAGCGACCACGCAGACACATGGCATTGCTGGTCGAACAACAGTCGATGGCTGGTCTTCAGCAGCCGCAGATTGGACGGCGTCTTCGCGCGCCTGTTCATCACCCATGTCGATCCGGCCGCCCGTTTCTCGAAGCCCTTGCTCCTACCCCAGGAGGACCCGACGTATTACGACACCTGCATCGACAATTTCAATACGCCTGAACTGGTCCGCGGGCCCGTCCGGGTTTCCGAGGCCGAGTTGGCTGGGGCTGTCGATGCTGGCGCCAACAGGAACGAACCCACTGCGCGAGAATCGTCGCACCCCGATCGCTCCAGGGTCTCGGGCCAGTTGCATCCTTGAACGGCAGGGGCGGCGCGGCAGGCGGGCCCCACGCGGCGCGAAGAGAGACATCGGTGCGGACGCCGGGCCGGGGGGACCCGCCGCCCCGCGGACCCGCGACCCGCGCGTGCACTCCCAGCGGTTCTCGTTTTGAGAGCGCTCAGGGCGCCGGGTCGGGGGAC
>CAYPUR010000198.1:0-9013 GCA_964413865.1 uncultured Verrucomicrobiota bacterium
GCCGGGTGCCCTCACCCGGCATCAAGCCCCTGCACGCAAAATGAGAACTGCTGAGACTGCCCGCCGCTGACCTGCGGCGCATGGAGCACCTCGGTGAGTTAGCTCAACAGGATATCCTGACTCCTGCGCAGCGTCGCGAGGCCGAGGCTTACGATCGCGTGGGGCTGCTGATCGAATTGCTCCAATCCAAGGCGCGCTTATCGTTGGTGCACCGCACCTGAGTCGGCGATGGACCCGCGGCTCCGCGAGCTGGTGCGTGAGCGCGCCCACGGGCGGTGCGAGTATTGTTGTTTCCCCGAGGACCGATCAGTGCGGCCCTTTCACGGCGATCATGGACTCGCTCGACAGCATGGGGGTGAAGCGGTGATCGAGAACCTCGCCTGGGCGTGTAACCACTGCAAACTCCAAAAGGGGCCGAATATGACCGGTATCGACCCTGCGACGGGGCAATCCACGCGCCTGTTTCACCGGCGACAGGACAGGTGGGAGGATCACTTCCATTGGCAAGGAGCTGTGCTGATTGGCCGCACCGTAATCGGCCGCGCCACAATCCGCGTGCTTGATGCCAACGATCCCTTGTTGGTCGCCGTGAGGGCCGGGTTGTTGCAGGAAGGGTTCGACTTTACGCCCGACTGACCGATTCGTGCTCCGGGGCTGGAAGAACGAGCACATCCCGTTCGGACCGGCCGTGTGGTTTGAGGGGGGCCGGGCGATTAGGCAAACGACCCCGGAGAGGCGTGGTGACCATTGCCAGACCTGCGCTCTCGATGTGCGAGGGTTCGCAGGATGGCATCCAGGACCGCATCGAGCTCCTTGGCCAGATCCTCCGCCAGGAAGCGGAGGACGAAGAATCCGTGCTCTTGCAGGAGCGCATCCTTCTGTCGATCCCGCCGGTAGGCTTGGGCATCCGTGAGGTGTTGCGCTCCATCCAATTCGATCACCACCCTCGCGTCGGCACACAGGAAGTCCACCTCCATACTGCCCATGCTGTCGAATGGAATGGGGAGCTTCACGTTAAGTCGGAATCGGCCCGCCGTTTCCATCAGGGTTTCGAGCCGGCGCAGGAGGAACGCCTCCGAAGCACTCCGCGCCCGATCGGCACCCACGGACTCCGGCGAGGGCGCCCGCGCTGCGTGCACGAAGAGGTGAGCCAGTGGTGTGTCAATGCCGTCTCGTATCAACCGACGCACGCTGGCGGCGTAGTCGCGTTTCCATTCCGGATCGACGGGCAAGGGCACATCCGCCGGCCAGCCGGGCAGGGCACTGGCGGGCAAGAGAATCGTATAGCCGACCGCTTCGTAACCTTCACAACGGCGATCGAACATCCGCGAGAGCATCGGTACATCGAGGTCAGCATAATCGTACACCCGTACCTCGCGTTTGCCGTCGTAGAGCCGGTGCAGTCGGCCCACGTACTGGGCGATGGTCCCGCGCCACGAAACCGACAAAGCCAGAAACAACGTATCCAATCGCGGGTCGTCAAAGCCTTCACCGATGTATTTGCCGGTCGCCAAGAGGACCCGCCCAGCTGGGTCCGTACTGTCGGCCAGCCGCGTCAACGCCTCGCGCAAAGCCTTTCTTCCCATACCGCCTTGGAGCGTGATGACTTGCGGGACATGCTGCCGGAGTTGGTCAGCCAGCGCCTTCAAATGCTCCGTTCGTTCCGTCAGCACCAGCGGCGATCGGCCTTTGCGCAGGGCTCCCAGGACATCCTCGCAGATCATCTGATTGCGGCTGGCGCACTGCGCGAGCGCTTCCTGCACCTTCTGAAACTCAATCCTGAGATCCTCATCGGGAGGGAGGGGTGACCGAAACCCGGTGGGCCGGACGATGACCTGGTGGGTGAAGGGCCGGGCCGCGGCTTGCTGTCGGGCGTCCACGCGGTATCGGACCGGCCCGCATTGCATAAAGATGATCGGATGATGTCCGTCTTTCCGCACGACGGTGGCCGAGAGCCCGGTGACGAACCGGGCCTTCGTCCGCCGCGCGACCTCTTCGAAGCTGTGGGCGGAAAGATGGTGGCATTCGTCCACGACCAGATGGCCATAGTCCGCCACCCGATCGTCGACCACCCCTTTGCGCACCAGGCTCTGCACCAGGGCCACGTCCAGGATTCCATTGAGTTTCTTGCGACCGCCGCCCAGACGCCCGATCTCCTTGGGCGATTGGCCGAGGAAAGTCGCGAGCCGATCCACCCACTGTTCGAGCAGTTGTTGGCGATGAACCAGCACCAGCGTGTTCACGCCACGCTGGGCGATTAGCCAAGCGGCAATCACCGTTTTCCCGAACGCGGTGGTCGCTGACAACACGCCGGTATCATGCGCTAGCAGGGCCTGCGCTGCCGCCTGCTGTTCGGCACGCAGCTCGCCTCGAAAACCGACCGCGAGCGGATGGCCACGGAATCGCTCGTCGCGCACGACCGATCGGATCCTCAGTTCCTTGAGCAACCCATTGATCTCTTCGAGGCAGCCCCGAGGAAGACCGATGTGTTGGCCGCAATCCTCGGCGCAGGCGATCACCCGCGGCTTGTCGTAAGTCGGCAGGCGCATCGCCTGGGCGCGGTAGAACTCGGGATTCTGAAACGCGGCCAGACGAATCAGGCGATTCCGCAATGCTGGCGGCAGGTCTTGCTTGGCAATGTAGATCTGGTCGGCCAACACGATCTCCAGTTCCACGGGCAACGGACCCTCGATCGGGGCTTCTTTCCTTCGTCGCGAGGGCGGAGCGGTCCAGGGGGCATCATCCTCGCCATCCGTTGCGGCCATCCTGACACCGACGATGCGCCCCCGGCCCTCGGCGGCCTGCACCACGCCATCGAGTTGTGGTCGCGACACGCGCCGGACCGACGCCAGGAACGCCCATTGATCGGGATGCGGATTGAAGGCCTCGTCAACGAACGCGCTGTTGCCCTGATCCCGTGCCCGCCGCTGCAGGGGCAGGGCAATGAGGTTGCCGAATCCTCCTTTCGGCAACGTATCCTGATTTGGGAAGAGCCGATCATACGACCGCAATCCCAGTTCGGGCCGGCGCTCCATTGTCTCCGTCAGGACCAACGTTCCCAATTTGCGCGCCTGAGTCGCCGGCACTGCTTCCTCGAAAACGAACCAGACATGCCCCCCGTTACCCGACCGGGATCTTTCGAGTGACGCGGAGATGTCGAGCTTGCGGCAGGTTTCCAGGAACGCGGATGCGTCTTCACGCCAGTGATCCCCGTCGAAGTCCACTGCCAGGAAGTGGCAAGTCTCGTCCCGGAGCATCGGGTAGACCCCCATCACAAAGTCGCGTCCGGCACTATCACAGCCCGAAAGGTGCCAGCGAACGACTTCGTCAGTCACCGGGAGAAAGCACTGGTGTGGACACTCAGAACACTTGACCCGCGGCTTCTCACAGACGCCCCGTACCCACTCGTTGCCGCAGGCAGGCTGGTAGCCTGAGCGTCCCGTCTTCCGGCTTTCGAATCGACGCGGATACACATCGTCACGCCCGCGAAACAGGGAACGGAACAGCGCGATCTTCTCGGCGGCTGAGGAATGCTGCGTCAACGTACCGCCGCTCACCATCGGGGTGTCCGCCGACGCTGTCAGAGTCGAGACTCCCGCCTCACCGGTCGAGGTCATGCGCCGACGATACCGCAGCCCCGCCGGCGAGTCGATCCGATCCTTTTGGTTGAGCCGGGGATTCGTGCAGGCGGGACGAAGGCCCGCTCAGTCCTCCAGGGATTCTCCAGCTTCGGCCTCATACTCCCGGGTCAGCGGATGATCGGGATCCCACCACGGATACGGTGCCCAGTCGATGGGCGACCCGTCACACCCCGGTGTGCCACACTCCAGCCAAAGGCTGCCGTCCCGATCTTTCCAGACACGCACCGAATGGCCGTCGAACTCCTTCTCACCACGGAGGGGCGAGCGTGCAACTGGGTTTGTGCCACTACTCCTGGAGGCGAGGGTCGGAATTGGACGTATTTGCGCCCATTTCCAAGCACTTACGTAGCACGCTTTCCGCACTACTCAAGCGTAGTCGCGCCCTGGTCACTACTCGGCTTAACTCCGTCTGGCACAGTCTTGGACACAGATTTGCTCGGGCGATACGCGCCCGTAGGTCGTCCAAGAGTAGCACCGACGCCGGTTCCCGCTGCGCCAGTGCGATGGCTTCCGCCTCTCCGAGTCCCACCAGAATCCGCAGCGGCGCCACGATTGCCGGGTCCGGGGCCAACGTCTTAATCCAAAACTGGTCCCCGACGTCCTTCGCCCCAGGCGCTTCATGCTTGGCCTCGGTGATCTCCGACCGAACCGCTGGCGGCACCACAATTCGCCGGGCCAATTTCGGCAAGAGTGGGAGCATCGCAATCCGCGCCAAGCCAATCAGCGGGCTGCTATCCGCGATGATGATCTCCTCGGGCGGCACGCATCTCCTCCTGAGTTCCAACGTCATCAAGGTCGATGACCGGAATACGCAGCCGGCCCAACTCATCCATAAAACGCACCTTGCCCATTCCAGCCAGCTCGGCGGCTTTGCCCAGGGAGAACTGGCCCAGTTCAAAGAGCTTCATCGCGAGCACCACGCGCAGTTCATCCTCCACCGCTTTGCGCGGCTTGCCGCTCGCCACGAGCAGGTCATCGGGATACTGAATCGTCAGTTCTGCCACACCCGCAGTTTAGTCCTGCACCCCCTCCCTTGGTAAGCCATGCAAAGCACGGGCCGCTGAACGCAATAATCGGTAAGGAGACAAATACCGCACCGCCCGAAAACGTTTGGACTCATGGTCGCGCGCGTCCTGGAATCCACGATCGGTTGGCTGATCCCACCACAAGCGCAATCGGTCATCGACCGCAGCAATGTTTGTACTTTTTACCGCTGCCGCACGGGCAAGGTTCATTGCGCCCGACTTTCGTCGGTGGCCGCCGGGCCTGTGCCGGAGTTCGGGCGTTCTGTGCTCGCTTGGCGTTCCGGTGCAGCTGGCGCAGAACTCGTTGGCGCCGCCGTAGCCGAACTTCGAGTTCGGGATTCGCAGCGTGCAGCGCGGCGAACAGGTCCAGGGCAGACGGCCAACCGGGTGGCGCTGCCTTTCTCACATCGATCGCGCCCGTTGCGTAGTTGTAGCTGACGGACGCTACAGCCTTCTCTTGAACGACCACATGTGGCTGTCGGGCGATATTGCCGGGCACTTTGGCGATGTCCAAGTGAACCTCTTGGCAACTGCAATCGGGCCCGGTGCAATAGCGTTCGAAAACGACCCATGAGCTGCCGGCCGTCTCGAAACAAATGGTGCGCGCGTTTGGAAAGACCTCCTGATATTGCATCATCATACTTGAGTCGGCCAACACCTCCCCAGGAAAAGCTGCCTCCAAATCATCAGCATCCTCAGGCTCGGAATGATCCGCCTTGTCCGATCGATAGAGTTGTGCCGCCAGCGCCCAGTCCTCCGCCGTGAAGCGCGAAGCCAGTTCTCTGGCAAGCTGCCGGTCGATGTCCTCCGCCGGCAGCGTGCAACGAACTTGCTGAGCTTCGATGTCCAACTGCAAGTGGCGGGTCTGCCCGGACGCACCCGAGTCAGACAAGGGCCGAAGCCAAAACTCCAGCACCCGGCAGTCGCACGCAGGATTGCCGCAACAACCGAACGCAACCACGTGCCGCTCGGGCGCCCCGGAATCCGAAGTCACCTCAAAGAACTCCCGCCCGAGCGCCCGATCCTCTTTCAGGAAGGAGAATCCGACGCTCTCCATCTTGGCTGAAGCCGGGATCTCCGCACCGCTCGCCGAAAGATCGGGCGTCGGCATGATCGGTCTTGAGTCGTTGCTTTTGGCCATGGCGGCAGGAATTGCCCCGGAACCTTCCAGGGCCCGCTGCAATACCTCCAGCGGTCGAATCGGCTCCGCGGAGCGATACTGTGCCATGGCCAGGATTTCGCGGAGCCGCATCGAATGGACCATGTGTTCCGGGCCATCTTCATAAAAGGCTGTCAGCCGATGCCGTTCCAGCGGCTCCAGGGTTCGCTCGGCTGCCGATCGCATCAGGTCCGCCGCCGTGGACGAATCTGAGAGCAGGGACTCCAAGTCCGAAAACACGAGTTTGGATTCGTCCCGAAAAAAATCCTCTGGCTTGGGGAGCGGTTGTCGCGGAGCCTGCACCGTCAGCAGATTGTATTCGTCAATAAACTCACCTCGGGCACAATGGCGCGGCACCTGTCGGTCGAAGAACACCAGGAACTTCGTCAGGCGCAATGTCGATCGGAGATAGACATGCAGCCCGTCCGATCCGACCCAATAACAAGCGGCCAGAACCACCGGTTGCCGTTCGGGTGGGACCTCCTCGTATGCTGGCGGAAAGCCCATCTCTTTTGCTTCAAACTCATAGTTCCAGGTCCAGCGCCCCGATGGCTCCAGCGTCATGCAACGAAGCCCGCGAAACGTCGCCAGCACCCGCGCGCGGTCCGCAACCCGATAAATGATGCGCGCGGGCAGGAACAACTCGTTCGTCGTGGTCATCACAATCGGTCGCTTCGGCTCATTCATATCATCGGTTTCAAAGCCGCCATGTTCAGTGATTGTCTCCATCGAATCAATACCCGAGACTGCACGCAGGCAGAGAATGACCCGCGCCGAATTCATCCAAAAACCCAGAGCCGCAGTCGACCAGATGCTGCGAGGCAAAGGCCAGCCGGTTCCGGCGTCGCCCCTCTCCCCAGCGCCCAATGTCTGACAAACCAACCGCCAACTCCAAACTTGAGCACGAGGTCGCGCACTTCTTGGCCACCGGCGAGGCCGATCCGTTGGGGAGCGCGTTTCCGGGACGCCATGCCCTCGAGCGCTTGACGGGCTACGAAAGGCACCTTCGAATTGCCTTGCTCGACGAGGTCCGGCAGGGCGAGCAAGGCCATCGGCATCAGCGTGTACCTCCCGGTTTCAATCCTTCTGCGTGGACCCGGCGCAAGGTGCATCCGATGATCACCGGCCTCTTCCCGGCCGCCGAACGGCCGGCCCTGCTCGACATGGCCGCACGTTCGATCGTCATCGGCGCAGGCCAGAGATGAACTCGGCGACGCGCGAGAACGCTGCCGCCAAGTCCTGGCTCAGCCCGCAGTTGGCAGCCATCTCCGCGAACGATCCGGCCCAACCCTGTGGCGGGGCTCCGAGCGGCGACGGAACCGGGTGAGTGTCGCGGCGGCGGAATGTCGCCTCGATGCACTGCCTCACGCGGTCGCCATCAAGCGTGCCCGATTCGATCAACAGTAGCAGGTCTACCAAATCCTTCACCCGCGAGTTCGGCCTGCCCTCACGTGGCAGCGAGTAGGCGTGCAACTTCTCAGCGAACTGCTCCTCCCGCGAAATTGCCGGCACTCTTGAGGGAGCGATGCCGGCGAAGCCGAGCCAGTCACGTCCTTCCAGGAGCTCGAAGGGCTCTCGGAGCACGTCCCCCGCACTCACATCCAAATGGAAACTCATGAATCGTCGACCGGCCATGCGGGCGTCGACGGGGAAGCGGGAGCCACCATACGGCGCGGCGTCCAGGTCGAGTCCTGGCTCACCGATCACGAAGGCGAAACCGTCTTCGAGATCCAGACTCGCCGCGTCGGCCAGGAGGTTGCGGACGGCGAGCGCATCCCACTCCTTGGCGCCACCCGGCATTTTGAGGAGCCCAAGGTCGATGTCTCGCGTCGTGCGGGCTGACCGAGTGCGGAGTTCCATGGCGTAGCCCCCCTTCAACAGCCACGGTGAATCGGCGTGACGAAAGAGCCGGCACAAGAAACGGTCGAACGCGACCTGCCGACGTAGTCTCTGGAGGTCGAGCCCTTGCTCGGCTGCCATGGTGTTCAGCCGGATTTCCAGAGCCGCTCGAAGCGCCGCAGCGGTTGCGTATCGTGGCTTCATGCGCTGTATCGCTCCAGCATCCGATCGAACCACTCCGGATGACCGCCTTGTCGCCGCAGTTCGAGAATCTGCCGGTGGGTGATCACGCCGCGCCACGCCCCATCGCGAAGCGCTTGTTCGGCGAACTCTTGGTGGCCCAGCGAGGCGACGTCGGCCACCGTTCGTATCGGCCGAGTTACGGCGAATCCCTGGCGCCGTTCAACGTCGTCCTCTGCGAGCCGAGCGCGGTGCAGCACCAGCACCTCAGGGGTGGGTGCGGTGCGGCGGAAGTTGGGCGGCACAGTCATGTGGAGTTTCGAAGGATTGGCATCCGAAAGATCGTGAATGCTCAGAGCGGTCTCATGGGAATAGACCCCGACCGGCTCGCCGGCTCGATTCCGTGACCACAGGGAGTAGATCACGTATTGTTCCTCCATGGACCGGGGGAAACGCGCCAGTCGGTAGATCCCGCGTTCGACCCGAACCCAGTTGCCCGCCTTGACGTGGTGCGCCTGGCTGCCGAGCAGGAAGCCGACCTCGGCGGCCTGCTTGGCGGTGAAATAGCCTTGCTGCCCTTCGACGATCTCGAACAGGGCGTCAGCGGCGGATTGCCTCGGGTTTGGCACGCCGCAAATATACAAGATAGTTGTATAAACATCCAATCTGCTTTCTCGCCCCTGGGTTTGGGCCGGAAGAGATCGACGGCTACTTGGGGCTTCCCTGCTGCGTGCCTGCTGCCTCGTTCACTTCCTGGACGGCGATTTCGCGGATGAACGGTTGCCCATCGGCCACGAGGCTCCGGTAGTTCGCGGGGAGGCAGGCCACGTGCGACAACTCGATGCGCTGCATCGCCGTCTCGATCCGGCGGAGGGAATGGCCACGCACCACAACCTCGTGGGTGGCAAAGACCAAGTGGAGCTGCTGCTCCTTCTCTTCAGCATGGCATTCGGCGAAGACGAACTGGTCGAAGGGGAGCAGCAGAGCACGTCCGGGGCGGTTTCGACGCGGAGAGCGCGAGCGTTGGCGTCGCTCGCCCAGCATTCAGGTGGTTTGGTGGTGTCCATGGTGTGGGGTGGTTGAGTTCATACGACGACGAAGCGGTTTCTGGTGCGCAAGACGGTCTGCCGCCTGCCGACCGAATCGCAGCAAATGGCCGCGGAGCGTTT
>CAYPUR010000199.1:0-8986 GCA_964413865.1 uncultured Verrucomicrobiota bacterium
TTTGCTTTCGTAGCCTGCATGGTGACTTCTGTTGTGATCTCCTGCGTCGGGGTGGCAAAAATTGGTTAGAAATGCAGGCTAGAATCCTTGACCGGATAAACCTGCTGTAGACAAGTCAAGTTCCTGACCTGCGGTGAAGGGGTCAAGGATTCCCTGGATCGACATCTCACAAGGCTGCGAGGGGTTGCATCGTCACGAGCCGCTTCTCAAACCTCATTCTTTGGCGAATGAGCCGTCCCTCCCTCCCAGTCTCTGCGCAATCTTGTGGCAGCAGCGGCGGCGGCTCGAAGCACACTTTGCTGGTGACAACCCCTCTGCCCCTGCTTACACTCGCCTTGTTCCAGAGCGCGAACACTCCCGTGATCGTGAGCGCGCCTAGAGTGACTTCCTTTTCAGAATGTGTGCTCAATGAGTCAAGTTTTTGCGCCGCGCAGCGGCGCCGCTTAGCGAGGCGTCGACTGTTCATTGTCATGACCAAAGCCCGGCGCAAACGAACTGGCGATATGCCTCGTTGGTCTGAGGCGGAGCCTCGCTAATATTCCATGAACAAGAAATCTGTCTCTGTCCGCAACGGACTTCTCTGCGGAGGAAATTGGATCATTGACCAGGTCAAATTGGTCGACGTCTACCCGCAGCGCGAGCAGTTGGCCAACATCCGCTCCCAAAGCCAGGGCACCGGGGGCGCTCCTTACAACGTGGCCATCGACCTCGCCAAGCTGGGGGTTACATTCCCGATCATGGCGGCCGGATTGGTTGGCAAAGATGCCCTCGGCCAGACGATCATCGAGAATTGCCAGCGTCATAACATCGATACCAAGTACCTGCGCCAGACAACCGCAGCCCCGACCTCCTACACCGATGTCATGACCGAAATCGGAGGCGGCAACCGCACATTCTTCCATATGCGGGGCGCCAATGCGCTCTGGACCGGCGCCGATCTCGATTTTGCGAAGATCAAAGCCCGGATGTTCCATCTGGGTTACCTGCTCCTCCTCGACGAACTGGACAAGCCGGACAAGACCTGCGGCACCAAGGCCGCCGCCCTGCTCGCCCGCGCTCAAAACGCCGGCGTCAAAACCAGCGTCGACGTCGTGAGCGAAGACAGCGACCGCTTCAACCGCATCGTGACGCCCGCCCTGAAACACGTCGATTACTGCATCCTCAACGAGATCGAAGCCGGCAAGACAACCGGGTTCAGAATCCGCCAGGCCGATGGATCCCTCGATACGGTCTCCCTCCGCCACGCCGCGGGCGCCATGCTCCAGCTCGGAGTCAAGGAACTTGTCGTGATCCATTTCCCCGAAGGCGGTTTCGCCCGCACCCGCAAGGGCGATGACCATTGGCAACCCTCGCTCAACCTGCCGCCCAAGTACATCGCCGGCATGGCCGGCGCAGGCGACGCCTTCTGCGCAGGCGTTCTCATCGGGCTCCACGAGGGCTGGGAGTTGAAGCGTTGTCTGGAAGCCGGTGTCTGCGTCGCAGCCGCATCCCTGTCCGCCCCCACTTGCACGGACGGCATGAAACGGCTCAAGGCGGTCCTCGAACTGCCCAGGAAATACCGCTATCGAACGCCCCTCAATGCCGGGGACTGAACGGGTGTTGGGAGTCTGGTGCGCGCGGCAGGACTTGAACCTGCACGGTGTTACCCACTAGAACCTGAATCTAGCGCGTCTGCCAATTCCGCCACGCGCGCATCCATTTATTACCAACGACTTACAACAGGTTGTTGACCTCTAGTTTTTCGCGTTGTATCCGCCCTTTGTATACCGTTGGTTCCGGTCGTGAGAGCGACTCCGAACTCCACGAGTGAGACAACGGGCAGACCAACCGGCCACCGCCTCTCCAAAGACGGCAAGTGGCGCTCTTTTCCAAAGATCCCACACCTGCTGCAATACGTCAGCAGCGGCACTTTTTACGGCAGAACGAAGGTCGATGGCAAGATCATTCGCCAGAGTCTTGAAACCGGCGACCGGCGCCTGGCGGCGCCAAAGACTCCGCTCCGCCGAAGGGGCTGGTGCAGAGGGTTAGAGACAAACAACGAGATGAACAAACCGTGAATCACTTAACCGGCACCACTAGTGATTTTTAATTGTCGCTGTGGTGAATTCTAATTGTCGTCAGAGGGTCATCCGTCCTTCATGATCCTCCCCGCTTCATGAGACGCTCTTTCTCTTAGGGATCCATCAGCGCTCGGCTTCGGATAGGCGGTCATGGAGGGCCAACAGATCGTCGGCTCGATGCCCGTTCCCGTCGAGACAGCGATCGAGGCGGCGGCCGATCTCGGCCTGCCATTCGGGGTCGTCCTGCTTGGCGAGCTGGCGGAGATAAGCTACGAGTTCGAGTCGCTCGTCGGGACCCAAGACCTCCGCGGCCCGTTTCATCTCGGCAATGCTCATTGACTTTGAATGTCACCGTCGATCCGCCCGACCGCAAGCTCTTTTCGGCGCCCCCGATTATCGCCTAACCCGCATGATGTATCCGTCCCGGCGGGGAGAACGACCGGGACGAATCGTGTCCCCGTGGCCCCGCCGGGGCGGATACATTGCTCACTGTATACACCCCGCCAGTGCACCGGGCGGTCAGATCTCGCAAGAGGACTGCTATGCGGGTTAGGTGTTCAGGAATGACTGGAATTCACCACGAAGAACCGAAGAACACGAAAGAGGCGCGATGAGCGGCCCCAGTGCTGTTGCCGGTGAATAGGGAGCAGCCGTTTGGCAGGCCGACGATTCGAAAGGATTCGATTTGGCAAAACCCTGCGCGCAGCTACATTGCGGCATGTCTATTATGTGTGTTACTTTGTTAAATTATATAAAGTCACAATACAGCACCCCCAAAAGGTAGGGACAAAACCCATCTCAACCATTTCTGCATCAGATGTCTACACACCTTCGTTTCGCCTCCGCTCTGGCCCTGTCGACAGCCGTCCTGACCGGTGCCTTGCCAAGTCAAACCCAGACTGTTTCGACATGGATTGGAGGAGATGGGGCCTGGTCAGAGGCCGCCAACTGGGACACCAACCCCCTTGTGCCAAATAACGGCCAGCCTCTGGCCGGCGATCGATACGATGCCGTGATCGGCGGAGGGTGGGTAACGCTGGACCAAGACGCCAGCGTAAGTCGCCTCGCGCTTTCCGGGGGCACCCTTGATCTCCAACAGAGCGAACCGCTGTTGATCCTGACGCAATTCGGGTGGACCGGGGGCGGGATCACGTCCGGGGATGGGAGGTCGATCGCCTTGATGTCCACAGCCACGAACCGCTGGAGCGGAGCGCTGGGCCTGCGCAACACCTTCGTGTCGAACGGAGGCAATCTGACACTGTCAGACGGGATCAGCCTGAATCTTGGCGGCGACTACGGAGTGAACACCGGGCTGCGCAATCTTCCCGACGGCCTGGTGTTGTTGGAAGGAGCCGGCGCGTGGATTGGCGATTGGTTTGGCGAGGGCGAGACACCTGACGGCCTCAACAACCAGGGCACGGTGATCAAGACCGGTCAAGGCACTTTCCTGTTCGCCGACACCGGCAACAGCTCGGCTCTTCCATTTGTCAACTCGGGCACGGTCCAGGTCGAGGCAGGCTCGCTGCGAATCGAGGCCGCGGTCTCCTCCGATGCAGGCGCGTGGAGGGTCGAGAATGGGGGGAGTCTTCAACTGCGAGATGTTCAAACGGGCGCCGGTTCGTCGATCAGCGGTCCTGGGTCGGTCGTGTTCGACACAGGGAACTCCTTCCTATCAGGGAGCTACACGATCGACAAGACAAGCACAACCCTTGCCCATCTTCGTTTCGACTCGGTCAATCCAGTCAGTTTCCCCGTGCTCGTGATTGGGGAGAACAGCAGTGTCGGGGGAAGCACGGCGCTCTCGGTGGCAGGCGCACTCACGTGGGCCGGCTCGATTCATGGAGACATGCCCTCCCAGGTCTTTGCGCTCGACTCGGGCGCCGAGGGAGTGGCGCCGGAGAATGCCTGGTTTGTTCTGGACCGGCGGACTTTCAACAACTCGGGCCGCTTTGTCTGGACTGGCGGCATCACGCCAGAGGATTCGGTCTTCGGGCTTCACGATGGGGCTGTCTTCAACAACAGCGGGGGTGCGACGTTTCTGGCTGCGGGGAACGGCCTGGGCGGGACGCTTGCGGCACCGTCGAGTTTCAGGGGCGTTTTTGTCAACTCGGGCACCTTCGAGAAGACTGGGGCTGGAACATGGACGCGTCTGAACTGGGCTTTCGGCAACTCGGGTCTGGTGGATGCCCTCAGTGGGCGGCTCGAGGTGCCCGCTCTATCACAACCAGGCGGCGCCTTCCGAGTCGCCGCCGGCGCGTCCCTCGAACTCGGACGCAAAGACGGGCACTCCAGTCCCGAGGACTTTCCGTTCACGGGTGTGTATTCCGTCGAGCCCGGTGCTGTTGTCGAATTCAAGTGGGGAGCCCTCCAGCCAGAGGCGTCGTTCCCCGAGGCGAGCGGGATCGTAGTGTTCCTGGAGAGTCTTCACATAGTCCGCGACGCGCTCCCATCGGACGTGGTGCGCTTCGCCGGGTTCGCCCGGGTCGCACCTCCATCGAGGACACTGACCGTTGCACACGCGGAGATCGTTTCAGGCGGGGGGGTTGGGCTAGCTTCCGGCGACATCTTGAAGGTGACGAGCAGCCTCGACTGGGTTGGAGGCTCGCTGGGCTCGCCGCTCCTTGGCGATCAGGGCGGGATGCTCGAGACCGCAGAGGGCTCGTTGACCACGATTTCGAATGACGTCTCGATGGCCATCAGCACCTGGGCGGCGAAGGGGAGCGTCCGGCTGAGTCCGGAGAGCCGTTTGGCCGTCAGTCCCGGCAGCAGCATCGTGAACGAAGGCATGATCCGCGTGGAGAACGGGGCGGTTCTCCAACTGAATCCATCCAGCTCCGCCCCTTTCCGCGATGCGCGCATTGCGGGCGGTTCGATCGTGACGTCCGGCAGCGGCAGTCTGTCGATTGGTCGTGGGAGCAGCATCATCGGTTCAGAAACGTATGGGACACTGGACGGGACCGCGGTGAGTGGGATCATCGACCTCGCCTCGAACCACTCGAAAGTCCGGCTTCTCAACGGAGCGTCGTTTTCCGGCTCAGCGCGCTTCTCGGCGGAGGGCGCGGCGAATTACACGGCATTCGAGCTCCACCAAGACGGTGTGATCGACAACGCGCTATTCCTGGACACGACGCCGAACCTCGATGCGAAAGCCGCGTTTGTAGTCATCGGCAGCCACACGGTCACACTGGGGCCGGATGTTGAAATGCGGAATCTCACCTCGATCAGCGGAGATTACTTCAATACCAATATAGTTATGATCATCAACACCGGCGACTCGACACTCATCAACCGCGGCCGGGTGCTCGTCCAGGGGATTGGGCGGCAAACGCATTTTGGCGCCATGGACACATTCGCCAACCAGGGAACACTCGAGGCGCGGGATGGAGCCACCCTGTTGATCGATCGAGAGTTCACTCAGAGCGCCGGGCAGATTCTGCTGGTGAACGGCGCCCGTTTCACAATGACCGACCCCTCGTACCGGCCGAGCGCTCGGACCCTGGCCATGACAGGCGGCAGCATCGAGGGTGAAGGCGTGTTTACCGGAACAGTGCGGATGACGGGCGGATTCATCGCTCCCGGCAACGAGGTCGGACGCCTCGATATCGAAGGTCACTTGACGGCGACGACCGGGCACCTGGCATTCGATCTGAGCGGCTCGGATCAAGGAGTCTCGGTCGACCTCCTCGAAATCACCGGCGCCTGTGACCTTGCCGAATCGGGACCGGATCTGCGGATCAGCCTGATCGGGAAAGCTGAACAGACAATCCTCCCGACCTCGACCTTCACCGTCATCAGAGCATCGAGCCTGACGGGCCGCTTCGCGAATGTGGCCAACGGCGGTCGTCTGGACACCGCGGACGGCCTGGGCAGTTTCCAGGTGAACTACGGACCGGAGAGCGCGTTTGAACCGGACGCGGTTGTGCTATCCGCCTTCGCTCCAAACCAGGAAGCTCCTGTGATCACCCTGGCAGCCAACGGCCTGCTCACCTGGCCAAGAACTCTTCAAGGCGCTGTTCCGCAAACCACGACCAACGTGGTGACCGGCCCATGGATTGCGGTGACCAACGCGCCCGTCCTCGTCGGAGACCTGTACCAATTGGCTGTCGACTTCTCCGCCCCCCAACAGTTCTATCGCATCGGGCCGACTCTTGGAGTCTTCGGTCTGCCAGCGGTCAAGACTCCCTGAAACCAGCCCGGATCGAGTTGAGCGCGGAGCCTGTGATCGATCGGGGCCACGGGCCTGCTCACCAATCGCTGGACCAAGGCCAAGGGGACGACCACGTACAGGTACGATGCCCTGGGCCATTTGACCAACGTGGTGTACCTGAGCACGAACAGCTCGAACCTGACCCTCCAATATGACCTCCTTGGTCGCTTGACCAACCTGGTGGACGGCGGTCGGCCAAACCCGTTACAGTTACGCCCACAACCGGTTGGCCAGTGAAGATGGTCCCTGGGCCGAAGACACCGTGAGCTGCAGTACCGCGACAGCGCTTACGGCGAGTTGGCGACAATTGACTACTCGGACAGCACGCCGGATGTGGTGGACACGTACGACCGGCGAGGGCGGGACACAACATGGCCTGGGCGTACGACCGCCGCCGGCACCGAACCGGGCGAGAGGCGAGCCAACGTCAGGCACGGCGACCACAGATCAGGGGGCAGCGCGCTCAGGCAATCTGTGTTCTGGCCCAGGCATCCGCCTCGAGGATTTGATCGAGGGTCGGATGGGCCTCGACCTCGTGCCGGCCCATCACCGCCGCCACGTGCGCGCTGATCTGCGGGAACGTCAGGCGCCCTTCGCAGAACAGCGCCACCGCGACTTCATTGGCCGCATTGAGCACCGCCGGCAACGTGCCGCCCACCTCGCCGGCATGGCGCGCCAGCGCCAAGGCCGGGAATCGGTCCGGATCCGGCTCCTCGAAGGTCAGGCTTCCGATCTGCGCCAGATTCGTCCGCACGCGTTCGTTGGGCACGCGGTCCGGATATGTCAGCGCGTACTGAATCGGCAAACACATGTCCGGGGTCGAGAGCTGAGCAAGGATCGAGCCGTCGACGAACTCGACCATCGAATGCACGACGCTCTGGGGATGCACCACGACCTGCACGTGATCCATCTCGAGACCGAAGAGCCAGCGCGCTTCAATCATCTCGAGCCCCTTGTTGAACAAAGTCGCCGAGTCAATGGTGATCTTCGTCCCCATCACCCAGGACGGATGCCGCAGCGCCTGCGCCATCGTGATTCGATCGAATTCCGAGCGCGGCGTGTTTCGGAACGGACCGCCGGAGGCTGTCAGCCAGAGACGCCGGACCGAGCTCAACGGCTTGTCTTCAAGGCATTGGGCGATCGCCGAATGCTCGCTGTCCACCGCCAAGACACGGACTCCGAAGCGCTGCGCCTCCCGCATCACAATCTCGCCCGCCATCACCAGGATTTCCTTCGAGGCAATCGCAATGTCCTTGCCCGCCCGAATGGCGGCCAGCGCTGGCTGCAGCCCCGCCGTGCCCACGATCGCGATCAGGACGATGTCGGCTGAGGGCAGTGTGGCCAGTTCAATCAGCCCTTCCGCGCCGACGCAGACGCGGCTCGATGCCCCCACCATCTCCCGCAGCGCGGGCGCCCGATCGGGATTGCCGATCGAGACGGCCTCGGGCTGAAACTTGCGGCCCTGCTCGAGGAGAAGCTCAGCGTTGTTGCCCGCCGCCAGGCCGACCAATCGGACACGGTCCGGCAGGTCTTCCGCCACCTTGATGGTGCTGGTCCCGATCGAGCCGGTGCTGCCCAAAACAACGACGTTCTTCATGAATGGCGCCGCGCATCGTAACAGCCCGCCCCTGGCGAAGTCCAGAACCGCCCAACCTCCTCAGTTCCCAAGGACATGCCGAAGGTAAAGGTACATCAGCGGGGCATTGAACAGGATGCTGTCGAGCAGGTCCAATATGCCTCCGATGCCGGGAAACAAACGGCCCGAGTCCTTCAACCCTGCCTCCCGTTTGAACAGAGACTCGATCAGATCGCCCACGACGGCCGAGACGCCCAGGAGCACGCCGAGAATGACCGCGTGCCCGCTGTTCATGCCGATCAAACGCCCTTGCGCCAGCATGGCAAAGGCTACGCTCGCCGCCGTGGAGGCCAGGATGGCGCCGCCAAAACCTTCCCAGGTCTTTCCCGGGCTGATCCGGGGGATCATCTTGTGGCGTCCGATCAACGACCCCACGACGTACGCTCCCGTGTCGCTGCACTTGGTGACCAGGACGAAGTAGATCAGAAAAAGCCGTCCGTTCGCCTCCGGATAAAAGTGGATCTTCTGGACGAAATTGAACAGCCACCCCACATACATCAGGCCAAAAAGTGTCGTCGAAATCGCCGTCAGCCCGGCAGGATCGGATTTGGCCACCAACTGACGCACGCACAGGCCCAGGACGAACAAGACCAGAAACCCGGTCTCGAAGTCGTTCGCCTGCCCGAGGACGTTCTGCGGCTCCCGCCAGCCCGAGAGGCAAGCGAATGTGCCTCCGAGCAGCAGCACCCCCCCCGCAATCCCCCAACGCTTGAAACAGACCAGCCCGCGCTTCTCGATCAACCCGTAGAACTCGACCAACCCCGCCCCTCCCAACAGCACGATCAGGCCGATAAAACAGACGTCGGCGACGATCCGATGCGGCGCAAAGAGGGCGGCGAGCACGACGCCCCACAGGAGAACGGTGCTCGAGAGCCGGCGCACAAACGTGGCCCCTTTCGACAAGGGCGGCGCAGTGGATGCGGGGACCTCGGACATCGGCCAAGGGATAACCGATGTCGTCGCTTTGTGTCGAGCGTCCGATGGGAGATCGGAGATGGGAGATCGGAGAGATTGGCGCTTTCGCATTTCGTCAGCAGTTCTCATTTTGCGTGCAGGGGCTTGACGCCGGGTGAGGGCACCCGG
>CAYPUR010000200.1:0-6027 GCA_964413865.1 uncultured Verrucomicrobiota bacterium
GCACTTGGTGAGCGGATTGTCCATCCGGAAACCGTCCGCGAAATGCATCAACTGGCTCATCGAACGGCGGGCGTCCTCGTGTTTCCCGAGGCGATAGTACGCCAGAATCATCCGAGCCTCGCAGGTCGACCAATGCCCGCCGTTCACCCACGTGCCGTAGGCCCAAAGGCCCTCCGGACGCTCGTACATGTCGTCGTAAGACGGGTAGTTGGGCAGCACGAACTGGTGCGGACGCAACCCCGAAATCGATGACATCGTCTGGTAGATGCGTTCCGCCTGCGCGTCGTCCACGACACGAAACGCAATGGCGTCGTGGTTGGGCGAGGCCTCGAAGTACCCGTGTCGTTCCGCGCCGTACACCCCGTGCTTTGTCCCGTCGGGATCCAGCGACCGGATGAAGTATCCCTCGGGCGTGGCAAGCCGCTGCAAACCCCGCCTGGCCCGGTCCCGCTTCTCGGTCCAGGAAGCCGCCTCGCCCGGACGCTTGGCCAACTTCTCCAACTCGATCAATCGGTCCAAGGCCGCAATGTACGTGACGGAAAGACCGGTCAGGTAGGCGTGGCCGAAGGTGCCGTCCGGCTTCTTCCAGCCCGCATAGCTGGGTGCCAGAAGATTGCCGGCGGGCCCGACAAGGAACAGATCGTTGGCCGGATCCCGACGCGACTCGATGAAGCGGGCGCAGCGTTCGAGCTTGGGCAGATACTTCGCAATGGCCTCGATGTCGCGCCCGATCAGCAGCAGTTCGCCCTGCAACACCATGCCCGCCGCCGTGAACTCCATCCCCCAATCGTGAATGGCCGTCCGCCCGTCACCCTGCTTGTAGACGATCCATCCAGGACGCGCCGCATCGCACAAAGCGCCGTCGGGCGCGACCCAGTCGAATGGCGGCGCCGCTCCGACGCGTTTGCCGTCACCCATCTGATCGAACCAGAGATCCTGCGCATTCTGGAGGAACGTGACGAACGGCTCCTGCAGGAACGGAAGCGCGGCATAGGTGGTGCCGTAGCTGTTCTGAATCCACCAGGCATCCCAGGTTGGCCCCTCGACCAACCCGTTCCAGTTCGTCACGTAGAGCAGCGCCAGGTTCGGCTGACGCGCACTGGCCTCGAACATGTCCCGCGCGGTGTCGAGCAGGTGCAGATAATCGCGATCCCCATGCCCGGCAAAATACCGCCCCTCGAATCGCGCGCCCTCCCCGCCGCGTGCCGGCACGAGCAGACAGGCCAGAACGAGCCAGCCGGCAAGCCGGGACACGCCGGCCTTTCCAATGAATGCCCCACCCATTCGGAGGGCCGAGTTCCACGATTCCGTCATGCCGTATCCTCTCTGTTCTCTCTGTTCTCTCTGTTCGATCGATCCACCACACCACAACCGCCGATTCCCCGCAGGAACCGACACGGGCCGCCACGCTCGAACCACCGAGCCCCGTTTCGCCCGGCCACGGGAGACGCATCGAAACGCACTCCTGCGCGGCAGCAACCGGGGCGTCATCGGGCAACGCGGGAACTCTGCCCTTGAACTCCCCGCCAAGGCAACTCCTGAAACACTCTTGAAAACTCGGGGTTCGGCATTGACGCACGCCGATGACAGGGTTTGAGTTGCACCCATGCCCGCGCCGGTTCAGACACTCGAGTCCAAAGGCCGCCCCGAAGGTTGGCGAACGCCCGTCCGGACCTCCCACGCCATCGTGTCGGCCTCCCAACGCCAAACCCTGGGTGTTCAGGCCATCGCTCCCCGGCCAACACAGCGTGATTTATGAAACCCCCCACACCGCTCGTGACCGTGTCGCCGAAGAAGCGCTTGCGCTGGTTCGGCCCGCTTTGTTTCGTGGTGCTCCTGGTGGCTCTGGTCCTGCAGTACCGCCAGACCGCGCAGCTTCGCCGGGCAATGGACGAATTGCGTCTCGCCGAGCAGGCGCGCGCCCTCAACGCCGTCACCGAGGATTCAGAGGTGGCCGATCTTCGCCGCCAGGTCCTCGAACTCCGCGATGCGCTGGCCCGCTTGCAGGCCATGGCGACGGACCGATCCGACCAGCCCGGCGGTCCCGTTCCCAGCCCGGGCGACACCCGATCCGAGACTGTCGACTGGGTTCGCTGGGCGGCCCTGCCAGGCAGCCAGGTGATCATCGAAGGCACCTCGAGCATCCACGACTGGACGGTGAAAGGCGGCATCATCGGCGGCTTCTTCGAGGTCGAGCCGGCGTTTCTCACGGAGCAACCGGTTCCCTCCGCCTGGACCAACCGGGCCGTCGCGCAGGTCCAGGTCAGAATCCCCGTTCGATCGCTCCGGAGCCAGACGCTCGTCGGGGCGTCCAAAATGGACGAGATCATGCAGGAGGCGATGCGGATGAAGGAGAATCCGGACATTCTCTATCGGCTTCGCTCGATGAAGGCCAAGGAGGCGACGTCGGGGCTCGATGCAGTCGTGAGATTCGACACCGTCGGCGAACTGACCGTGGCGGGGGTCACAAACGCCATCGACATCGAGGTGCAGATGCGCCGTGTCGAGACCAATCGCCTCCGGTTCAGCGGCGTCAAGACGCTCAAGATGACCGACTTCAAGATCCCGCCTCCCTCACCGAAACTCCCGGGCATGGACTTCATCAAGACCGGTGACGAGGTGACGATCCGCTTCGATTGGCTGACAGGGTCAGCCCTTAAGTCAAAAGTTAGGGAGGAGTAATTGGCGGTCGTGTCCCGCGAAGCCGCACGATCGAAGAGCGTCCGACGTTAACTTGAAACTTAAGGGCTGACCCTGTTGCAGACTTGACCTTTCCCGCGCCTGGCCCGTAGGTTTCAGGCCATGAAACGCAACTTCCCGGCAGCCATTCTCTGTTTCATGACCATAACATTCGCCTCCTCTCCCCGCGCCGCCGCCGCCTCGTTCGGCGACGATGTCGCCTTCCTCAAGAAACACGTCGATGTCATCGAACTCAGCGACAAGAAAGGAGCGGCCAAGGCCGCAGTGTCGGCGGCTTACCAGGGCCGCGTAATGACGAGCACGGCGGGAAGCGACGCCGGCCTGAGCTTCGGCTGGATCAATCGGGAGTTGATTGCGTCGGGCAAGTACCTGCCGCACATGAATGCGTTCGGCGGGGAAGACCGTTTCTGGCTGGGACCGGAGGGGGGGCAATTCTCGATCTTCTTCGCCAAAGGGGCGAAGTTCGAGCTGGCGGACTGGTTCACGCCGGCGGCGATCGACACCCTGCCCTTTGAGGTGGTCCGAACATCGCAGGACCGGGCGCGGTTCGCCGCCGAGTTCGCGCTGACGAACTACTCGGGCACCCGATTTGACGTCGCGGTGGACCGCCAGGTCCGTTTGCTCCGCCCGGCGGCGGCGTGGAAGAATCTCGGAACCAAGGCGGTCGATGGTGTGAGCCTGGTGGCGTTCGAATCCAAGAACACGCTGAAGAACGCCGGCGCGAACGCCTGGGAAAAGGAGAGCGGCCTGCTCTCGATTTGGATTCTCGGCATGTTCACCCCCTCACCCTCGACCACCATCGTGGTTCCGATCGTGCCCGGACCGGAATCCGAACTCGGGGTCAAGGTGACCTCGGATTACTTCGGCGCCATTCCGCCGGACCGGCTGGTGGTGAAGGAGGATGTCATCTACCTGAGCGGCGACGGCAATTACCGCAGCAAGATCGGGATCAGCCCGATGCGCAGCAAGGCTGTGCTGGGCAGCTATGACGCCGACAACCGCGTTCTCACCGTGGTGCAATTCAGCCAGCCCGAGGGAGTCGCCGACTACGTCAACTCGCTCTGGAAACTGCAGGATAACCCTTACGGCGGCGATGCGGCCAACAGCTACAACGACGGCCCGCCCGCGCCCGGCGCCAAACCGATGGGCCCGTTCTACGAACTCGAATCCTCGTCGCCGGCCGCCGCGCTGCGTCCGGGCAAGAGCCTCACTCACGTCCACCGCACCATCCATCTGAGCGGCGACGAATCGGCGCTCGATACCGTGGCCCGGGCCGCATTGGGCGTCTCCATCGCCGACATCAACCACGGACTCAAGGCCCGGTAGCACTTGCCGGGAAGAACCGTGCCGGGATCGAGTCCTGTCTGACTCCGTCAACTTCGAGTGTTTTCATGATTGCACTCGGACAGCCACAATCCAGCGGGCCGTCCGACCACTATGCAGGACAATGAGGATCTGAGCCGGTTGGGGGCGCGCCTTGGCGGTCCGTGGCGGTTTGGCCCCCTGCGCGGCTCCAAACCACTGCGCCTATTCTATGAGCACTGACACCGACAAGAAGAGCATGTTCGTCACACGCGACGGGAAGAATGTCCTGTTCACCTTCATTCTCGTCAGTTCCCTGTTTCTCCTCTGGGGATTCTGCAACGGGATGATCGACGTGATGGACAAGCATTTCCAGGAGGAACTCCATCTGAGCCTCTCCCAGTCGGCTTGGGTCCAGTTCGCCCACTACCTGGGGTACTTCCTGATGTCGCTGCCCGCCGGGTGGCTGGCGATCAAGCTGGGATACAAAGGCGGCATCATCGCGGGTCTGCTCCTGGTCGCGGTGGGCGGATTCTGGTTCATCCCGGCAACGCACATCGCCCAGTTCTGGGCGTTCCTGACCGGGGTGTGCGTGATCGCGTCCGGCCTGACGTTCCTCGAGACGGTTGCCAATCCCTACACCACGGTCCTGGGGCCGCCCCGATACGCCGCCACGCGCATCAACCTCGCCCAATCGTGCAACGGCATCGGCTGGATTCTCGGCCCGATTGCCGGCGGGATGTTCTTTTACGGGAAGGATGCGTCCGGCCGAAGCACCGGGGCCGAGACGCTCTGGATCCCTTACGCCGGAGTTGCGGTGGTGGTCCTGGTGCTCGCCGTGGTCTTCTTCTTCGCCCCCGTTCCCGACATCAAAGCCGAGGACGATTACCGGATGGACGACTCGGACAACTCGGGCGCCGGTTCGGCCCAACCGGAGCGCGCCGTCCATTTCGGGCGAGCCTATGGCCTGCTGCTGGCCAATGTGTGCGTGCTGGTCGGCATCTTCGGGATGATCCTCTGGTTGATCCTCAACTCGATTGGCATTGGCCCCCACCTTGTCGGATTGGCCTCTTTCTTTCCGCACCCGTCGAGCATGGCCATCCGTGCCGAGAACGCCCTGGGCATCGTTCTGCTGTGGGTGGGCGGGATCGCCATGATCATCGCCGCGATCGTCCTCACGCGGACCGTGAAGCGCCTTCCCCACCACAGCATCTGGGCGCACGAGCACTTCTCGGGCGCCACGCTCGCCCAGTTTCTCTACGTCGCCGCCCAGGCCGGCATCTTCAGCTTCCTGATCAACTACATGGTGTCCGAACCGCCGCCTTTGCCCTCGTCCTGGCTGAAGTCCGGCACCAGCAAGTGGATCGAGGTGCGCACCGCGTTCACCCGATCGGACTTCAAGGATCTTCCCGCCCTGGCGAACAAGCTCAGCCAGAAGGCCGATCCGATCAGCGCCTTGATCGCCACGAACCTTTCGCCGGCGACCGCCCGCACCCTGAGCCAGTTCCAGGAAGGCACGGTCACAGCGACGGCGTTTCGGGTGGCCCTCACGCAGGATCTCAACAGCCTCGTCCTGAAACAGAGCCTCTACACTCCGGAGCGCTTCGCCGGCATTTCCCTGTCCGAGAAGACCAAAGAACTGCTCGCACCCGATGCGCCTCCGTCCGATTCAGCCCGGTGCAACCGAATGCTGTTGGCGGACGCGTATCCGGAGGCGTTGGGCTATCGGGACGGCATTCTCGGTGTCAGCAATCAGGGCGCAGCCAACCTGGCGTCGTTTGGTTTCATATGCTTTCTGATCGGGCGGATTACCGGGGCGGCGCTGCTGCGCAAATACTCCGCCCACCGCGTGGTGGGTCTGTATGGCATGCTGAACGTGGCGGCCTGCCTGCTGGTCTTCTTCAAGCTGGGCTGGATCTCCGTGATCTCGGTCTTTCTCAGCTACTTCTTTATGTCCATCATGTTTCCCACCATCTTCGCCCTGGGCATCTACGGATTGGGCGCCCGGGCAAAGCGCGCGTCGGC
>CAYPUR010000200.1:6037-8956 GCA_964413865.1 uncultured Verrucomicrobiota bacterium
TATATCGTCATGGGTATTATGGGCGGCGCGGTCCTGCCCAAGTGGATGGGGGCTGTGGCCGATCACTACGACATGTCACGCGCCTTTCTGGTGCCGATGGTTTGCTTTCTGCTGATCGGCATTTACGGCTATGCGTGGCCCCGGCTCAGCCGTGCGGAGTCCCTGCACGGTGTCGGGGCTTCGGGCGGACACTAACTCAACAGGCTCGTTCTATGAAGAAGTCTCTCGGACCCAAGACACTGCTTTATCCCACACCGGTGTTTGTCGTGGGGACCTACGATCCCCGCGGCAAGCCTAACGTCATGACCGCTGCCTGGGGCGGCATTTGCTGCTCGAAACCACCGTGTGTGGCCGTGTCGTTGCGCAAGGCAACCTACAGCCACGGCAACATCATCGCGCGCAGAGCCTTCACGATCAGCATCCCGTCTGAGGCCCATGTCCGGGCCGTCGATCGCTTCGGATTGGTCTCCGGGCGCGAAGTCGACAAGTTCGCCGATGCGAAGCTCACCCCGGTGCGAAGCGACCTGGTGGACGCCCCCTATGTTGCGGAATTCCCGATGGTCCTCGAGTGCAGGCTAAGCCACACGATCGAGTTGGGCCTGCACACGCAGTTCGTGGGCGAAGTCGTCGACGTCAAAGTCGACGAGACGGCCATGACCAACGACGGCAACGCGGACATCCTGAAGGTCAAACCGCTTGTGTTCGCTCCGGACACTCAAGCCTACTACGGGATCGGCGGGCTCGTCGCCAAAGCCTTCTCCATCGGCAAGAGCGCCTGAAGCGGTTTGCCATCACGCCCAATGTGTCGAGCCCTCAGATCTCTCATCGCCTCCCTTGTCCTCGCGTCGGCGTTCAGCGCGCATCCCGCCTCACTGCCGTCGTGGGACTTCACGAAGGCCGCTGACCGGCAGGGATGGCAGCCAACCCACGACCTCGGTCCGATCACAGGCGAAGCCGATGGCATGGTGCTGTCCGTGACCGGCAGCGATCCTTACACGATCGGGCCGGTCAGCAATTACCCCGCCGATACCCCGCTCTGGCTTCACATCCGCTTCAAGTCCGATCAGGGCGGCATGGCGCAAATCTTCTACTTCAACACGCATGCGACTGAAGAGCACTCGGTCCGGTTCGCCGTTCCGGGAGGCGGCCAGTGGCACGATGCCAAAGTCCGCCTGCCCGCCCTGGGGCCGAGCTATCGCCTGCGCTTCGACCCGCCCGGCACCAGCGGCACATGCGTGCTCAACGGACTCCGGTTCGAGCCGCGCGTGGCATTCCACCCGCCGGCCTGGCCTTCCCCTGCCCCATCCGCCCCCGGTCCGGATGCCGTCACGCTCGAATCGGGCGATCTCAGACTGATTCATGGCCGCGGCGGTTTGGGCGAATTCGAGATCCACGTTGCGGGTCAACGCCTGGCATGCGGCAACAACCGGGCCCTGATCGGCTACGTGCACAACAGCCAGGTGCGCTGGTTCCCGTTTGGATATGGCCCCGATGCCGTCGTCACGATCGAGCACCAACCGCTGAGCCTGCTGGCCGACAGAATGATCGGCGGCGCGATTCGCGCGAAGGCTGTCTGCACGGATCCGGATGGCGCCCGATGGCAGATCGAGCAGGCCTTCACGCTCAACCAGGCCGGAGCGCTGGGCGTCTCGACCCGCGTCAGCGCGGACCAGGAGCGCGCGGTGCTTTACCTGCCTGTCTTCACACTGCTGGCCGGTCTGAGCGATTTCGGCACGAACAAGATCCAGGCCCTTCTGGCGGGTGTCGAGTATCTCGACAACGAACCGAGCAGTTCGGCAGCGGACCTCAATCCGCCCGCCTCGGATCGCCAGGTGCCCGATACCCTGAAACTGACGTTTCCTCTCATGGCTCTCGCCGCCCAGGAACGCTACGTGGGACTGGCATGGAACCGCGATCAACCCAACACCTGCGCCGTTTTCGATTCACCCGACCGCTTCTTTGGCACCCAATCGCATCTCATGGGCCTGCTCTTCCCCGGCTCCGACGGCATCAACCGCGAGGAAAGCAGCCTGCTCGCTTACGACACCGTCACGCTCGCCGCCAACCGCAGTGTCACGGTCAGCGCTCTTCTCCTCGGCGGGCGCGGGGGGTCCGTTGTCCCCGCCGTGCAGCAGTACGTCCGCCTCTTCGGCCTCCCGCCCGTGCCCGGAATCGGAATGAGCGCGGCCGACTTCTTCGCCCTCGCCGCACGGGGCTGGCTTGACTCGCAGATCCGCGATGGGAACCGCTATCGCCATGCCGCCCCAGGCTTCTCGTCGGGACCGAGCGCCGACGCCGCCCTGTATATGGATTGGCTCGCGCCGAAAGTGGGCGACACGGATCTGGCCGCGCGCCTCCGGACCAGTGCACAAGACGCCCTGGCGCTCGTGTCGCCTGCGAACTACAACAGCGCCCAAGTCGGCCATGTCACCTACCCGCTCCCGGCCCTGATCTATGGCGCCGTCTCCGACAACGCTGTGGCGGCCCAGGCCCACGGAAACGCCCTGCTTGGCCGGTTCCAGCCCGATGGTTCGGTCCACTACGAGAAACCGGCCAGCGGACTGGACTATGGACGGACTCACTGGGCACCCGACGCCAACGGCCTCACCGCCGCCGTCTTGCAGTCACTGCTCAACGACGCCCTCTTCTCCGGCAATCCCGTCCTGCGCACCTTGGGCCTGCGCCACCTGCGTGCCCTCGACAAATTCCGCAACACAGTTCCGCGCGGGGCGCAGACCTGGGAGATTCCGCTGCACACGCCCGACATCCTGGCCTCAGCCCATCTCGTCCGCGTCTACACGATCGGGTTCGAACTCACGCGCGACCCGGGGTTCCTCGAACAGGCCCGCTATTGGGCCTGGACGGGCGTGCCGTTTGTCTATCTCAGTCCGCCCACGTCCAACCCTGTCGGCGTCTATG
>CAYPUR010000201.1:0-8936 GCA_964413865.1 uncultured Verrucomicrobiota bacterium
TAGGCCGGGTCCCCTGACCCGGCGCCTGCACCGATGTCTGTCCTTGCGCCGCGTGGGGGCACGCGGCCTACAGAATGGGCAGCCTCAGATTGTAGGCCTGGTGCCCTCACCGGGCGACAGAGCACCGACAACAACCCGATGCGCCGCGGCTGATTCGCAGTCTCATCTTGGTGAGAGCGCCGACAGGAATCCGCTGTTGGAATCGGCTTGCAGCAGGCGAAAACACGGTTCTTCCCCGGCTGTCCGGGGCCAAATCCGGCCGCAAGCCGCCAATCCGCTGCTACTTCCTCAGCCGCATGAACTGCTGTCGGGCTGCCGGCTCGAACTTGTGCGGCGTGCTTGCTCTGGGCACGTCCTGCCACGGGCCAAACACGCTCGGGGCGATCTGGAGCGTGCCCCCGCCCGTCCATTCCACCGTAACCGCGCCGCTCCTGCTCACGATCCTGGTGAATTCGAGCACCACGCACTCATCGTTCGACGTGAAGGCGAACGCGTTCCCCGGCGCCTCGATGGAGTTGCCTGCGGTGTCGCGAATCTTTTGGGCAACCAGTGTGTACTCGGTCTTGGGCCGCTGCAGGCTGGTCTCGAGCCGGACACGCGCCGGGCCCAAGACTTTGGCGGACACGACCTCGAGGCCCTTGATGCTGTAGTTGCCGGGCACCCCCGCGGTTGCGGGCGTCACGGGAATCGAGAACGTGACGAGAGCCCCTTTGAGCGTGCATCCCGTGACATCCACAATCGCCAGGAACCTGGTGTCGTCCGGCTCGCCCACGGCTGCCGAGATCCGGACCTCGCGCGTGAACGCGGGACTCATGAGCGCGGCGTCGAACTTGGAACGATCGGTGGACTGGAACCATTTGTTGATGGCGGCCTGCAGATGGAAACGGTAGGGCCCTTTCACCTTTGTGTTGCGGAACACACCCGTGAAGATGCCGTCCTCCATCAGGTCATCCCCGCCCTGACCGTCGTCGCGCAACTCGAGCCCCTCCTGTTCGCCGTTGGGCAGGAGGACGCGGGCTGTGATGGTTTCCTTGGGGTGGGTGATCGCCCCCCCGAGGCTCCGCGGGTAGGCGTACACATGAATGGCCTCCCCAGGCAGCACGCGCGGGTGGCGCACGGCCGCCGTCAGGCTCTGAATCTGGTTCCGGACAAAGGCGCGCGCGATGAACCGGCTGTCCATTGGCTGCCGGGCGTTCACCAGCATCTGCCACTCGCCGCCAGCGGGTTTCAATCGGCGCAGGTACCGGCCTTGAGGCATCGGGAGGGCCTCATACTCGTTGCCCAGGGGATCCTTCACCGTGAACGTGGCGCCCGCCTTCGCATCGTCATAGACAAGGGCGAAGGTCACCGACTCCGAACCGTCCTCGACAAGGACCGTCTTCGGCTCGGGCTCCTTCATCAGCGAGCCGGACATCGAGTTGATGGCTTCCCGGCCTGAGATCTTCTCGTGCAACTCCGTGAAGGTTTGCGGGAGATCGGCTGAATCGGCGGAGTCGACGTAGAAGCCGCCGGTCGCCGCCGCGATCTCGGAGCACTGGGACGAGAGGCCCAGGTCGCCGCCGGTGCAGGTCACGTACACGGGTATGCCGGCGGCGAGCAGTGCGGCCAACGCGGCGTTGAGGTGGCCGGCGGGATCGTCTTGCGGCCGGTTGTTGATGCCGTCGGTCATCAGCACGATGAACGTGTTGGCGGTCACGCCGCCCGCGGCCATGATCATGGCTCTGGCCTTGTCCAAACCGTCGCCAATGTTGGTCCATTCCCCGGGGCTGAGGGCGTCGATGGCATTGTGCCAGGCGGTGCGCACGGCCCCCAGGGCCGCAATCGACACGCTGGCATGCCCGCTGGCCGGCTCCGCGTCGTCCGAAAACGACACAATCCCCAACTCGGTCCCGTTCTCCGCGAGGGTGACAAAGTCCTTGGCCGCGACCTTGAGACGTTCCATTCGGGACGGGGACTCGACGCTCATGCTGCCCGATTCGTCCAGGACGAGCACCACCCGCACGGTGGAATCGGCCAGAACGAATTGCGTTGGATTCACGACCGCGCCGCCGGCATCCGGATCGGGCGCGCCGGGCGGCATCGTGAAGTGGTCGGGCCACGACCAGACCACCTGCTCCCAGCAGGAGCGATTCGAGCGGCATCGCGACTGCTCGGTCACCAGGGTCGCGTCATGGTTGCCGCCCGAGATGTCGGTGAGATGGCTGGGATCGCCGTGCCCCCAGCACAACTCGGTGCCATTGTAATCCATCAGACACGACTCTTCTCCCGCGGTCTGGGCCGCGGCGTCAGGGCAGCGGGCGGCTCCCAGGACGTCGCCGCAGCCGACCGCCCGGGACTCGTATTCGTCGCGCGCATCGAAAATGAGATGAACAAATTCGTGGGCGAGTTTCGGGCCGGGGTCAGGATCTGAGCTGATGTAGTTGTAGGAGACGTGCGCGCTGCCGCCCACCCGGTAGGACCCGGTGTTGGCATACCACCAGGTCGGGCTCGAACTCGGATAAACCCGCAGGTCGGCATCGGCGCCAAAGGCGTTGTTGTAGATGAACGCCTCGCCAATCTCGGCCTGCCCGTCGGTCACATCGAACAGGACGGCCGATCCGTCCCTGATCAGGTCCCGGATGTCGTCAAGCTGGGTGGCTGTGGCGTCGAAGTGCACGGCCACGGAGATGTTGAACACGTTGGGCTCTGTGCAGGGGAGACCCGGACATCGGTAGACCGGGGCCGGGCGGGCCTGGATCTCGCCGTAGTCGGTCCCCGCGCCCCAGGCCGTGCCGACAATTCCGATGGCTGCCAGGCCGGCCGCGACCGGCCACGTCAAGAAGAGAGTCTTCGAATGGGATTGGGTTGCGCGAGACACGCGACTTGCGCTCATGAGATGCCTCCTGGTTTGAATGGATTTGGGTGTGCGAGAAAAGTAACATATCCCAACGGTTTGTCCACCCGGCCGTCCGGGCTTCGGCGGTTTTCGTTGCCAGACGCAGGCAGGTCAGTCGGCGCTGACTGGCACATTCCATGCTGGAGAATCTTGTTTTGGTCTAAGTAGAGACGGAGAAACTTCGGACCCGACTGAACGGCGGGGCGTCGGGGGTTTCGGGGCTTCTCCAGCGGATTAGATTGCAGCACGGTTCTCCCGATGAGCAAACGCATCCAGAGCGCGCGTTACGAGCGAAGGTTTGTGGTGTCCGAAGCCTCGGCGCGCGAGGAGACCGGGCGGATTTCGACTGCCCTGGGCGATCCGCTCCCGGTCTGGAGCGGCGCGGTCGTGCTGGAGCTGGAGTTCACGGGTCTTCTCGCCGGCTGGTGCATCCACCTGGTGCGCACGTTTGACTTGCGGCAGTGCGGCGCGGCCAAGTATGCTCAGAGCGTGTCGCTCATGAGCGGACGGACGCCGCAGCACCAGCGCCTGACAATCCCAAACCGGGATTGTCAGTGGCCGGCAGGCCGGGTGGGCAGTGTGTCGGGCACGGGGTGGGCATGACGAGACCCCGGCAGGCGAAGGTGTGGCCGAAGGGGCGCCCTGGCGGGCGGCCTTCTCCGGTTTCTCAGATGTCGGATTGAGGCATAGGCAATGAATTCAAGCAGCTTGGACTGGTTTTTCCAGGGTGACGCCGCCATGGTCCCCACCAACTGGCAGGCCATGATGTTGGGTCTGCTGATTGCCTTGGCGTGCGGACACGTGGTCTCCTGGGTCTACATGCTGACGCACACCGGTTTGTCGTACTCGCGCAGTTTCGTCAACGCGCTCCTCCTGCTGCCGCCCATTGTCTGCCTCGTGATGATGGTGCTCGCCAACAACCTTGTGACCGCGTTCGGCATGATGGCCGTTTTCGCGATCGTCCGCTTCCGCAACATCCTCCGCGACACGCTCGATACCACCTACATTCTCATCAGCCTGGTCATCGGCATGGCCGCCGGCACCCAGCGGTTCGCCAGCGCGATCCTGGGTTGCATCATCATCTGCCTGGTCATGGTCTACCTCTGGCAGACATCCTACGGAAGCCGGCACCACTACGACTTGATCCTGAATCTGCAGTGGACTCGGCCCCTCAAAGAGATGCCGGAACTGCATCGACTCCTCAAGCGCCATAGCTGGAAGTGGCTTCTGGCCAGCCAGCGGACGCACGAGGGCTACGAAGGAACGGATCTTTCATTCCGCTTACTGCTGCGCAACACCGATCGTTTGCGCGATCTCCTGACCGAGATCGGCGACTTGCCAGGCGTCTCGAGGGTGACGACGATGCCCGCCGAAGATCAATCCGAGCTTTGAGCATGGACCCACTGCCTCCCATCCCCACATCCCCTTGGCTCCTCTGGCGCGAGTTTCGCATGCGCGTCGTGCCGTGGCTGTTCCTCTCCGGACTCGTGGCGGCGATCGCCGTGATGTGGACCCGGGTCAACATCGGACAGAGCATCGTCGGGGTGGGCGAGGGCGAGCGCGCCCTGATTACGAGCCCGCAGCCGGGATTGCTGCGCGAGCTCAAGGTCCGCCCCTACCAACTCGTCAACCAGGGCGAGCCCATCGCCGTCGTGCATCCGGCCGATCCCCGCGTGCCGCTCGATTTGCTGCGTTTGGAACTCGATCTCCAGCGGCTGCGGCTGCAGCCCACGCTGCCTGAGCAGAACGCGATGAACTACGAGCGGGTGCGCTCGGATCTGCTGCGGATCAAGTCCGAACTGGCCGTCGCCAAGGTCAACCTCGAACGGGCTAAGAACGAGGTCGACCGCAACACGCCCCTCTACGAGGAGAAGCTGGTTTCCGAGGATATCTATGACCTGAGCCTCAAGACCCGCCAGGCGTTCGCGGCCGAGGTCGACGAAAAGACCGCCGCCGTCCGCGAAATGGAACAGCGCCTCGCAGAACTGCGCTCTCTCGGCGAGCCGGAAGCGACCGACGCGGGCGACCAGTTTCAGCAGTTCCTGAGCCGCCTCGACGCCGCCCAAAGTCTCGCTGCCAGCAACTGTGGGCCCGTCACGCTGGTCGCACCCATCTCCGGCATGGTCTCCGCCGTTCAGCGCCAGCAGGGCGAGTACATCCTCGACGGCGAGCCGCTGGTCGTCGTCCACTCGCTCTGGTCCGATCGGGTCATCGGATACCTGCGCCAGCCCTACCCCATCGATCCCGAAATCGGCCTCCCGGTCAAGGTGACCACCCGAACCCACACGCGGGAGCAGTTCTGGACATCGATCAGCCAGGTCGGCGCCCAGGTGGACATCATCACCAACGCGCTCGCCTATGTGCGCCAGGGCTCCCTGGTCGATGTCGGCCTGCCAATCGTCATCGACTTGCCCTCCCAAAGCCGCATCCGGCCAGGCGAAATCGTCGACCTCTGGATCAAGCCCGCCGAGGCGCGGCCTCAAGATCGGGGTGGCCCGTGACCATGCGCCCCCCCGCCGCCCTCTGTACTGCAATCGGTGACAGTCTTGCATTTCTGGCAAGATTTCCGCGCTTCTATCCTCAAGCGCTGCGCAGCAGCGCCAGCGCAGCGCGGCGACCGCCGCGTGCGTCGCCGCCGGACGTGCGTGAGGGTCCCGTTGCGTTGGTTGCGGCTTTGCCGCGCTGCGTCCTCGGCCTTTGGCTCGGACTCGCGTGCACGGCCCCGACTCTCGCGGCCGGCGTCGGGTCGGTCCGCACGTACTACGGCCTGTGCGACGCCTCGGCGGCGGCGATCCTCGACGCGGATCACTTCGCGGTGGGCGACGATGAGGACAACATCATCCGCGTCTATCACCGGCGCGCCGGCGTCCTGCCCGTGTTCTCCCTCGATGTGTCCCCGTTCCTCGAAGCGGATCCGGAGAATCCCGAGGCGGACCTCGAGGGCGCGGCCCGGCTCGGCGACTGGATCTACTGGATCACTTCGCACGGACGCAATCGCAAGGGCGAGGACAGCCCCGGCCGCCAGCGCTTCTTCGCCGTCGCCGGATCCGTCCGCGACGGCCTGGCGCGGCTCGATCCCGTCGGAATGCCCTACAAACGCCTGCTCGACGACTTGCTTGCCGATCCGCGGCTCGAGCGCTTCGACCTGGCCGCCGCCGCATAGCTGGCGCCCAAGACCCGCGGCGCGTTGAACATCGAGGGGCTCACCGCCACGCCGGACGGGCATCTCTGGATCGGCTTCCGCAGCCCCGTTCCGGAAGGCCAGGCTCTGCTCGTTCCGATGCTCAATCCGGCCGAGGTCATCGCCGGTCATCGCGCCCGATTGGGCGATCCCATCCTCCTGCCCCTCGATGGTCGGGGCGTCCGCAGCATCACCCCCTGGCGCGGGGGCTATCTGATCGTCGCCGGTTCGACGGGCGATGACGCCCCTTCCGAACTCTATCTCTGGAGCGGCGGCGCCGACCGTCCGCAGCGCCTGGCGGGGGCCGGCTTCACGGGCCTCAATCCGGAAGCGCTCGCCGATTTCGCCCTGCCGGGCGAAGACGATCTGCTTGTCATGAGCGACGACGGCAATCTCCTCGTGGGCAAGAAGCCTTGCAAGAAGCTCAAAAAACCAAGCCAGAAAAGGTTCCGCGCCGGCGTGCTCTCCCCGGTCGCGGCCTCGAACGGCCCGGACCGGCCCGCAATCCGATGAACGACCGACTCGAGGCTGCTAGAGTTCGTGCCCCGGAGCGGACCCGGGTGCGCTCCGGAGCGATCCGCGGCGGACTGACGCTGTTGCTGGCTGTGGCCGTTTTGGGCTGGAAATGGCCTGGCGCGCTGGCCCTCGAGAATGCGCTGGAGGCGCGTCCGATTACCCTCGAGGAGTGCATTCGCACAGCGCTCCTGCGCAATCGCGCCCTGCAGATCCAGCGGCTCAATCCGGAGATCGCGCGCGACACACTCAGCGGGTCCCGCGGCTACTATGACCCTGTTTTCATCGGGGACGCGCGCCGCGAGAGTTCGTCGGACAGCGGCGGATTCGATCCGACCGATTACAGCCGGGACGCGGTTTACGACGCCGAATCGGAGACGGCTCGGCTGGGGCTGGCGGGGGTCTTGCCCACGGGGATGAGTTACGCGTTCAGCGGCAGCTATGCCAACAGCTACGGCATCCGGAACTTCCTCGATTTCGACTCGTATAATCTCTACGCGGGCGTCGCGATCCAGCAACCCCTCCTGAAGAACTTCTGGATCGATCAGGGGCGCATGACCATCCGGGTGAACAAGAAGAACCTCGAGATCACGGAGTTGGGCGTGGCGTATCTGACCATGGACGTGATCAACCAGGTGCAGCAGGCCTATTGCGAGCTGCTCGCGGCGCGCGATCACCTCGCCGTTCAGGAGCGGCTTGTCGCCATGAGGTCGAACTTCCAGGCCGGCCTCGAACGACAGGTCGAGGTCGGCATGCTGACACCGCCCGACACGCATCTGGCCCGATCCCAGCACGCCACGGCCCAAGCCGAGGCCGCGACCGCCCGCAACCTCGTGACACTCTCCGAGAATGCGCTGAGGACCCTGCTCGGGGACGCCTGGACCGACTCGGCGGACGTGCCGCTCGCCCCTCGGGAACGGTTGACCGCCGTCACCGCCCTCTTCGACCTCTCGGCAAGCTGGGATCATGGACTGCGCCAGCGCCCCGACCTCGCCCAGTTGCGCGCGGATCTCGAGCGGGCGGACATCGACCTCAAGTATCGACGCAACCAACTGTTTCCCTCGCTGGATTTGGTGGCGGGTTACGGACGGCGCGGCGCCAGCACCATCCAGTCGACAAACATCGGGGCGCGCATCGCGGCGTCATCGAGCGACGCCTTCGACCAGATCAGCGGCGGAGACAACCCCAGCGACATGATCGGCGTCATCTTCACGATGCCCCTGATGCGCCAGACCGAACGGGCCAACTACCGCGTCGGCAAACACCTCAAGGCCCAGGCCGAACTGCTGGTCAAGCAGAAGGAGGAGCTGGTCATGCGCGAGATCTCCGACGCCTTGAACAGCGCGCGCTCGGGTCTCGAACGCCTCCGGGCCGCCGGCCGCGCGGTCGAGTTCGCCAGGACAGCCCTCACGGCCGAGGAACGCAAGCTGGCGGGGGGCAAGAGCACCCTCTTCTTCGTCCTGCAACTTCAGCGCGATTTGGCGACCGCCGAGTCCACTGAGATCCGGGCCAAAGCCGACTACAACAAGGCCGTTTCCCAATTGCAGTTCGCCGATGCCACCCTGCTCGAGGCGCACCAAATCGCCATCGAGTTCGTCGAGCCCTGACCGCCAATCACCTGGCCGAACTGCCACGCCACGTGCTCGCCATAGCGTCCGCCGAAGAAGGTGTGCCGGTGATCGACGTGAACACGGTGGTATGCGATCGGGCCGTCCGTCTGATCAACGATCCCGATCTGCGCATCATCGCGCCAGGAGGCGCGCAGTTGCTGGCGTGGCGGCTCGATCCGGCCAACCCGGCGCAGCCCCGCCGTCACTGGTGCCAGCCTGCACCTCCGGCACCTGTGGCTCACCTGGGAACCCTCCCCTGCGCCCTGGCCGTCGACGGCAAATGGATCCGCGACCGCGCCCTGAGCCTGTGCCTGAGCGATCACGAGACTGGTGCGCCCCTGGCCATATTTGCCAAAGAGAAGCCCAAAAACAACGGCCAAAGCCAAGAGGACTACAAACGCGAAGGCGAGCAAACCATCCCCCTGCGGCTCTACGCCACCACCAACCTCGAAAACGCCACCATCACCGGCGCCTGGGTCCTCTTCGGGCGCTCGACAATCGAACGCTGGTACTACAAAGCCTCGGAGCCCCGGTCGGCCCCGTCGATGCGCTCAAACGCAAGATCCGCTCCGATCATGGACAGCACCCTTGCCTGATGCCCCAGCTCGGCGTTCGTTCAGCAGTATGGGCTGCCCCCCTGTTGTCCAGCCCGTTCAACACCCTCGACGTCGGGCCGGTGGGAAGTCCCGGCAGCAAGTTCACCTTAGCCCGGATTTCTCACCACCGGGAAGATGACAACGAAATCCGGGCTCTGGCA
>CAYPUR010000202.1:0-8877 GCA_964413865.1 uncultured Verrucomicrobiota bacterium
CGTTGAACGTTGAGCGTTGAACGTTGAGCGTTGAACGTTGAGCGTTGAGCGTTGAACGTTCCTGTTGACTACCAACAGTTTATACACACAATGCATGGGGAGCGTTGACATTCACCCGCTCAATGCGCGCGGAGACCATGAATCCAAAGCGGCGGTAAACCGCCGCACTCCAAAGACCCCGCCATTTCGCCAAATACGCTTCAAGAGGCGGAGCGTTTTGAACCGCGGCGGCGTAGCGCTATTTTCCATGTCAAGGCTCACGGAAAGCGATTAGGCCGCAATCACCCCTCCTGCAAGGGCAAAAAAAGAGACCGGGCGCAGGCCCGGTCTCATGTGTCATGCCTGGCAAACCTACCGGCGAATCCGACCGAACATGATCGGCGCCTCCGGCGCGAACGTGTACGGGCTGGTCGCGCCTGTCACATCCTGCCACGGGCCCAGGATGCTGGTCGCAGCCTGGAGCGTCCCGCCGCCGGCCCATTCCACCGTGATCGTGCCGTCGGCATTCTCGACGATGCGTGTGATCCTGGGCTGATCGCCAGCCGGCGCGTCCATCCGGCCGATGACCGCGGGCACAAAGGCGCTCGGGTCGCCGTTGGCAGGCTCGGCTCCGTACTGGACGATGAAGGTTGCCGCGAAGTTGTCGCCGCCGGTCCCTTCTTGCTGCACACCCTCGATGTAGTAGCGCTTGTTCGCTTCGAGGGCGATGCCCGCCGCCCAAGGAACGGTCGCGCCTCCGTCAGGCGACCAGAGATCGGAGCGTTTCATGGTCAGCTCGCCGCCGTTGGCAATGTGCCACTCCAAGGCGCCGCTCCAGCCCTGTTCCTGGGCCACCAACCGCTTGTTCGCGGGCTGATCGTCCGTGCTGATGAACAAGTCGCTGTCGTCGTCCGAGCAGACGAAGAAGACATAGTTGCCTGTGGTCTGCGGGACGAACAACCCGCTCACGCGCCGGGTGAAGTTGTCGGCCACGTCAACCCCGGCCGAGAAGGAGGTCAGCGTCCCCAGGAATTCGGGCGCGCCGACGTTGCCGATCTCGACGGCCTGACGGTTGGTGCCGTTGAACCGCTCCTCCTTGAGCGAGCCGGGCACAAAGACCGCATCCCCAAGCACCGTGAGCGTCGCCGCGTCACTGGTGACAGGGCTCGGATAATTGAGCAGGGAAACGACGCAATCGAACTTGGCGCCGTTGTCGGCAAGGCTCGTGACCAGGGAGAACGTCTTGCCCGTAGCCCCCGGGATCGGGGTGCCATCGCGTCGCCACTGATAGGTCGGCGGGTAGGAAACATCGGTGGTGGCGTCCACCGTGAAAACGGCCTGATCCCATCCATGCGTTGTCACGCTCTGAGGCTGTTGGGTGATCTCCAGCTTGAGCGGGGCCTGCACGAAGCTGCCGACAACGTTCCCGGTCAAAGTCGGCGCCGTCCCGTTGGCCGGGTCGGGCTCGGACTCGAGTTTGTAGGTCACCGCGTACCAGTCGCCGCCAGCCCAGCTCGGATCGTGATGGACCGCCATCAGAAAGTAACGCTTGCCGGCCTCGAGCGTGATGGTGTTGCCATAAGGCCACTCCGTGAGGGGATACTGATCGGACCGATGAGCGGCCAGATGATCCTCCGGCGGCGTGTCGTAGGTCTGCAGCCAGCCGCGCGGATCGCTCCACCCGCCGGGTTCGGCCGCGATCATGCACAGGTTCGCCGGATCTTCGTCGGTGCTCAGATAGAGCCACCAGCGGTCGGCCCCGGCGGTGAAGAACACGTAGTTGCCCGTCTCGGGCGGAGCGAAAAACGCCTCGAGCGTGTCGTAGTATTTCCGGGCCGGGTCCGCAACCGCGTCGCGGCCGGCACCGTTGGCCGGATACTCGAACGCGGACACGAGGTCCGTCCGATCCGGCTGGAGCGGGTAGCGCGGATCGTTGAACAGGTTGGCCGGATCCTCGCCCAGGACGTCGCCCATGTTGTTGTACTTCTTGCGAAGCACGTTGCCCGGCGTGAAGACGAAGCCGCGGAACTGGACTGTGCTGTTCGGAACGATCGTATTGCCCGCAACCGAGCGGTCCTTGACGTTGTTCACGGTGATCGTGTAGATCGCGCCCTCGGTCTGACGACTCGTGGCGAGAACCACTTCCTGACCGAGGACTGTCGCCGAACTCACCGAAAGCCCCGGAATGTTGTAGTTCAGGATGTTGCCGCCGCTCACCGCGTCGACCGGCTCCGAGAAAAGGACCACCGCGGTCAAGAAGTCGCTGCTCCCACGAGCCGAGACGAGGGTGGGCGCCAGGGTGTCGGCGAAGACCGTCAGCGTCGCCGCCTCGGTGGGCTCGTTGATCGACGGCACCATGCAGATCGCCCGATACTGGGCGCCATTATCCGCAAGCGTCAGCGCGGGCGTTGTGTAAGTCGCCGCGTTGGCACCCGCAATGTCCGTCCATGTCCCCGCGCCCGGGGCGCGCCGCTGCCATTGGTAGGTGAGGAGGGAACCGTAGAGCGAGGAGCCGGTCGCAGCCACGCTAAACACAGCGCTGCGCCCCGCCTCGATGGTTGCGTCCTGCGGATGCTCGGTGATGGTCACCGACGACCCGGTCGGGTCCAACAGGCATCCGATCACTCCCCCAATCAGGGTCGGCGCACTGCCGTTGACCGGATCCGTCTCGCCTTCCTTGATGTAGGTGGTGCCGAAGTCGTCGGCCCCGCACCAGCTCGGGTCGTGATGGATCTGCAACATGTAGTACCGCTTGCCCTTCTCGAGCGTGATGGTCGGAGCCGTCGCCCATTGATTGTGCAACGACTGGTCCGACCGGCGGGCTTCGAGACTGCCCCCGTGGATCTGCGTCCAACCGCGCGGATTGCTCCACCCGTTCGGTTCCGCGGCGATCATCACCAGGTTCGCCGGATTGTCGTCCGTGCTCAAATACAGCCACCACCGGTCCGCGCCTGCCGTCAAAAACACGTAATTGCCGTTCTCGGGCGGAATGAAATAACCCTCGATGGTGTCAAAGTAATTCCGCGCCGGATCCGCGACCGCATCGCGCCCCGCGCCGTCGGGCGGATACTCCCACGCCGTCAGAAGATCAGCCCGATCCGGCTGGCCCGGATAGCGCGGGTCGTTGAAAAGGTTCGCAGGATCGCCGCCGGCGTTGTCGCTGACGTTCTCGTACTTCTTGTGAAGCACCGTCCCGAGCATGAACGCAAAGGTCTTGAACGTGGCCTGGCTGTTGGCGGCAATGGTGTTGCCGCTGGCCGACTGGTCCTTGACGTTGTTCACCACCAGCGTGTAGCTCGTCCCCTCCGACTGTTTGGAGGTGGCCAGCGCCACGGTCGCCCCGTTCACCGTCGCCGAGTTGATGGTCAGGCCGGCAATGGCGTAATTGTCCTTGTTGCCGCCGCTCTCGACCGCCACCGGCTCGGAGAACCTCACCACGACGCCCAGGAAGTCCGTGTCCCCTTGCGCCGAGATCAGCACCGGCGCGGTCGTGTCCTGGACCACTGTCAGTGTCGCCTCGTTCGAGGTCGCCGTCCCCATCGTGTTGCTGACCTCGCACTTGTACTTGCTCTGGTTCTCGCTGAAGCTAACGCCCGCCAGGGTCAGCGTCGGATCGGTCGCCCCGTCAATGGGCGCGTTGTTTTTGTACCACTGAAATGCCAAAGGCGCCGAACCGTCGAAGCCGATGGTGAAGGTGGCGTTGGAACTCTCGTTGACAGTCAGATTCTGGGGATGCGACGTGATGGAAGGCCCCACGCCCGCCCCCTGAACCACCGTCGTCACGGTGAGATCGTCGATCTGATGGAGCGCGCTCTGACCGCCGGCGCGCGCGCCGATGGCGAACTGGCCCGCGGAGGGAGCGAAGTTTGGCAGGACCAGGTTGGTGAACACGATCGCCCCCTTGTAACCCACGTTCAACGTGCCGCTGCGGGTGAGCTGAATGACCACGTCTTCGAACTGGCTCGTCACCATCTCGGGCTTGGCAAACGGCGCGATCGCCACGGTGTTCCCCTCGTAGTTCACCTTGATGGCCGGCGAGGTCTCGCCCACGTCGGCGTTGACGTAGATGTCAAAGCTGACGGTGATCCCAGTGCCCACGCCTTGCTCGCCGAAGTTCGATGTGTACGAGTAGATCTCCGGGCTGAAACAGAACGCCGCGCCGTCCGCCGGCTCGGCCGATCCGGGCCCGATCTGCAGCTTGAACCTCGCAGTAAAGCTCTCGATCGCCTGGTACGCGTCCAAATCATCCAGGATGAAGGTCCCGATGGCACCCGCCTCGTTGTACGTGAGGACAAGGTGCCCGTCCTCGACCGCCGGCATGAACTCGGTAATGCCGTCCGCGCGCATGGCGCCATTGCTCGTCAGGCTGAACCCCAGTTGGAAGGGGTCGCTGAAGTCCGAGGTGAAGGATCCCGCCAGCGCGGTCGCGCCAGCCAGAGCCATCGCCGCGAACCCTTGTGTCAATCTCTTGTGCATAGGATTCCGTCTCTGTTCGTCATCGGATCCCAGTCGCTTCGCCATGCCCGCGGAGCCTGAGCACCCACCCAGACCGCCACCCTTAAGCGCGGAAGGCGTTCTCGAAAAGGTCACCTCTGACATCGACTGCCCGAAATGCATTGTTGAACTGTCCCCGATGTTAGGCACCAGCCTCCCGCCACCTGCAAGAGAAAACCGGCGGGCCACGCCCGACTCATTCGGTGCCCGCACCCGCGCGCACCACGATCTCCCTCACACCCGGCGGCACGGGCGTCCGGGTGACGCGTCCGCCCGGCCAGCGCACCTCGAGCGCCGTGGGCGCCCACGCCGCCCCGAGAACGCCAACGGGGCTGTCCTGTGACCAATACCCGCTTCCGCCCCGCACCTCGCGCGCCGGCCCGGCCTTGTCCCCGGAATGCAGGCGCATGACGGCGCCGAGTCCCAGAGGATTATGCGCCGACCCCTCGAGCCGGACCCGCAATCCCGGCTTGGCCCCAATATTCCGGTATAGCTTCGTCTCCGCGCCGCTCTGCGTGACCGCAAAGTCCACGCGCCCGTCCGCGTCGAAGTCCGCCAACGCAGCCCCGCGCTGCTCGCCGTAAACTCGCACCCCGCAATCCTCGCCCCGCACCGGATCGAGACCGCCCCGCCCATCGCCTCGCAGCCACAGGCCCCGTCCCGCATCGGAACGCGACGTGTCGGCGCTCACCCCGAAGAAGTTCTGACTCAGAAAAACATCCTCGTTGCCGTCGCCATCCGCATCGCCGACGCAAACCGCAAATGCAGGGGCGAATTGCGCTTCCGCCGACAACACCCGAACCTCGAAATGATCGGCCCGGTTGAGCAGCAGCGCCGACTCGAGCCAGACAGCCTCGACCTGGTGCGCCGAACCGCCCCACTCGCCCAGGACCGCGTCGATGGTGGCGGCAGCCCAGGACTGGTGGCTCGGGAAATGCCCGGCCAGGCTCGGAAGCGCCCGCGTCACGACATCCAGCATGCGGTCCGGGGCGTACGCGCGCAATGCGGGCGCGTAGTGGTTCTCGATGGTCTCGACCGCTCCATCCTCGTCGAAGTCGCCGAACGTCAATCGGAGAGCGTGGGGACGCCAGCGCTGGTAGCGGGTGTTCGAGCCCCAGTTGGCGACCACCAGGTCGAGCAGGCCATCGTTGTCAAAATCGCCCGCCCCCACCCCGTTCCACCAGCCTGTCATCTCGTTGAGCGTCGATGGATGAGCGTTGATGGCGAGGGCGCGGCTGGGGGTTGAATGTTGAACGTTGAACGTTGAACGTTGAACGTTCACCGGCACTTTCCACTCGCTGAGCCGCCCGCGCTTGTTGCGAAACACACGAATGGGCCCCCAATCGCAAGCCAGCACCAGCTCGGGCCAACCGTCCCCCGTCAGTTCCGTCCAGATCGCGCCGCTCACCAACCCCCGCGGCAGCCGCGCCGCGTTATCGCGGTCCAGTTCAAACCCTCCCCCTTCCCGCCGCCAGAGCTCTGACGCAACCGCCTCAGGGTAGCGCCCCGACCCCGCGCGGGCGCCGACGAACAGGTCGAGATCGCCGTCGCCGTCGAAATCGGCAACCGCAATCGGCCCGAAGCTGGCCGGGCCAAGCGGCAGCATCCCGGTCGGCCCCTCCTCGCGCCAAACCGCGACCCCGGTTCCATTCGTGACGCCCTCTTCGTAGTTCGCCATCGCGCCCAACAGTTCGCCTGGGCCGATCCCGGCCAGCCCGGCCATGTCGTGTTCGAGGGCGCGACGCCACGCCTCGTGCGTCGAGCGCTTGAAACGGGCGTCACCCAGGTTCAGGAACAACGCGGCCTCGCCGCCCCGTCCGCCCCCAATCACCAAATCGTCCCGCCCGTCGCCGTCCATGTCCCACCAGGCCGCGCCCGGGCCGAGCTGGCTCAGCTTGCGCGGCAAGAGCGGTTGCCGCCCGAAATCGTCATAGGGCGCGTCCGCGTGCACGTGCCGAATCGCGCTGCTCACCTCAACAAACCGGATCGCCGGAGACTCCGGCGCCTGCCCGCCTCCGCGATCGCGCCGCAAACCTCTCTCCCCGACAGTCCCCTGCCCCATTTCGATCGGCCCGGCTGAGGACGCCGGCGCCGTTCCGTCGGGCTCGATGATCTCGACCAGGCGATTCGGACCAATGTTCGTCAGGATCGTCTCACGCCCGCTGCGCCACCGCACCCGAACGTCCAGCGACCGCCCCGAGCCTGCCGCGAAAGTGCGCTGCGCCTGATCGCCCGAGCAATAGCGTCCGCCCAAAACCATCTCATGGCTTTGCTCGACCGGTCCGCCCGAAACCGTGATGCGCGCCCCGGCGCCGCTGGTGTTCGGCGGGCGTCCCCGCAACCGGACGCCCAGACGCGGTGCGGGCGACTCATTGCGATAGATCCCAGCCGGGCTGTTCATGTTGTTCACCGCCACATCGAGGTCGCCGTCGTTGTCGAGATCGGCAAGACACGCCCCCTGCGAGATGGTCCGCTGGTCGAATCCCCACGTCGCGCCGCATTCCTCGAACTCGAGCGCGCCGGTGTTTCGAAAGGCCAGGTTGGCCGTGTTCAGGCGCGGGAACATCCGGCGCAGTTGCAGCTCGTCCACGCTCAACATCTTCCGTCCCGCCTTGGCCGCATGAATCCGGGCCTGGACATCCGCGTTCATGTTGTCGCGTTCGAATCCGTTCGGCACCAGCAGATCCTCATACCCGTCCAGGTCCACATCCAGGAAGAGCGGTCCCCAGGACCACTCCGAGGCCTCGACACCGCAATACTGCGCAACCTCGGCGTAGGTCCCGTCCCCACGGCTCAGGAACAGGGTGTTGCGCGGGGACTGGGGGCGGCCCTCGATTTGTGTGCCGGCGGGCGTCTCGCCCTGCACGACGTTCCTTTGGGTCAGCCGCCGGCCATGGTCGGGACTCAGCATCTCCGTGACCATAAAATCGGCGTTGCCGTCCCTGTCGAGGTCCGCGACATCGCCCGACATCGACGCCAGGCTCGTCTGCCGCAGCGCGAGCCTGGGCGCGAGCCGGAACCGGCCCTGCCCTTCGTTGAGCCAGAAACGGTCCGGCGTGGCGAAGTCGTTGCAGACATAGAGATCCGGGCGCCCGTCCCCGTTGAAATCGCGGAACAGGACCGAAAGCCCCCAGTCGAACAACGGCTGCGTCAGCGGCTGGCCATCCTCGTCCAGAAACGCGCCCCCTGTCCACGGCACGGGAGTGAATCGCCCATGCCCGTCGTTGAGCAGGAAGACATCGGGCTCGCCCAACTCCTCCCGGGCGAATCGTCCCACGCCACCCGACCCCAGATCGAAGCTGAACCGAAAGCGATTCGTCCACTCGGGATCGGTCGGCGGACGGCCGTTGATCGCCGCGACGAACGGGCGCCCGTCGACCACTTTGATGGTGAAGCGCGTTCCGGGCGCGTCCATCAAGGTCGAGGTGCGGTAATTGGCGACGTACAAATCCAGGTCGCCGTCGCCGTCGGCGTCCGCCAATGCCAGCGACGTGCCGCCACGCCCCGGATTCAGCGGTGTCGGGCTGGCCGCAAAACCGCCGCGCCCGTTGTTGAAGTAGAGGTGAGTCCCGCCGCCAATCGAGTTGACCGCCAGGTCGAGGTCGCCGTCCCCATCGAGATCGGCCAACGCGGCCCCGGTGCAATCCCGGTTCGCGCACGCCACACCGGCCCCCCCGGTGATGTCCTCGAAACGCCAGCCCCCCAGATTCCGATAGAGCCGGTTGCCCACACTCAGCCCGCAAAAGTAAAGATCACACCAGCCGTCGCCGTCGACATCGCCCGCCGCGACGCCCGCCCCGTTGGGCAGCACCTGGTTGGTCACAAAACGGGACTCGGGAAGCATGTTCGCGAATGCGATGCCGGTCTCCGATGCCGCAAGAAGCGTGAACCCGGCGCGCCCCCGCTCGAACACAGGGAGCGCCGCGGCGCGAAACCCGTCGCCCGTCTCCCAGACTAGGCCGGAAACGGAACCCGTACAGATCGTCCACCCTCCCGCGAGGACGCCCGTGGCGAAGACCAGGATGTTCCCGAAAACGCCCATGCCATCGTCCGCTCCCGCATCATGAGCCGCCGCCCCCATCGAGCGAAAGCCTCAAATGCAGCCTCAAATTCAGAAACTCGGGCCTGCCCCTGGTCAGTCCGAACAACCTGATCGCGGTCGCTTTCCCCGGAGGGACGCCACTGGCAGCAAACGGCCCCGGAGCCGCCGCGCCTCGGCCAGCGCAGTCGCCGCGTCCCGCCGCCGCGCTGGCAAGGCAGGTCGGCGGACCACACGCCCCGTCCGTTGCGTTGTCGGCGTTGCCGGAGACGATGACACGGCGGCGCCCATGAATTCGGCTGGTGGTTGGGCGTTGAGCGTTGAGCGTTGAGCGTTGAGCGTTGAGCGTTGAGCGTTGAGCGTTG
>CAYPUR010000203.1:0-6802 GCA_964413865.1 uncultured Verrucomicrobiota bacterium
AGGCGTTTGGCGCGGTCGAGCCAGGCCGGATCGGGCAGGGCATAGGGGCGGAAGGTTTCGAGCGTTCCTTCCTGGGCGTTGTGCAGGACGGCGCGGTGCAGGCCGAGCGCGCTGGCCTTGGGGCTGTCGATCAGGCTGGCCGAGTCGCTGGGGCTCATCTGGAAGAGGATCCGGAGCTCGAATTCGGTCAAGGCGCGCCTGCTGAAGAACCGGCTCACGTTGTTGTAGGTGTCGCAGAGGCAGAGCGCGTGGAGGCCGACATGCGCCCCTTCGCACAGGAGCCGGTTGAGTTCGCGGCCCGGATCGATCGCCTTCTCCTCGCTGTCGAGCGCCAGGCTGAAATCCTCCTCGAACCGCAGCCGCTTGAAGCGCTCGAGATGATGGATGCAGAGATAGATGGCCGGCGATGCAGCCGCGGCTTCAGGGTCGGTGCGCGCGGCCAGCTCGGCGGCGACCATGCCCAGGGCGTCGTCGAGCTGGGCATTCCCCACCCACCGCACCTCGTGGGGCATCAGAGCGGCCACCTGCTCGAGGAAGGCCCGGTGCGGCGCGCCCGCGGGGGTGGCATCGAGGAGGAGGAACCGGGCCGTGCCCGGCGGGTGCTGTGCGGCCAGGGCGATCAGGGCGAGCCCGAGCATGGCCAGGGCGGGCTCGTCGTATTGGCCGACGATCAGGACGTGGTTGCCGCTTTGGCGATGGAGCGCGATTTCGGTGGGGCCTTTGATCGAGTTGGGCGCACCCAGGTAGATGCGGGGCGCGGCGGGGCGCTCTGATGGCTGGGCGCGCAGCAGTTCTTCCAGCAACCGATTCTCGAGCACATCGGCGGGGGCGTTGCCCTCGAAGACGACCGGCGCGGGCGGCAATCCCGGGACTCCCTCCGCGCGCCGGCGGATTGTCTGAAGACAGGCGTCCCGTTCGGCTTCGGGCAGCCAGACGACCTGGAACGGGCTGTTGCCCTCGATCGCTCCGGCGGCGTCGTTGTAGATCGCCTCGCCCGGACGCGACAAGAGGCGAGGCGCGGCGTTGTCTTCGTCCATGATCAACATGGCGTCGGCCTGGTTGCACTGGAGCGCGATGCGGACGACCATTTGGCCGAGGGTCGTGCGGGTGAGGGTGTACGCGCCGCCCAGGGTTTGGGAACCGAGCATGACGTGGATGCCGAAGGCCCGGCCTTGCCGCACCAGGCGGTCGAGCAGGAGGGCGGCGTTTTGGGCCACCCGGTCGTCTTCGGTGAAGAACTCCTGGAACTCGTCGATGATCAGGAGGGCGCGCGGGAGGCGGTTGTCCGGGGAGGCCCGATGGTAGGCCGGCAGGTCCTGGACGCCGGCGTGACGGAACAGGTCGCCGCGGCGCTGCAGTTCCTGGTCGAGGCGCTGGAGGACGCTGAGTCCGAACTCACGGTCGCTTTCGATGGCGACAACCCGGGCATGGGGGAGCTGGTGTTCGCCGTAGCACTTGAACTCGACGCCTTTCTTGAAGTCGACCAGGTAGAACTCGATCGCGTGCGGGCTGCACCAGAGGGCCAGATTGGTGACAAGGACGTGGAAGAGGGTGGACTTGCCCGAGCCCGTCTTCCCGGCGACGAGCGCGTGCTGTCGGGTCCCTTTGCCAAGGGCCAGGTACTGGAGCTTCGTCGCCCCGGTGACGCCGACCGCCACGCGCAACTCCTGGGTGGTGTCGAGTGTCCAGAGGTTTTCGTTCCGGGGCGCGATCTCGGCGAACGGCATCTCGACGCGGTTCGAGTCCACGCTCGCCTGCCCGAGGTTTGTGAGGATGGTGGTGACCGTCTCGGGCGGGGGCGGTTCTTCGAGCCGCAAGGGCAATCCTTCGAGCCGAGGATCCGCCAGTTCGAACGCCTGGTTCACCGCGGTGATTCGAACCCCGGCTTTGCGCAAGTCCTCCGGCGCCGCCTCGGCCGGGAGCGGCTTGCGCCGGTCCCAGTGGAGCAGCAGGAACACGCCGCAGCGCGGTCCGCTCGATGCGATGCTGAGGAGGCGCTTGGCGGCGGACTCGCTGAAGTTGACCGGGAAATCCGCGGTGACGAGGAAATGATATGGCTCGGCGATGCGCCCGGCCTGGGCGTTGTAATCGGCGATCGTGGCGTACTCGTTGCGCAGGTAGAGCTGCGTCACTTTCTCGATGTGTTCGTTGAGGTCGGCCAGGCGCTGCTCGATCTGGTCGGGCTGGGTCCAGATGCGGCGGTTGATCAGGCGATCCTCGTGATCGCTGAGGTGCATCAGCCCCGCAAAGGTCTCCCCCAGGCCGACCGGATCCAGGATCGTGAACAACACCCGCCCCGGCGGCGCGCTCATCAACAGCCGCAGGACCATTGCGTTCATCGCCGCCAAAGCCCTGGACCGTCCCCAGGCCTGCGTTTCGATGACAATCGAGCTTTGCTCGGGATGCTTCAGCAGCAGCCGCAGATCGAGCTGCGCGGGCCCCGGCAGCACCAGGCGCGGATCTGCCGGCAGACCGCCGACGTACGCCGCGACGTCCAGGGTCACCGAGGCGAACGGCGCCGACGGGACGGACACCGAAGGCGGCGACCAGTCATTCCAGGATCGGCTTGTCCAGTCCGGGAAGCTCTCCGCGGCGGCGTTGCGCAACCCATCGAATGCCGCATAGGCCGTCCCGGTGACTTGCGCCCAATCCTGCACCAGCTCTTGCGACGAAGTTTGAAGCGCCGTCCGCATTTCGCTCTCCCGCCGCGCGCGCTCCTGTTCGAGGGCAGTCCGTTGGTCGGCGGCGGCCTGGGTCATGGCCGCCACGCGCGCGGCGTGTCCGGCTTGAAGCCGATCCGAGGCGCGCAGCCGGAGCCGATCGCCGCGGGCCAGTGTCCGGTGAAGTTTGGTCCCCAGATTGGCTCTGAGCTCGGTCCGCTGCGCCGCGGCGGCCTCGACGGCACGATGCCAGCGGTCTTCGAGGACTGAGTTTTTCGAGCGGGCCTCTTCCTCGAGGCGTTGTTGTTCCTGGGTGTGCTCGTTCCACGCCGCATGTTCACCGGCCTCGGCCAGGTGCAGCGCCTGGCTCGAAGCGGCCACCAGCGCCGCGGCGATCGGGCGCGCCAGCTTCCGGGCCAGCGCGTGCAGAGCGAAGAGGGCGACGAGCGAGACGGCGAGGGAGAGGGCCAGCGGCTGCATGTGGCCGGGCCGGAACGTGGCATCGCGCAAGAGCGGGAGGATGGCGAGCAGCGCGTGGGCTGCCACCAGCAGAACGGCGCAGAGCCAGGGCGACACCACCGTGAAGAGGCCCGGAAGCGGCGACCGGCGCAGGCGGCGGAGCTGGGCTTGCGCTTCGTTCTGCCGATCGCGGCACAATTCGAGCATGTCTTTCGACCGCCCCGCGGGCGCCGGCCCCGGCGAGGCGCCGGCCGACCTCAGCATGTTTCTGTAGGAGCGGAAGCCGAGAAAGGCCCGGCCCACCGAGCGTTCGAGCTTCTCGACACGATCCTGCTCTTCGGCCCAGTGCTCCTTGAGGGAGTCGTATGTGGCATCCGCGAGCTGCTGCCCCGCCTGGTGATCGCGGGAGATTTGGAGCATCTCGCGCTGGACGTGGAACACCTCGCGCGCCTCCTCGTCTCCGATGCGCTTGAGCTGTTCCGATTCGGCGGCTTGGCGGGCCTGCAAAATCAGCTCCTTGCGCCGGTCGTGTCGGGCCTGGCTGGCCGCGGCGGCCTGGCGGGCGGCTTCCTCCTCGGCAGCCCGGGCGTCCGCGAGCCGCGTGTTGGTGTCGCGCAACGCCACCTCGGTCTGGCGGTTCAGTTTGGCGATGCGCTCCTTGAACTCCCCTTCGACCCGGCCCGCCGCGTCCCGGCAGCGCGCGACGCCCTGCCTGAGCCGGGCCAGGTGATCGAGGGTCTGTTCGAGACTGAGGAGGTTACTCACAGTCATGTCTCACGCGTTGGAGCACCGATTCCAACTGTTCGATTGCCGGCAGTGTCGCGTTGACTTCCGACTCGATCTCCCGGATGAACCGCTCCTCGAACTCGAGCGCCTTCGCATCCGCCCAACTGTCGCGGGTCTGGTGCCATCGCTGCAGCAGGTCCCGCGTCAGACTGGCCAGACGAGGGGCATGACCGCCGGGGCTCATGTGGATTCTCCTTGTTCCGGTTGCTCCCCGGCGCCGGGCGCGGGTGCGGGGCGGGCGCCGGTCCCGATCGAAGAAGGCACGTCCGGCTGCGATGCCGCGGGCCCCGACGCGGCTTCCTGGCCGGCGTAGTCGCGCAGGATGGCGGCCGAAGTTTCGAGGAAATGCACAGCGCGGTTTCCTTCGTTTGACAGCATGTGCTGAAGCCGGCGCGGCAAGGCCGCTCGAGCCTCGACGTCGGTGGCGTATCGCAGGAGCCAGCGCCGAACCCGGTCGCGACCCTCCTCGGCGCGGCGAAAGGCGTCGCGGGCTTTGGCCACGGCCCTCCTCCGGTCGAGGATTGCGCCGGAGTCACCGGACAACCGGGCGGTCATCAATTCCTGTTCTGCCTGGGCGGCCGCGGCACTCGAGAGGCGGATCTGGCGCTTCCAATGGACCCGCCGATCCGTCTCGAGCCAGATGCGGGTCCGAACGATGTCCTGTGTCACTTCGTCCAGCACCGATCGGCTCCGGGTCAAGTAGAGCAGCAGGCTGCTCCGAAACGATTCGAGCGCGTCGATCGAACTGACTTTGGCTCCGGAGCTCATTGGCCAGTCGAAGCCGCCTCGCTAGCGCTGCGCCAGGTAATCCTCGATCCGCCGGGCCTTGCGCAGCAGGAACGGGACATGCTGATGGGAGATCTCGATGAACTTGGCCAGCGCCCGCAGCGTGCGCTGAAACTCCTCGCTGAACCGGACATGTTCCTGGTCCTGCCAGGTGTCGCCCAGGCCCTTGAAGCGCGCCTGCAACGACATCAGCCGGTCCTGGGTGTCCTGGTTGAAACGCTTCAACTCCTCGGCGAAGCGCCGAACTTCAACGGGATCGATGATCGCTTGCGACATGGGAACCGCCAAAAACACGCCCGACGCGCGCTCGATGTGCCCGGAACGGCGTCTGGCGGACGCCACCTTAACAGCACGATACGGGCCACGCAAACGGCAATTGGGGCCCCCAGCAGTCTCACACCGGGTGCACGGCCTTGACGCCCGGTGAGGGCACCGGGCCCACAACGGATGGAGAGTGCCGGTGTGCGCCGCGTGCCCTGCCTGTGCCGGAAAGCGCAGCGGCGCCCCTTGGCGCGGGCGTCGATTGTCGGTTGTCATTACCAAAGCCCAGCGCAAACAGACTGTCGAAATGCTCCGTTGGTTTGAGGCAGCGCCTCGCCCACTACTCCTCGACCGGCACGACGAGGCGGTCCATGATGTACTCTTTTCGTTCGGGGGTGTTCTTGCCCATGTAAAAGGTCAAGATGCCGCCCGCCTCGGTTCGCGGCGCGTACTCGACGCGGCTCAGGCGCATTTCCTTGCCGATGAACTGCTTGAACTCGGCGGGATTGATCTCGCCCAAACCCTTGAACCGGGTGATCTCGGGTTTGCCGCCGAGGGACTGGATGGCCGCTTCGCGTTCCGTCTCGCTGTAACAGTAAATTGTGCGGTCCTTGTTTCGGACGCGGAACAGCGGTGTCTCGAGCACATGGAGGTGGCCGTCGTGCACAAGGCGGTCGAAGAACCGGTAGAAATAGGTGATGAGCAGGTTGCGAATGTGAAGGCCGTCGACGTCCGCGTCGGTCGCCAGGATCACCTTTTCGTAGCGCAGCCCCTCGATGCTGTCCTCGATAGCCAGGCTCTGCATGAGGTTGTAGAGCTCGTCGTTCTTGTAGACGACATCGCGCTTGAGATCCCAGACGTTAAGCGGCTTGCCCCGGAGCACGAAGATCGCCTGCGTGTTGACGTCGCGGCAGCTCACGATCGAACCGGCGGCTGACTGGCCCTCGGTGATGAACACCATGGTGCCCTGCCCCTTCCCGCGCTTGCGGTCGAAGTGCGACTTGCAGTCCTTGAGCTGCGGGATGCGCAGGCTGACGGCTTTCGCCCGCTCGCGCGCCAACTTCTTGACTTCGAGGAGTTCCTTGCGCAGTTGCTGGGTGTCCTTGGCCTTGTCGAGGATCTTCTGGGCGATCTCCTTGTTGCGGCTGAAGAAGTGGAGGAGTTCCTCGCGCACCTGATTGACCAGGCCGGTCCGGATTTCGGTGTTGCCCAGCTTGTTCTTGGTCTGGGACTCGAAGACCGGGTCCTTCAGGCGAATCGAGACCGCGCCGACCATCGCTTCGCGGACGTCGTCGCCTTCGTATTTGGCGCCGGCGAACTCGTTGACCGCCTTGAGCAGGCCCTCGCGGAACGCGCTCAGATGCGTGCCGCCGTCGCTGGTATACTGGCCGTTGACGAACGAGTAGAACGTCTCGCCATAGCGGCTGTTGCAGTGGGTGAAGCAGAACTCGAGCGTCTTGGACGCGTAATGCAGCGGCGGATAGAAAGGCTCGCTGCCGTCCTGGCCCAGATTCTCCATCACCAGATCCAGCAGGCCGTGGCGCGATTGAAACACCGCGCCGCCATACACGAGCTTCAGACCGGTGTTCAGGTAGCTGTAGTGCCGCAGCCGCCGCTCGATATGCTCCGGCCTGTACTCCGTCTCCTTGAAAATCTCCGGATCCGGCTCGAACTCGATGTAGGTGCCGTCCGGCTCCTTCGGGTTCGTTCCCTTCTTTTCGCCCTTGAGGCGGCCCTGGCGAAACGCGGCCTCGACAAACTCGCCGTTCCGATGGCTCCGCACGAGGAAGGATTTGGACAGCGCGTTGACCGCCTTGGTGCCGACGCCGTTGATCCGGGCGTGGTTTTGT
>CAYPUR010000203.1:6812-8821 GCA_964413865.1 uncultured Verrucomicrobiota bacterium
ACTTGGCGCCCGTGTTGATCTTCGACACGCAGTCGACCACCTTCCCCAGCGGAATGCCGCGTCCGTAATCCCGCACCCGCACGTGCTGCCCTTCGATGTCGATCCGCACCTCGCGCCCGTAGCCCATGATGTACTCGTCGATCGCGTTGTCGATGACCTCCTTGAGCAGGATGTAGCAGCCGTCGTCGTAATGGGTGCCGTTGCCGACCCGCCCGATGTACATGCCGGTCCGCAGCCGGATGTGTTCGAGCGACGACAACGTCTTGACCTTGCTCTCGTCGTAGGTGTGTTTCGCGCTGTGAGCCATAGCTTCGAACCGTTGACTATGCGGCGGCGACGCCTCAAGGCAACGCCGAATCGCTGCGCGCCGGCGCAGCCCCGGCTTCGAGTTCGGGCGCGTAAGCGCCGATCGCCCGTTCGAGCCGGGTGCGCGCCACGGCATAATCCCGCCTGGCCCGGTTCTGCGTGATGCCGGCCTCGGTCAGAGCCGTCTGGGCGCCGAGCACGTCGAGTTGGGTGCCGCTGCCCGCCTCGGCGCGCACGCGGGCCAGGCGCAGGGCCTCGTGCGCCTGCTCGAGGACTTTGACCTGCGACTCGAGAACTTCCCAGGCCTCGACCAGCGTCGAACAGGCGCTGCGGACTTCGAGTTGGATGCTGCGGACGACGTCCTCGGTTTCGACGTGCGCCTTTTCGAGTTGGGCGCGGGCCTCGATGACTTTGCCCCGGGTCAGCGCCCCGTCGAACAGGCTCCAGACCGCCTGCACGCCGACCTCCCAGCCGTGCACTTCATCGGCCAGGTCGGGGCTGAACATCGACTTGCGGGCCCCGTATCCGGCGAAGCCTTCGAGGCGCGGCAGGTATCCGGCGCGCGCCTGCACGACGCCTTCCCTGCGCAGATCCTGGGACTTGCGCAGCGCGGCCAGCTCGGGCCGGCGGGCCAGCGCCAACTCCACCGCCTCGGGCACGTCGAGCCGGAGTTCCGGCGTGTCCAGCGTGCCCGTCAGCCGCAGTGGAATGTCCTCCCAAACATCCGGCGGCACCGTGGCGCCGATGCGATGCAGCAGCACGTTTTTCGCGAGGCGAAACGCGTTTCGGGCGCGCGAAACCCCCGGACGCGCGTTGGCCAGTTCGACCTCGGCGCGCAGCACGTTGAATCGGGGGACCGTGCCGGCCTCGAACCGCCGCCGGCTGTCCTGAAGCTCCTTTTCGAGCAGGGCCACGGACTCCTCATTGACGACAATCTGCTTCTCCGCGAGCAGGACATCGTAATACGCGACCCGGACGTCCGCCGCCGTATCCGCCAGGACGGCGTGGAACTGGGCCAGCGCCTGCTCGCGGAGCAACCGCGCCGTGCGCAGCGAAGACACCATCCGTCCGCCCTCATAGATCGACTGAACCAGGCGAATGCCCGTTGACCAGTTTTGATCGCCCGGGTCGATGACGGGAAAACCGCCAGGCATTGCCGGGTTGGGGGCGATCGTCAACCGGTCGACAGACGCATCTTCAACCAGGGAATAGGCGCCCCTGGCCTCGAGCTTCGGGATCACGATGGCCTTGGTCTGCACGCTCAGGCCGTGATTGGCCTCGAGATCGTGCCTGCCCTTGAGCACCGCGGCGCTCTGCTCGAGCGCCGTGTTCAGGCAATCGGAAAGCGACAGCGGGCGCGTCATCCAGGGCGGGGGATTGGTCTCGCCGGCGCCGCCCGCCTGGCCACCCGCCGCCGCCAGCAGCAGCAGGGCGAACGACAACAGGGAGGCAGAGACCGCGCCGCGCGGGGCAGAATCCTTGACTGGTGAAACGCGCTGTAAACAGCTCAAGTTTGTGTGCTGCGTTGAAGGGGTCATGGGTTCGGTGGAGCGATGACTTCGGCAAGCTCAGTCGAGGCGCGCTTTTCCTTTCTATACAGAGCGAGAGCGATATAAATGATGCAGCGCCGGGTCAGGGGACCCGGCCCACAAGCCTGTAGGCCGCGTGCCCTCACGCGGCGGAGCTTCTGACGCTGTGGATAG
>CAYPUR010000204.1:0-8818 GCA_964413865.1 uncultured Verrucomicrobiota bacterium
TTCTCCTTGCTGGGCGCGGGTTTCATAGACCCGGAAATCTCACCCACGGACCGTCAGGAATGCCGGGACCGCCTCACTGGTGAGATTTCCGGGTTAAACGTCAATCACCGGTCCGCTGCCCGATCCGGGATCGGGGCCGCGAGGGGGGCGCCGTTCTTCGGGATGGGTCTGGGTGCGAAGCGAAGTGTCGCCGGTGCCGGTCAGGGCATTCACGGCGAGCGAGACGATGCTGATCACCAGCCCGCCCCAGAAGGCCGGTCCGAAGCCGGCGACATGGAAGCTCGGAACCAACTGGCCGACGACGTAGAGCAGGAATGCGTTGATGAAGAGGACGAAGAGGCCCAGCGAGCAGATCAGCAGCGGCAGTGCGAGGAGCACCATGACGGGCCGCACGAAGGCGTTGAGGATGCCCAGCAGCAGCGAGGCCACCGCCAGGCCTGCGAGCGTGTCGTAAGCAATGCCCTTGACGATGTGGGCGGCGACAAGCACTGCCAGCGTCGTAACCACCCACCGCTGTATCAATGGTTTCAATTCCTGCCGCCGTCATTGTCCGAATGCGTCCGGCGCCCAGACGAATTCGCCCGCATCGACGCTCCAGTCAAGCCCGAAGAACCCCGCGGCGCGAACGCCGTCGACACCTCGGGCCAACATGTCCGCGCCCACCACAAGACGGTCCGGCAGACCCGGCCCCGAGAGGAAGACCGGCAGCCGCTCGGTCAGGCGCATGCCGGGCAGACCGGATCCGGCGACGACGCCGACCAGGGCCGCGGGATCGTCCGGGTACGGGCGCAGAAAGAGCGCCCCCAGATCGCCGCCTCGCAACTCGCGGTTCCCCACGCGCACCAGGCCGCGCCCGACCTGGACCGGGCTCTGTTCCAACAGGCCCCGCCACGCCGCGTTCGAGTCCGCATGGTCGCAAAGAACCACGTTCCGTTTCCGGCCGCTGCCCGGCGTCCCCTGGATTTCCAGGTGTTCGAGGTACGTGGTGTCTGCGACGACGTCGACCGGCTCGTCGTAAGCAGACTCGGTGGTGTCTCATGTGAAACTTGTGTGCCGCCAGATTAGCCCGTGTTTCTTATCACGGGCAAGGCCATCTTCCAGACTCTGACAACCTGAGCGCCTGATGTTGAACACGTTGCATGAGAGGAAAATGATCTTGACCCAGTCCCAGCCGAGTGTTCGTGAATTCCATGACACGAATGGCAGCGCCGCACCCTCGAGCGCACGTTGCGGATGAGGTTCCTGGCCAATCGGCGCCGCGGGTGTGGCGGCGGCAGGAGCAGGGGTCACCGCAGGGTCTCAGCCGCGGTCTCCGCGGCGGCCATCTCTGCGGGATGGTCGCGGAAGAGCAACGGCGCGATTTGATTCAGACTGCGCCGCCAGGACTGCCACTCGTGGGCCGTGTCGGGAGACACGTAGAAGTGGCTGTTCACCCCCGCCGCCTTAAGCGCTTCGGTATTTGCCTTGGGGTCGCCACCAAAGGGACCTCGGCCCCCTCGATTTCCCCCGAGTTCGCGGCTGCCGTAGCTGACGAACACCACCTTGACCTTCTGCTTGAAGGTGTCCATGTCGGAAATGTCCGCCACAGCGATGCTGCCGCCGCTGAACACGCCGATGTGCGAGAAGGTGTCGAGGTTGGCCAACGCGATCGTTCGGGTTTGCATCCCGCCCATCGAGAGGCCGGCCATGGCGCGATTCGGTTGATCCGCCAGGGTGCGAAAGTTGTCATCGATAAACGGGATCAGGTCGTCGATAAGAACCTTCGCGAAAGCGCTGAAGTCGAACATGCGCCCGCCCGGGCCGCCGCGTCCGCCCCCCGCCGGGGCTCCGGCTGGCCTGGCGCCGACACTGCCGGCGTTGCCACCGCCGTTGTCCATCACAATGATGAAGGGCCTGGTTTTGCCATCGGCGATCAGGTTGTCCATGATCAGGTGGGCATGGCCCTGGCTGCCCCAACCCGTTTCATCCTCTCCCATGCCATGTTGCAGATAGAGCACAGGGAGTCGTCTGCCGGGGTCTGTGTCATAATCAGGCGGGGTGTAAACGAAGCAGCGCCGCGTCGCGTCGCTCGTTTTGGAGAAGTAGAAGACCTGCCGCATTTGGCCATGCGGCACCTTCCTCAGCGCATAGAAGTCTTGGTCTTTAGCCGGCACTTCGACGCCGCTGCCCCAGCGGTTGCCGCCGTAGAAGTAGAGGCTGCCGGGATCCGGAACTCCGGCTCCGTCGATCACGAGTTGGTCTGGCCGCAGGGTCAGCCCTCAAGTTAGTAATGAACTCTCCCAGCGAGGCTCGTTCCGTTCGCGCATCCGCTCTCCGCGAAGTGGGGCAGCCAGTAAACTAATAACTTAAGGGCTGACCGTATCGAAGGTGTGTTCGCGCGAATGCCCGATGATCTCGAACTCCGGTTCGAGTGGGTGCCAGAAGACGCGGCCCGACGCGATGTTCCGTCCGCGGATCTGGAACGTCGCCTCGATCGACCGGTCCCGGTGGGTGTTGACCACGCGCAGGAAGACGCGGTCACCGGCGCGGCTCGGCGGTCACGCCCATCACCACGCTGCGCTCTGTGGAATCCTCCCGAATTGGAGAGCAGCGACAAAGAGCCAGCAGTTCTCATTTTGCGTGCAGGGGCTTGACGCCGGGTGAGGGCACCCGGCCTACAGCATCGAAGAATGCAGCGGTTGTAGGCCGGGTCCCCCGACCCGGCGCCCTGAGCGCTCTCAAAACGAGAACCGCTGACAAAGAGCGCCGACCCCTTGACAAAGACCGCCAGCCACTCCACATTGACTTCAGGGGTCAGAATGATAATAAGTAGAAACGTGTATGTAGGTCGGCAAGGCGCGCCTCAGACACCTCCCGTGAACCGTGGTTCCGTAGCCGCGGAGATGAGTTCGCGCCATCTCGCTCCGTCGAAGGCAGCAATTCGCGCCGACTCATCCCGCGCTGCGGGACGGCCACAGGCCGGTTCATGGTTTCCGTCCGCATTCAACCGTTGAATGTCAACTCTCTCCATGAATCGGACCCCGCACCCCGCGCGTTGCTGCAATCGGATTGTGACCGGCGCGAGCGTTTTGCACGGCGCGGCTTTTGCCCCGCTGTCGTGCCGCAGAAAATGACTGAAGTCGAAAAGCGATATGCGGATCTGGTCGACCACCTTCCGGTGGGAGTGTATCGCAACACGCCAGGCGACGATGGCCGGTTCCTTGAGGCCAACCCTGAGCTTGTGGCCATGTTCGAAGCCGACTCGAGGGAGCAACTCCTGGAGTGTCGCGTGAACGATCTCTACGTCCATCCCGGACAGCGGAAGGTATTTTGCGAAAGGATTCTCAGGCACGGATTCGTGCGAGAGCACGAGCTGGAACTGAAGACATTGAAGGGGCGCCGGCTTTTGGCGGAGGTAAATGCCACGCTGAAGCGCGATCCGGGGGGCGAGTTCTACATCGACGGTGTGATTGCTGACGTGACGGAACGCAAGCGGGCGGAGGCCGACTTGCGCCGGGCCTGCGCTGAGCTGGCTCGCAGCCAGAAGGCCTTGAAGGCGACAATGAGACAACTCCTGGCATCGCGTGACCAACTCGAACAGGCCCAGCTTGGATTGATTCAAGCCGCGAGATTCGAATCGGTCGCGACGCTTGCCGCCGGGGTGGCGCATGAGGTCAAGAACCCGCTTCAGATTATCATGATGGGCGTCGATTATCTCGACGCCAATCTCCCGCCGGAGTCGGGCGATCTGGTTGCGGTCGTGGGCGATATTCGTGAAGCCGCCCGGCGCGCCAACGCGATTATTCGCGAGATCCTCGAGCTTTCCGTGGCCGCCCAATTGGATCGACGGGAGGCGGACATGAATGCGGTGGTCGAGCGGTCTTTGGCGCTGGTTTACTACGAAGCCCAGGCAGCGCGCGTGCAAGTGGTGCGAGACCTGGCGCCGTCCTTGCCGCTGGTGCTGATCGACACCGTCAAGATCGAGCAGGTTTTGATCAACCTGTTTCTCAATTCCCTCCAAGCCATGGCGCAAGGGGGGCGGCTGACCGTTTCGACCCGCGTCGAAAGGGCGCGCGAGCCGGTCCCGGGCCTCGGGGCATCGACAGTCGGCGAGGGCGGCGAACACCAGTTTGTCGCAGTCGAGGTGCGCGACAATGGTCCGGGCATACCCCGAGAACTGCTCCCGAAGGTTTTCGATCCCTTCTTCTCGACCAAACCGGTCGGTGTCGGCACGGGGTTGGGGCTGGCGGTTGTCCGGAAGATCATCGATTTGCATGAGGCCACGATCGAACTCGCGAACGAGGCCGAAGGCGGTGTCCGTGTGGCGATGCGGTTTCGCGCCAGATCCCCGACGACACCCGTCATGCCGGTGCCGGACGCCCCCAAACGTCAACGCGCTGCCATTCGCCCGGCGTCTCGGAAGGCAGCGATTCCGGAGGTCCGATGAAGGCAGCCAAGAAACGAGTGCTGATCGTGGACGATGAGGTCAGCTTCACGCGATTGCTGAAACTCAACCTCGAGCAGGGCGACGGGTACGAGGTTCAGACGGTAAACGCCCCACTGACCGCTCTGGCCGAGGCGCGGCGGTTCCGGCCGGAGCTGATTTTGCTCGATGTCATGATGCCCGATCTGCCCGGCGGAGACGTGGCGGCCCAACTGCTGGCCGATCCTGACTTGCGGCATGTTCCGATCGTGTTTCTGACGGCGGCCGTGAAGAAGACCGAGGTGTCCTCTCGCGGTGGCGTGGTTGGTGGTTTGCCTTTTGTGGCCAAGCCGGTCGAAATGAAGGAGCTCAGGCAGGTGCTTGGCGCCTATCTGGCCTGATTGGCCGAGACTATTCGTGCTGGATTGCCGCGCAGAAACTGGGCGATGATCACCAGGTCAGGCACTTGCGGGGCAGGAATTCACCACGAACGACACGAAAGACACGAAGAAGCGGCGATGAGCGGCCCCCCATGCTCTGCTATCGAGCATGGCCGCAAAGCCCATCCTGACCGCGGTGCTCGCCTTCGTGCCCTGGGCAGTGGTCACAACTCCATCAAACATGCGGGTTAGCCGATTATGATCTCTTTGTTCTTCCGGGAGAGGCGCGTGTCAGTCCAGTCCCAATGCTCAGCCTCCAGGGCGATCCCAATGCCTTGCAGGCGCTCTGGTCGGGGCGGGCTTCGCTGCAATCGTTTCATCATGGTTCTGGTGTTGGCGCTGGTCTTTGGGCTGAGCCGGAGGGCTCAGCCGGCCGAGCGTGGCGACCGCTTCTTCGACGCCGCTCCCTTTGCCCGGGTGTGCACCTGGGATCCGCAGCGTGACGTCGGCGTCCGGGCCAATCGCCTCGAGGAAATTGCGGCTGAGGATCTGTTCCTTGCGAGGGATCTGAGGCTTGGTCTGGAGGGTGATTACAGCGTCGAGCCCGCGGCCAACGGCGAGGCCTGCATCGGACTCGAGTGGATCGAGGCCAGACCGCTCACGCGGCTGCAAATCCGATTCAAGACGGCGCCAGCGCGTCCGGTCAGGATTCAATTCTGGCAGGGCGAGACCGTCTGGCAGGGCCAATGGGTATCCATCGAGGGCGCAATGGATGGCGACGGCCGCGTTTGGGCGTTCACGCCCGCCAAGGCCGGCGCGCTGTACTGGAAAGTCCGCTGGATCGTTCCTGGCGGCGGTCGACCGGTCGCGGTCACGGGTCTCGATGCGATCACCAGCTCGACCACAACGGCTTTAGACCTCTTCATTCAAAGCGATCCTGGCAGGCCGGGGCAGATGGCCGAGATCGAGGTCTACAACGGCTCGATCGTCGGTTTCGAGGGCACGCGGCGATCCTGGGATATGGGAGCGCCGCTGCAGTTCGCCGTCCGTCATGTCGCGTGCGAGGCGCTTCGTCAGGTCCGCGCCGATCGGACCATGATCCGTTTTCGCCTATCCGGGGCCGCTTTTGCGGTGGCCGTGGACGATGTCATCGAGCGCGGTCCGGTCTACTTGCCGCACGCGGGTCTGTTTGTCAGTTGGTTCCCGGCGTCGACCAGCCTCGACGAGTACAAGCGGCAGATTGCGGACAAGCGGACTGTGCTGGAGCGGGTGCGGGCGATGCCGGACCAGACCCGCGAGCGCGCGATGAAGGTGGCGCACTACGATCCGCGGCTCGATGCGGGGCGGATGATGCTTTCGCTGGCATGTGACAACGCCAAGTTCGTGACCGAGGCGAACGGGACGGTTTTCTATTTCGAGAACTTCGACAGTGACGAGAAGGGGCATCGGCCCAATTACACCCTCGCGCCGATGTTCGGGAATCGGCGTGTGCTGGGCCAATCGCAAGCCTGGGGGCTGCTTGGACTCGACCGGGCGGCGCATGCCAATCCCGCCGCAGCGCTGGCCCTCCAGATCAACCAGAAGAAGTATGCCAAGGGCCTGGGACATCATGCTTCGGGGGATCTCGTGTTCGATGTCAGCGAGGGCTGCGCCCGATTCGAGGCCGAGGTCGGGCTGCAATGGCAGGGGGGCAACGCCCCGGGCAGCGTAGTCTTTCAAGTGCTGGTGGACGGCGAGAAGCGGTTCGACAGCGGCGTGATGCGCGAGAGGGATGATCCAAACTGGGTCAGTGTTCCGTTGGCCGGGGCCCGCGTGCTCACGCTGCGATTGACCGATGCAGGCGACGGCATCGGGTTCGACGCGGGCAACTGGTGCGATGCGCGTCTGATCCCTGCGGACGCCGCCGAGCCGGTCTATCTCACCGAGTTGTTCACCCCGACTCCGCGGTTCAAGCGGCATCTCGAGGGCGGATGGCTTCCCGCCCCCGTGACGGTTGCGAACATCGGCGGCATCGAATATCGCCAGCGCACGTATGTCGTGCCGCTCGCGGCGGAGAACCTCGCGACCGCTCCGCACTGGCTCAATGCCAAACCGCTCGGTGTTCTCGAGCTGACGATGACGAACCACAACCCCGAGCCGGCCGACGCAGGCGCGTCTGTTGTCCTGGCAATGGGCCCAGGGCATCGCCGTGCGCCGGTCTGCGCAACGACCGGCCACCGGACAACCATCATCGCCGATGGCCGGCTCGTGGGGGTGTTTGACAGCACCGGGTTCCCGGCTGGCACGGGCCGGTCGGACAGTGGCCATTTCTCAATCAGCGGTCCGTTGCCGGCCAACGGCAGCGCCCGCTGCTGTTTCTACCTGCCGGCGTGGAAAGCGACATCCGAAGAGCAGGCGGAGCTTGGTGGCGGTGAGGAGTTATTCGGCCGCTTTAAGGCTTACTGGGAGGCGATCATGGCCCCGGCCATGCAGATCGAATTGCCCGACGCCTGGCTGGCCGACGTCATCCGCGCCAACCAGGTGCATGTGCTGCTGGCCGCCCGCAACGAACAGCAAGGCAGACAGGTCGAGCCCTGGATCGCGTCGGATCGCTACCTGGTGGCGATCGACAGCGAAGGCAACTCTCCCATCCGCGGCATGCAGTACTGGGGCCACTTCGATTATGCCCAACGGGCCTTCGAATACTCGTTCATCCACTACAAACCCCAGGGTTTCATGACCATGGGCTATACCGTCATGGGGAGCGGCTGGCATCTCTGGGCCTTGGGCGAATACATGCGCCTTGCCAGAGACGACGCCTGGTTCCGGGCGGTAGCCGACAAGCCGGCTGGGATGTGCCGCTGGGTCGCGGCTCAGCTTGCCAAGACGCGCAGGCTCAAGCCCGATGGGCGACCGGTGCCCGAGTTTGGTCTGATGCCGCCCGGTGTCCAGGCGGATTGGAATGCGTATGCCTATTACTTCTACGCGAACAGCTACTTCCATGCGGGTCTCGGAGCGATGGGCCACGCCCTCGGGTTGATCGGGCATCCCGACGCCGATGCCGCCCTGGCGGCCGCCGCGCAATTGGGCAGGGACGTGCGGCGCGCGTACGGGCAGGCGCAGGCCCTGGCGCCTGTCGTGCCGCTGCAAGATGGAACTTGGGTGCCCTATTACCCGGCCTCGGTTTACACACCGGGTCCGATGGCCGATTTCTACCCCGGGCAGGATGGCAACCGCAGTTGGGCCTACGACGTCGATCTCGGACCCCATCACATGGTCCCGTTGGGCACCATGCCGCCCGATGCGCCCGAGGTCGACTGGATCATGGACCACATGGAGGACGTGCAATTCCTCGAGAGCGGCTGGGGTGGGTATCCGGCCGATCGCAACCGCGCCGACTGGTTCGACATGGGCGGCTTTGCCAAGGTCCAACCGTACTATGCGCGCAACGCCGAGATCTGCGCGTTGCGCGACGACGTCAAGCCGTTTGTGCGCAGCTATTTCAACACGTTGGCATCGCTCATCGACGGAACCTGCCTGTCGATCTACGAGCATTTCTCGAATTGGTGCTACAACAAGACGCACGAGACGGGTTACTTCCTCCACCAATCGCGGACGATGCTCCTGACCGAGCGGGGCGATGAACTCTGGCTGGCGCCCCTGGTGACCGACAACTGGCTCAGAGACGGGATGAAGATTCGCGTGGCGAACGCGCCGACTTTCTTCGGGCCTGTGAGTTACCAGATCGTCTCGTCAATCGCTCGCGGGCATATCGATGCTCTGATCGATCCGCCGACGCGGTCGGCGCCCAAAGCCATCGTGCTGCGGTTGCGTCATCCGGAAGGCCGACCGATCAAATCCGTGCAACTCGATGCCGGGGCCGGGGCGACATTCGACAACACGCTCCAGGTTGTCCGCATGGCCCCATCCGCCGGGCCCATTCGGGTGAGGGTCGAGTACTGAGACTTCATGTTCAAGCCGAGACAATCGGGGGCATGACGGGCAAGGGCAGGGCTAGCCTGCATTTCTCACCACTTTTTGCCACCGCGAAGCAGGA
>CAYPUR010000205.1:0-4217 GCA_964413865.1 uncultured Verrucomicrobiota bacterium
GCGCGCTGAAGAAGTAGTTGCTCAGCCTCGGGACGGCGCTGGCGCCGGGCGCAACCGGGCCGCCGCCGCCCTTCGCCGCGCTCTCGACGTGCTCCTCGCGCAGACTCGGGCTGAAGTACTGGTAGCCCGTCCGGTTCCGCACGTTCAAGTAAGCGCACCAAATGAAGTTGGACGTGAAGCCGCCCAGCAGGACCACGCACAGCTTGGGCAGACCGGTCCAGAGCTCCGGCGTTCCGTGCTGGCGCGACAGGTCGGCGATCGGGGTGGCGGCATCCAGGCCATAGGCGAAGCAGGCGCTCATCACGCCCGAGAAGGTCGCCATCAGAATGCCCTTCACGAAGTTGAACTCCTTGATCGCCGCGCGCTTCTGCGCATCGGACATCTCGCGTTCCTTCGACATGCCCGCCATCCCGGCCACGGCGATGCCCAAAAGACAGATGCCCACGCCAACCAGAATGACCTGTCCCGAGACCGTCCCGAGGATCTTGGGGACGAACTCGCCATGAAAGATCGGCGGCATCAGCGTGCCAAACACCGCGCAGTACCCGAGCGCCACGCCCATCCCCAGCGACATCCCCAGATACCGCATCGTCAGTCCAAACGTGAGCCCCCCCAAACCCCACATGGCACCCCAGAAATACGCCCAGCCAAGTGTCCCCGCCGGCGTCGAGGAAAGGACGGTCAGCAGATCGTTGGTCTTGAGCGACGCCAGAATCCAGGGCGCGAGAATCCACGAGAAAAACCCGCCCACCAGCCAGTAGACCTCCCACGACCACTTGCGGACGAAGCGGTACGGGACGTAGAAGCTGCCGGACGCCAGGCCGCCCAGCCAGTGAAACATCACGCCCAGGAACGGATTTGCATTCATTGCGAGCCCCCTTTCATCCAGTGGGGAGAAAATACGAACCAGACGACAGCGGCCCCCAGCATCGTGGCCTTCATCGGCCCTTCCCCCATCGCCTTGAACAGGAAGAGCAGAGGCGGCACGACCGTTGCCGCGAGGGCCAGCGGGGCCAGGATTTTGGCAAGCGCTTTCATTCGTCGATCAAGGACGGGCCGGGCCGCTTGAAAGACTCGATCCCGCCCGCCTGTTCATCAGTTTCGAAAACAGAATGTAAAGGGCGCCGCATGCGAGCCAGCAGGGGAGCGGCAGCATGAACGAATTGATGTCCTGCGTCCTGTAGATCGCCAGCCCAATCGCCACCGGGATCGCCCAGGCCAGCAGAACGGCCACGTTGAATCGAATCCCCTCCCGCTCCGCATAGTCGGTGGCCAGACCCAGCCTCTTGGCCAGGAAATGATCCACGACAATCACCGCCCCAACAGGGGCCAGGATCGTGCCGTACAACCCCACGAAATCCAGAAGCTTCATCGCCACCGCGGGGAACACCCCGGCGACGGTGCAGACGGCGCCGGCGATGATCGTGGCGGTCGTCCGCGTCATTCCAGAATCCTTGACCGGTGAAACTTGTTGCAGACAAGGCAATTCTCTGGGCTGTGTTGACGGGGTCAAGGATTCTCCGGAGCGAGGCGCGGGAGAGGAGGGCGGAAAAACGGCGGGGCTCGTTCGTGATTCTGAGGATTGGATTGGTCTGGGGCGCGCCTCGCTGGGGAACATCCCCTGAAACGCCAGCCCGGCCCGGTAGATCGTCGGGTTCGCCGTGGTCCATCCCGCCACAGCGATGCAGAGCAGCCCGGCCACACCCACCGCGTCGAACACCATCGGACCGGGCATCGCCCCTTTCTGCGGGTCGACGCCGAACTGGCGCACCCAATAGACCAGCAGCAGCGCGGCGCAGATCCAGGCGACGTAATGGCCGAGGAACATGCCCGCCGCCGAGGCCCAGCCGTACGACGGCTTGCGGGCGAAGCGCAGGATCGAGAGATCCGACATTCCAAGATGCACAGCCGCGTTGCAGAACCAGGCGAAGAAGACGATGCCCCAGAAGCCAATCCGCCGCGGCGCGCCCTCCGGCGGGTCGATCAACTCGAAAAGATTGGTGGAATCGAGCTTGGCCAGCATCACCACGCCGCATGCCACAAAGACAAGAAACATCCAGGGCGCCGCCAGATGCCCCACGCGCGCCACAAAGCCGTATCCGCGGACGGCCACGAACGTCATCGCCGCACCGATCGCGACGCAGAGCAGGCACCACACAATCCCCGTCGGCCAGGTCTGGTCGAACGTCGGCATCTTCACGCTTTCGCCGAAGGGCACGCCCACGGCCGTGGCCGAGACCGTGACCATGGCGCCGGCCAGGAAACAGAACAGGATGCCGTTGAAAAGGTTGTAGAGGACGACCAGATTGCGTCCGCAGATCTTCTCGAGCTGGTAATAGAGGGTCAGCCGCCTGGCGGTGGCGATCTCCGCTGTCAGATACCGCCACGTCAACACCGCCAGCAGATTGCCCAGCAGGAGGCCGAAAATCATGTCGAAGGCGCTGGCGCCCCACGCCACAAACAGCGGCCCGATCATGAACTCGGTGCCGGCCGTGTGCTCGCCGGCATACATCCCCCAGAACGCGCTCGAACCCTTGCGCGCCTTCTCGGGCACCGGCTCACGCTCGAACTCGCCGCCGGTCCCGCCTGGGATCTCCTCGCTCACGCCAGTTCCGCTCGCGAATTATCTGGGCTCAGGCCCCAGAACGTATATACCTGTCCAGGCACGAGATTCTCATGTCAGCGCTTCGTGAGCACGTCCGCTTCGTACCGCTTGACCTCGGCCAGCCACGTCTCGCCCGCCGGCACGTCCGCCTGCAAACACGCGTAGTCCCACACCGCGCCGAATGGGAGCGACTTGACCTCCTCCATCAGCGCGAGCCGGCTGGTGTAATCACGCTCGAGTTCAGCCCGCTTAAGCGCCGCGATCGGCGCCATCATGGCCAGCAAGAGCGCCCGGCGCATGTTGCGCGCGCCAATCACCCAGGCCGCCACCCGGTTGATGCTCGCGTCGAAGTAGTCGAGGCCGATGTGCACGCGGTCCACATAACCGCCCCAGACAATCTCCTGCGCGATCGCTTCAAGATCGTCGGTCAGAGTCACGACGTGGTCGCTGTCCCAGCGCACGCCACGGCTGACGTGCAGGGCAATCTCGGGCAGGAAACAGAGCACCGACGAGATCTTGTCCGCAATCCCCTCCGTCGGGTGGAAATGGCCGGCGTCGAGGGTGAGCAGCACCTTGCGGCTCACCGCGTAGCCCAGGTAGAACTCGTGCGAACCGGGCGTGTAGCTCTCAGCCCCGATCCCGAAAAGCTTCGGTTCGACCGTATCGAGATTGTAGGCCGGGTTGATCTTCGGCGCGAAAATGGCATCGAGCGATTCCGCCAGCCGTTGCCGCGGCCCGCGCCGGTCCGCCGGCGTGTCCTTCATGCCGTCCGGAATCCAGAGATTGGTAAGACAGGCCTTTCCGAGCGCCTTCCCGAACGCCGCCCCGATCTCGCGACAGCGGATCCCGTGCTCGATCCAGAACCGCCGGATCCCCTTGTCCGGATGCGTCAGTGTCATCCCGCCGTCCACCTTCGGATGCGAGAAGTAGGTCTGGTTGAAATCCAGGGCGATCCTGCGCGCCTTGGCCCAGGCGATCCAGTTCTTGAACTGCGCCGCGCTCAGCGCGTCGCGGTCGACGCGCCGCGCGCCCATCTCGGCATACGACGCGTGCAGGTTGAACCGCTGCGTGCCGGGGACCAGCGCCAGCATTTTCTCGAAATCCGCCCGCAACTGATCCGCGGTGCGCGCTTTGCCCGGGTAGTTGCCCGTGACGGCCAGGCCGTCTCCAAGCGTGCCCCCGGCCGTTTCGAACCCGCCGACGTCGTCGCCCTGCCAGCAATGTATCGATACGGGGATGCGTGCCAGGCGCCTGATCGCCTGCTCGGTGTCAATCCCCAGTTCGGCATAGCGTTCGCGGGCCAGCGCGTACGCGCGTTCGACAGACTTTGCTTTCATGATTCTTCGTGGTTCCCCGCGCGCCTCAGCAAGGCGCGGCATTCCGGATCCCGATTCCTGATCCAGCGGCTGCCTGGCGGGATCATGCCAGCAGGCCGCGCCCCATTGCCAACGAAAAACAGCAGCCCTGATGAATCGTGCGAATGGACGCGAATCGAGGGGGATCCGGAGGGATGGCAGAAATCCGCGCACTCAGGTGTGGCCAAGCGGCGGAAAAGAGAGTAGGAGAGACGCATGCTCGATGCTGCGCAACCGACCAGGAGATCATGACAACA
>CAYPUR010000205.1:4227-8817 GCA_964413865.1 uncultured Verrucomicrobiota bacterium
GTGGCACAGATTTCTCGATCCACGCGGCGGAGGCCGCCAGTGTGGCCGCAATCCTCACCGCCCGCGCCGGCGGGACGCTGACGCTGGTCCACGCCTCCGAAAGCGCCGGGATCGACACGCGGTCGCCGGACGCCCTGGCGGCTATCGAGGAACGCGGGGGGGCGCAGCTCAACGCCGAGGCCGAGCGGCTACGCAAGCTCGGCGCAACGGTCCGGACCAGGCATCTGTCGGGATCGCCTTCATCCGTGCTGCTGGATGTGGCGGCGCAGTCCAAGGCATGCCTCATGGTCGTGTCGTCGCTGGGCCATTTCCCGCCAAGCCGCTGGCTGGTGGGCAGCGTGGCCGAGCGTCTGGCCCAGAATTCGACAAACCCGACCCTTGTGGTGCGGGGAGACAAGCCGTTCGCGGCCTGGGCTGCCGGCAAACGCGCGTTGCGCGTGCTGGTGGGCTACGATTTTTCGGCCAGTGCGGACGCGGCCTTGGGATGGGTGGAGGCGCTCGGGCGCATTGGCCGGTGCCGGATCACGGTGGCTTACCTGGCCTGGGCGCCGGAGGAGAGCTGGCGGCTGGGTGTGCGGGACGATTGGGCATTCACGGAGAATTCGGCTGAGATCACCAAGTACATTAAGCGGGACCTGAAAGAGCGATGCCGCGACATCCTGGGCAAAACCAATGTCCAGATCCGGATCGGCGATGGCTGGGGCCCCGCCGGCCCGGAACTCGTCGCCCTCGCCAAGGCCGAGTCGGCCGATCTGATTGTTGTTGGAACCAACCAGCGTCGGGGGCTCGAACGCCTGTGGCTCGGGTCCGTGTCGCGGGCTGTGTTGCACCGGGCACCCGTGAGCGTGGCCTGCATTCCTTTGCCTGCCGCCAAGGATTCGCCCGCCCCGACGATCCCCGAGGTCCGGCGCGTGCTGGTGCCGACGGATTTTTCGACCCTGGGGAATCAGGCGATCCCGTATGCGTACGCCGCGCTTCGGCGTGGCGGGGAAGTCTGCCTCATGCACGTGGCGCCTCCCCTTGCGCACCGTGCCGCCAGGCGCGAGCAGCTCGAATCCCAACGGGCGGCGCGTGCGTCCAATCTGTCGGCCAGGTTGCGCCAGCTCATCCCGGCCAAGGCCAAGGCGCTCGGGCTGCGCACGCACGTGCAGGTCGTGGACCACGCAAATCCCGCGACCGCCATTTGCCAGGCGGCCGAACGCTTCGGCGCCAGCCTGATCTGCATGAGTTCCCGCGGCCGGTCTCGCGTCGCCAAGGCGCTCCTCGGTTCCGTGGCTCAGGCTGTCATGACCGGCAGCCGACGGCCCGTCCTCATTCTACGCGATTATGAATCCTGACCATCACCAACCCGCGCGAAAGCGGCTCCTCCGCCTCGCTCTCCTCATCGCCCTCCCTCTCGCCACCGCGTGTGCGGCTTCCGGCCCGTCCATCCGGGTCGGCATGATCGGCCTGGACGCCCATGCGGTGCCCTGGACGCAGATCATGCACGGACCCAATGCGACCCGCCCGATCTCGGACATGCGGGTGGTGGCGGCGGTGCCCGCCTTCAGCGCCGATGTGCCCTTCAGCAACGACAACGATGCTCGGGCGCGTGGACGCCGTCATGCTGTTGAGCATCGACGGCCGACCGCACCTCGATCAGGCGCGTCCGGTCTTTGCCGCACGCAAACCGCTGTTCATCGACAAGCCGGTCGCCGCGACGCTTGCCGACGTCATCCGGATCTTCCGCGAGGCCGAATCGAGCCGCACGCCCTGCTTCTCGAACTCGTCGCTGCGCTACAGCCGCGGTATCGCCGCCATGGCCAAAGATGCCAAGGTGGGCCGCGTCCTGGGCTGCGACGCGTACAGCAACAACCAGTCCATCCTGCCCGGACACCCCGACCTCTATTACTACGGGATTCACGGCTGTGAGATCCTCTTCACGATCATGGGACCCGGCTGTCGCACTGTTAGCCGTGTCAAGGGCGAGACGGCCGACATCGCCGTCGGCACGTGGAACGACGGACGCGTCGGCTCTTTCCGGGGCATCCTCCAGGGACAAACCGGGTTCGGCGCCCTGGTCTTCGGCGAGAAAGGCATCGCCCCCTCCGGCCCGTTTGAAGGCTACGAGCCTCTTCTGGTCGAAATCGCGAAGTTCTTTCAGACAGGCAAGCCGCCCATGTCCGCCCAGGACACAATCGAGATCTACGCCTTCATGGAAGCCGCCGATGAGAGCCTGCGCCAGGAAGGCCGCCCGGTCGCCATCAGCAGCGTCCTCGAAAAGGCGCGGAAGCAGGCGGACGCGCCCGTCAACCCTTGATCGGCATCGTGCCCCGGGGCAGCCGGCCCGTCCGTTCCAATTCAAGAAGCAGGGGTTTGCGCCACACGCCCCCGCTGTATCCGCTGAGCGCGCCACTCTTGGCGATGACGCGGTGGCAGGGCACGATCAGGCAGAGCCGGTTCGTGGCGTTGGCCCGGGCGACGGCCCGCGCGCCCGTGGGCGAGCCGATGCGGCGCGCGACGGCCTCGTAGCTCGCCGTCGCGCCGTACGGGATCCGCTGCAACTCGCCCCAGACACGCTCCTGGAATTCCGTGCCCCGCATCTCGATGGGCACGGTGAAGGCCCGGCCCGTGCCCCGGAAGTAATGCCGCACCTCGACGCGCAGGCGCTCGAGCACCGGATTCGCCCCGCACACCATGCGGACACGGAACTTGCGCTGCATTTCGGCGCGCATCGGTTCGAGACCTCGAGCGAGGCGCGCCTCAGACCAATCCCCATCCTCAGCCTCAAAGGCAATCCCATTGCCTTCCCGGCTCTCTCCTCCCGCGCCTCGCACTTTCGAATCCTTGCGAAACGGAAGGGATAGGGGTGAGGGCCAAACTGGACTTGGTCGAACCATGTTCCGGGGTTCAAGGATTCGAGCGAATTCGAGCCAACAGACCGCCCGGTCGCTCGCCGCGGCCAGCATCGGTCCCAGGGGAGTCTCAAGAAGAACAACCCGTCGATAGGAGCTCGCGGCGTTGTCCGGACGGTCCCGGCCAAACACCTGCTCGAACTCGATCCGCAAGGCGCTGTCTCCTTCCCGCCCAAGTGTGTCGGATTTGATGTGGCGCATACCCGCACTCTACCGCCCTCTCAGCCTGTGAACAACGCCGGACGAGCGATACGGACATTTGCGTATATGCCTGCACCGTGAGCATCCGCATAGCAGGCCGGGTCCCCTGACCCGGCGTTTGCCGCGATGTCTGTCTTGGCGCCGCTGATCGTGGATGCCACCCGGCGGCCACGAGTCGTTCACAAGCCTCGCAGGTCTGAGGCGAAGCCTCGCTAAATGCTCAACTTTGTTTTGACTGTCGAGTGGCGATCTTGACAATCGGTCAAGGTGAGCAGGAATTCCGACACGTCCGGCGAAGTGGCGACGGGCGCCGTGTTCACACTGGTGCTCTGGGTCGGGTGTCTGGTGATCGGGTTGCTCGGCCTGAGTCTCGCCTACCAACGCCCCCGCCCCGCCGTTCGAGTGTCCGCGACCATCCCGATGGTCGAGATGATCGAAGTCGAGGTTGCAGATCTCCCGCTCTCGCTGCCCGCCCACTCACCAGGCCATGCCGCAGCCGCCATGCCGACGCCCCCCGCTCGGTCGACACCCGCGCCTCCGCCCTCCCCGGCCCCGATCGAGATTTCCCCCGCTCCACTGTTCCTGGCTGTCGACGCGGCGCCTCTCGTCGCCCCGTCTCGAGGCCCCGCCCCCGCAATCGCTTTCCCCGTGCCGATCGAGACACCGGACCGATCCGCATCGCCGACGCCGGCCGGGAATTCGGGTCCTGCAACGGCTACGGCGGCCTTCGCCCCGCCTTTCGCCGTCCATTCGCTGACGTTCGGGCGGGGCGAGGGGCGACAGCCTGCGCCCGAGTACCCGCCTGCCGCTGTGCGCGGGGGACAGGAGGGCACTGTCCGAATTGGTTTTGGCGTGGGCGCGCACGGGCGGGTCGTGGATGTCGCCGTTGTGACTCCGTCGCCGTGGCCGCTGTTGAACCAGGCGGCATTGCGGACGGTGCGTGATCGGTGGCGGTTCCACTCGGGCGGTGTGCGCCGCTTCGAGGTGTCGATCCACTTTCACCTGGAGAAGTAGGCGATGAATCCCATGCTCGGCAATGTGGTCTACGATCTGTTCCTCCGCGGAGGGCCGGTCATGTGGCCGCTGCTGCTGGCGCTGGTCGCGGCGCTGGTCGTCATCATCGAGCGGTCGCTCTGGTGGTGGGGCCTGCAGCGGCGCGCGGGCGCGGCGCCTGTGCAGGAGGCGTTCAACGCGATTGCGTCCGGCGAGTTCGAGCGCGCGGTGCGGATCGCCAACGGATCCAAGGATCCCTTTCTGGCCACGGTGCGCGACGGGTTGGCGCACGCCCACAGCTCGCTGCTCGGCGCCATGCAACTGCGGGCTTCGGCCACCCTCGAGCACGCCGAGCGCCTCCAGTGGGTGCTCGGGACCCTCATCACGCTGGCGCCGCTCCTGGGCCTGCTCGGCACGGTCACGGGCATCATGCACTCGTTCAACTTCGTCGGCGACGACCAGCTTGCGCCCGCCCAGGTCAGCGGGGGCATCGCCGAGGCGC
>CAYPUR010000206.1:0-8783 GCA_964413865.1 uncultured Verrucomicrobiota bacterium
TGCGGACGACAGACCCGCCGAGCGTGAACAACGTCGAGGCCCCCGCCTCTCGATGGCTTCGTTGCCGCCAGTGGGATTTCGCCGGTCATCGAGCACCCTTCCGATCGCGGGTCACTCAGACCACGAAGTCGCACCTCGAAGGCAGACCGTAACCGAAACTCAACCTGATTGTTCCGTTAAGGCACACCGAGATCAGTCGCCCGTCGAGCAATTGTCGCCCGTCGAGCAATTGTCTTGACGCGATGGGGGGGGACACTAAACGCGAACAAGCAAAGCACGATACGTTGACCCTGAACCAAGCCATCGCTGGGCTGTGTCCTCTATGAGACTCGCGGTTCTCTCCGCCTCACTGGCCACCACGCTCATCCACCCTGGCCTCGCCCTGGCGCAGGAACCGGTGAGGCTCCTCACGCAATGAGAGCGTGAGCGCGAACGCGGCTCCCAGCGGCTACTACGCCAATCCTGCGATCGAGGTGCGGACCAGCAGGCAGGACCTTCACGACCTGCGGTTCGCCCATGCGGCGATGGGGCTGTTCTTCTCCGACTGGAGTGCGGGGAGCAACCTGGCGAGCCACATTCAATGGGTGCGTTGCGAGAAGGCCGTTGGGGCCATCGGATCTCCGTCGATGTACCATCAACTGGGGCTGGTTGGAGGTCGAGGATTCCAGGCACCGGGGCGGGGACGTCCGGTTTCGCTGGCTTTGGCCGAGGTCGCGTAGTAGAACCGCTGCCATGAACTTCCCAACCGGCCAAGACGGACCTCCCGGCAGCGCAGCGGAGATCTCCACCAACCCGCCAGCCAGACGACAGGTTGGCTTGGCGTTCTTGGCGGCAACAGTGTTGATTCTCGCCGCGGATGCCCAGGCCGATGAACCGGTGTATCCCCTCAAAGCGAGCGCGGACCGGAGGTATTTTGTCGACCAGAAGGGCGTCCCGGTCTTCTGGCTGGGCACGACGCAGTGGCAACTGTTCCGCGACTACACGCTGGAGGAAGCCCGGACGATCATCGAGAAGACGAAAGGCCGGGGATTTGCGTTCGCGCAGGTCATGCTCCTGGGCGTAGGCGACGGCACCAAGCCGAACGTCCACGGCGAGAAGCCGTGGATCGCCGACAATCCCCTGACGCCCAACGAGCGCTATTTCACCCACGTCGACGCCGTCGTCGGGATAGCCCGCGAAAACAACCTCGTCATCTCGATGACGATCTTCCACCAGCGCTATCGCAAAGCGATCACCCTCGAGAAGGCGCGGTCGTGGGCGCAGTGGATCGCCCGACGTTACAGGGATGTCCCCACCATCGTTTGGTCCATGACGCCCGAGGCCAAACCGGAGTTTCTGCCGATCTTGCGCGAGCTTGCGGCGGGTCTGCGCGAAGGGGACGGGGACACTCACCTCATCACGTTCAAGCCCGACCCGGCGCCGCATCCGATGGGCTTCGCGCATGCGGAAGACTGGTTGGATTTCAGTTGCATGCAAACTTGGAAGTGGGTGGAACAGATCTACCCGATGGTCACGCAGAAATACCGTCTATCCCCGACCAAGCCTGTCCTGATGGCTGAGGGGGCTTACGAAGCCGGCTCAGAGTACGGTTTTGACGTGACGCCGCTGTGGGTGCGGCGCCAAGCGTATTATTCGTTCCTGGCGGGCGCCTCGCATACCTACGGCCATAACGACAGTTGGCGGGTGTTGCCGACGTGGAAGCAGGCGTTGGACGCACCGGGTGCCACTCAACTGGGGGTCATGAAGAAGGTCTTTCTGGAGCGAAAGGAGTGGTGGCGTCTGGTGCCGGACCAGGCGGTGTTTGCCAGTGGTGGTCAGACCAACGGACAGATCTTGAACCTGGCCGCGCGTCACCAAGACGGCCGCTGGGTGGTGGTCTACCTCGCCGACAAGGCCGCGTTTTCGATCCACATGAACAATATCACAGGGGACAGGACGGTGGATGCTTGCTGGATCGATCCTCGAACCGGCGAGTCGAGAGTGATTGGCGATTTTCCGAACTCGGGTCCGGAGTCGTTCTCGACTCCCGTCGGTTGGGAAGACGCGCTCCTGATCCTGGAACCGTCGCGCCGATGAAGCCGCCGCCGGTCAACGGCCTGGATCGGACCTCGGCCCGCCGGGGAGCCACCGCGGCGCACCGCGCCTGTTCAATCCTCGGGATCGCCTGGTCCCTGCTGACCAGCGCGAGCGAGACAGTGCCGCTTTGGGCATCCGACACTCACCCGACGGACCAGGCGAAGTCTCACGGCGAGGAGGTCGTTACCAGCCCGCAGGCGTACCGGGTCGTCCAGGGTGGCACGATGGATGGTCGGAATTGCCGTTCGCCGATGGGCTGCGGCATCGCGCGTGAGGGTGCCTACCTCCAAACTTCTGTGTCCTCATGCCCGACACGTGGTGGGATGGCCAGGGGATGTGCGCCATGTACTTCTACGAGGGACCGGTTACCGGACAACGCGGTGGTCAGATCGAAACCACCATGAACATGATCCTGCGGCCCGGCGAGGCGCTCACGTGGCGTTGGGGACAATGCGATCCGGTCAAGTATCATGGGGCACTCCACACGATGCCGACGTACCCATCGGCGATCTACAACGGGCTGTGGGAGTATCGTCCGGACTTCTCCCGCGACTCAGATCAGTCCTCGGGCAACCGCAGGGTCCGCGTCACGCACCAGTGGGTGGAACGATCCGTCTCTCGACCGCCTTCGGCGCCGGAGGCGGCGGTCTACCCGCCCGCAGACGGGGAGGCCAACGGCACGGACATCATCTTCCGATGGATGGCGGCCAGTGATCCCGACGGCGATGCCATTGGCGATTACCACTTCGAGTTGTCCAGCCGTCCGGACCTGCGGCTGCCACTCTCGATGTGCTTCTACAAACTCATCTCCAGAACGGCGGATGCGACGAAGGAAGAGAGCAAGGATGGCAGCGCGGACAAGGTCATCGTAAAGCCCCAGTACACCCTGGCCCAAGCCGGTCTCCTGACGCCGGACCAGCGGTACTATTTCGACATCGAGAAGCTCCGGTTTACGCTCGAACGCGGTCCGGCTTGGCTGACGATCGATCAAAACACCGGGGTGCTCTCGGGCACACCGGACGCCACCGGCAGAGTGGAGGTGCTCGTCGCTATCCGCCTTGAACGTGAAGTGCGTCAGTTGGACGAACCGGTGCTCGCCTGGGGAAACGAGAAGGTCCTCTCCACGAGCATTGAGTGCGTCGGCGCCGCCACTCAGGATTTCACCATCACCGTGAAGTGAACCCGAACCACACCAACCAAATCCGCATATGCAGGTCCGTCGCTTTGCCGCCCTCGGTGGCATGGTCGTATCTCTGTTGGACCGCGGCGTGCGTCACCTGGATGCGGCATCAGGGATTCCTGCCATGAAATGCTGGACGACAGACATACCGTCGTTGAGCAGGCTATTCGTCCTGTTGTCAGGAGGCTTCCTTGCTACCATTTTGGTCGCCGAAGACCGTCGTCCCGTACCCGTCGAGCATCCGCGCGTGCTGGGTTTGCGCGCTGAACTGCAGGCGCTGACCAAACAGCACCCCGCGGAATACCAGCGCATGGTGGCTGTGGCAGCACGTTCGGGCGCCGACGACCACGCCGCCATCGTTTCGCAGTCGCTTGTTGCGGCGATCGAGCACGACGCTGACCTCGGTCGGCAGGCCAAGCAGCGGGCGTTGAGGTTCGTGGACGGTCCAATCCGGGCGGGCCACGTCACGTTTGGCCACGACCTGGCCTTGTGCGCGCTGGCGTATGACCTGGCGTTCGAATGGTGGACCGAGGCGGAGCGCGAACGGTTTCACAGCTACTTCAACCGCACCGTGGACGCGAACGTGCAATCCGAAACGCACGTGTTCCATAACGCCTGGTATGGCTACAAACACTGGGGCATTGGGTTGGCGGCCTACGCCAGCTACCACGAGAACCCGCGCTCCCCCGCGATCCTCAAGGCGCTGGAGCAGGACTTCCGGACTCGGGCCGGTCCCGCCCTCGAAATGGCTGGCGATGGTGGCGCCTGGGCTGAGGGCTACTACATCCACTATTGGCTTTACGAATGGCTCTTCTTCTGTGAAGTGGCACGGCGATGCGAAGGCCTGGATTACTACGCTCTGGCGCCGAAGTTTTTCTCCCAGAGGGCAGTGGCCTCGATGTTCGAGATGTACCCCGGCATTCGCGAGTACGGTTCCCGCCGCCCAGTTCCCATGGGTGACGGCGGGGGGCGGGTGTTCGGCGGCGACCGCGACAAAGCGCTCTCGGCCCGGCGTATCCTGGTGAACTACTTTCGTAACGACCCAACCCACCACGCCGTGCACACCTTCAACGAGAGCACCCCGGGCTCCAGCGTGGGCGACTTTGCCTACATGGATTTCCTGTGGCGCGACCCGACGGTGCCCAAAGGCGATCTGAGCCGGTTCAAGCTCTCGCATTTCAGCCCTGGCCCCGGTCACGTCTACGCCAGGAGTTCCTGGGGGGAGGACGCCACGTATTTCTTCTTCAAATGCAGCGACAGGTTCACCGCCCATCAGCATCTGGATGCGGGCCACTTTGTCATCTATCGGCACGAGGAGTTGGTTGGCGATGGCGGGCATTACGACGAGTTCGGCACTCTCCATGACGTGAACTACCACCTGCGCTCAATCGCGCACAACACCCTGCTGGTGCTCGATCCGGCGGAGCGCTGGCCGGGCATCCGGGCGGGCACGGTAACGGGAAACGACGGTGGCCAGCATCACAATTGGCCCCACCACAACGGGGCCACCGCCGATCCCGCCGAGTGGCAGAAAGGTCGGGCGCTTTACGACATCGCCGACATGCTCGCGTTCGAGGACCGAGGCGATTACCTCTACTTGGCAGCCGACGCAGCGCGGGCCTATTCGACCAACAAGCTCAAGTGCTTCACCCGCCAGGTTGTGTTTCTTCGCCCTGGCACGTTCGTCATCTTCGACCGTGTCGCCTCCACCAAACCGGAGTTCAAGAAGACTTGGCTGTTGCAGGCGATGACAACACCGGAGCGGCATGGTGAGGACTGGGTCGTGACCAACGGTGCGGGACGACTTTTCGTCCAGACGGTACTGCCGGTTTCATTTCGGACCTCCGTGGCGAAGGCTGAGGAGCTCTATCGCTACGACGGGCAGGTCTTTGCCACGCGTCGCGACACGGGATCCGCACCGGAATGCCGCCTAGAGATTTCGCCAGCCCAGTCCAACGCGACGGATCTCTTCCTCCACGTGCTCACCGCGACCAACGCCAGTGTGGACGCAGTGCCACGGGCTGCGGCCGAAATGCTGGGGAACCGCCTGCAAGTGACCGTAGCCGACGTGAAGCTCTCCTTTCGCACGGACTCCGTGGGCGGTGACATCACGTGGCGGGGTGCGCCCGCCAAATTGGCGGAATCTGTCCAACCTAGAATCCTTGACCGGTGAAGCGTGTAGTAGACAGGTCAAGTTCTCGTGGTGCGTTGGCTGGGTCAAGGATTCTAAGGCGCCGCTTCGGCCCAGTTCTGGGGCACGGCAAGTCCTTGCATCGTGGTTGCGCGATGCTGTCCCTGGTCTCTCGCCTTGCCCCGAGCGCATGGAGTTGTTACCTTGCCCCCCATGAACGCGAGCGTGCTGGAAACCGCCAAGCGACTGCCGCTGGCTGAACGGATCGAGTTGGCGGAGGCCCTTTGGGAGAACATCGCCCAGGAGGGGTACGAACCCCCGTTGACCGCCGCCCAGGCTCTTGAACTGGACCGCCGGGTCGAAGCCTATCGCCAGCATCCGGAGGACGGGATTCCCTGGGAACAGGTCAAGGCTGAATTGGAGCGAAAGCACGGCAGAACCGTGTGAACAAGCCGATCATTTTCCGTCCCCTCGCCAAAATGGAACTGGACGAGGCGGTTGATTGGTATGAGAAGCGGCAAGAGGGCTTGGGTTTGGACTTGAAGGAGACCGTGGATCGGATGCTCACGAGAGTCGTTGCATCCCCCGAGCAGTTTCGTCAGGTGCATGGAGGAACGCGGCGCGCTGTGCTCCGGCGCTTCCCTTACACCCTCTACTTCCTGTCTGAAGCGCAGGCGATCATTGTGGTGGCCGTCTTCCACGGTAAACGAAACCCTCGCCACTTGGAGGGCCGCACCTGAACAACAACCACGATTTCGCCTCTGGCGCTAAATCATCCACCAGTGCCGGGGGCTGATGATGGGTGGACGGGAGGTGTCCTGGCCTCCAGGAAGAGCCTCGAACAACTCCCGCACCTTCTTCCCGATGGCCTGCGCCGCCAAATCCACGTTGCGTTAGCCGACTTCCACCGAGGCGTGTTTGCGGGGGGCCAGCCCGCCAATTCCATCAGGCGGTTTCATAATCCATTACGAAACCTTGAGAGGCGGCCAATGGCTCATGAGCGCCACTGCGTTCCCAGTGCTGATGGGGATCGCGTGGCAAAAGCCTGGAGGTTCGGCACGAGCGGCTGATTACTCCCTGTCCGCCAAGGGATCGGGGGCAATGAATGGCCGGGGTGGTGACGACGCCCTCGCGTTTCCCTCCATCAAAGAGATCCTCTTGGCTGCGTGGGAGGCGCTACGCTCGTTCTGCAGGGCGACGTGGCGTTGGACGGCCAGAGCGGTCGGTACGGCGGCAGTCTGGCTCCTCTGCTCCGCGACAAGCTGGGCTGCGGATCTGCCTGTGGCGACGTGGCAGGGCCAGACGATGGGGAGCGTGTACACCGTCAAGATCGTCCGAACGAACGTGACCTCGGCACCGGTCGAAGCCATCAAGACTGCGATCGAGCGCCGGCTCCAGGAGGTGAACCGGCAAATGCCGCACTACCAGAAGTTCTTTTTCGATGCCCAGGGGCGTCGTCTGTCCCACATCTTGGATCCGCCGACCGGCTGGCCGGTCCAGCACGACGTCGGCGGCGTCAGCGTCGTCGCCCCCGACGCCACCACGATCGCGCTGCGCTGCAGCCGGTGCTGCTGGCCCACCCAGACAGCCTGGCAGCGATATTCGCAAAGGCCACAGCCCACACAGGCCTCAGCGTTCACAAACGGCGCCTGGATCTGTCCCATTTGCTCGATCTCCTCCGGGGAGAAGGCGCCCTCGGGAACCGGACCGGTGGCCAACCGGATCGGGCGCATTTCGATGGCACGATAGCCCGCAGCCGTGCACTCCTCGAAACAGAGCCGGCAGTCGAGTTCCCCGCGATGCGGGAAGCACGCCTTCGAGTCCACGACCGCCAGCCCCATCCGAAAGCGCCGCTTCTCAGCCAGCGGGAGCGGCCGAATGGCCCCGGTAGGGCAGACCTGCGTGCAGAAGTTGCAGTCCTGGTGGCAGCCGGCGTGCGGGAAGATGGCCACCGGCGTCCACATCGCTTCGAAGCCATGCTCCATCCCGGCCGCCTGCAGCACGGGACCCGGACAGACCTTGAGACACTGTTCGCAACGGATGCACAGGTCCAGGAAGTGAGCCTCCGGCAGGCTGCCCGGCGGGCGTATAGGGCGGGCCTGTCCTGTTGCAGTCCATCGGAGAAGACCCGCTGACGCGGCGCCAGCGGCGACGGAACTCAGCATGGCTCGCCGCGTCAGGCCCCGTGCCAACGCGACCTCGGGCTTGCCACCCGGCGTGCGGCTTGAGCGCGGGACAAAGTGGATGGCGGCCGTCGGACACACCCCCGCACAGGTTTGGCAAAAGGCGCAATTCAACGCGCGTGAGCCGAAGTCCGGCTCAACGGCGTCGAAGGGGCAAGCCGAAAGGCACTTGCCGCAAGCGATACAGCGGTCATCGACTTGGCGCTTGAACCGACCCACCCAGCCGAACAGGGACAGCAGCGCACCGCTCGGACAGGCGTACCGGCACCAAAACCGCGGGCCGAGCAGGCTGAGGAGAAACACGCCAAAGAACAGGGCCAGGGAAAGCCACGTCGCCGCCGAGTACGGCGGCACCATGCCCCAGTTCTTGGCGAGACCCAGTTGGAGATTCCCGACGCTGAACACGAGCCCCCGCGTCAGCACCGGAATGGCGGCCACGAAGCCCGAAAGCAGAACGCCTCCGAGCCCGGCTGTGAGCACGGCAGCCAGGACATAGAACCGGACATTTGTCCAGCCGTACGCCGAGCGGGCTTTGCCGGCGGGACGACATTTCCCCAGGAACACGTCGAAGAGGTCAATCAGCGTTCCCAGCGGACACAAGTACCCGCAGAACCCGCGTGGCAGAACCAAGCTTGTCGCCAAGATGACCGCCATCCCGATGAGCGCCACGTTCCAGGCTCGCGCCGCGAGGGCAGTAGAAAGACCGACGAGCGGGTCGAGCCATAGAAAAGTCTCGGCCGGCAGCCATTCCTTGTCCGGGAGCACCTGGCTAGCGAGGCGCACCTCAGAGCGATTCAAGTCCTCGACCTCATGGACAGCCCCAGTGTTTCCCCGGCTCTCCGTTCCCGCGCCTCGCTCAATGGAATCCTCACGAACTGGAGGGGGTAGGGGCAAGGGCCAGACTTGGCCTGAGTGCATGGTGTTCTGGGATTCGAGGATTCCAGAGAACCGCGCGGCGTACGGCCACGACACCGCCAGGAACAACCAGAGAAAGAGCACCAAGCTGCCCGCCTGGACGGCGCGACGGATGGGTGTCGCCTGCCAGGTGGGGCCGATCTTCCGCAAAAATGTGTCGAGCGCCCTGGCCCGCATAATTCATACCCCGTCAGTGCACCTGGCAGTTAGACTCCGCGAGATGAATGCTCTGCGGGCCAGCCAGCAAAACCGCGCCCACACGGGGGAAAATGAGGATCTGAGCGCTTCCGAAACCTCG
>CAYPUR010000207.1:0-8772 GCA_964413865.1 uncultured Verrucomicrobiota bacterium
CGATTTGCCATCGCGGCGGCTGACAATCATCCGTCCGTGTCTTTTCGGATCGGGGGCCAGAGGCAGGTCGCAGACCCATGCGTCGCGACCAGGTCGCCCCTGCACGACGGCGAGGTAGGACTTCTGCATGAGGCGGCTCTCGAACAGATCGCCCAGCGCATCGAGAGCGCCGCGGCTCTTGGCCAGCAGCAGCACGCCCGTCGTCTCGGCATCGAGGCGATGCGCATAGCGCAGGAACTTCAGGTTGCGCGAGCAGGCCCAATACGCGCCCGAGGCCAGGCACGAGAGCAACGCCGCCTGCAAATTGCGTCCGGTGTTCTGCCAACTGACGGGCACGAGCATCCAGCCGGCAGGCTTGTCAATCGCCAGCACGGCGCGGTCTTCGTAGAGGATCCGCAGGCGCTCGCTATTGCCCAACTCGATAAAATCGGTCTTTGGCATTTGGTCAGCCCACGCCTCCGAGGCGGCGAAACTCCGCTTCATCGATGATCCGCACGCCGAGCTTCTGGGCTTTGGCGAGTTTGGACCCGGGATCGGCTCCGGCGAGCACGAAGTCGGTCTTCTTGCTAACGCTGCCGCTAACCCGGCCGCCGAGAGCCTCGATCTGGGCCGCCGCGTGTTCGCGCGTGAGCGTCGGCAGCGTGCCGGTCAGAACGAAGGTCTTGCCGGCAAGAGGGCCGTCTCCGGAACCGGCCTGGAATGCGGTGGACTCGAAATTCAGTCCGGCCTTGCGCAGACGTTCGATCAAACGCCGGTTCTCGGCGTCGCTGCACCATTGGCACACGCTGGCGGCGATGATCTCGCCCACGTCCTCCGTGGCCGTCAGTCGCTCCCGGCTGGCCCGCATGAGGTCATCGAGCGCCGCAAAACGGCGGGCCAGGGACTTGGCCACGCCGGCGCCGACATGCAGGATGCCCAGCCCGAAGATCAGCCTCGAGAGTTCGCGCTGCTTGCTCGCCTCGACCGCAGCCAGGAAGTTCCGGGCGGATCTCTCGCCCATCCGTTCGAGGGCGGCGACTTCATCCAGACGCAAGCGGTAGAGATCGGCGACATCCCGGACCAGGCCGTTGCGGACGAGTTGGGCCACCAGCACTTCCCCGCCGCCCTCGATGTCCATCGCCCCGCGCGAGCACCAATGCTCGATCCGCCCGCGGATCTTGGCCGGGCAATCCGGATTGACGCAGCGCCAGACCACCCCGGCCTCGCCAAGGGCCGAATCCCGCGACGCCTTCGATTTGCACTCGGGGCAGGATCGAGGGAATTCGAACTGCTTCTCATGGCCGCTCCGGCGCTCGGGCACGACCCCGACCACGGCTGGAATCACCTCGCCAGCCTTTTCGATCACGACCCAATCGCCAATGCGGATGTCTTTGCGCCGGAGTTCCTCTTCGTTGTGCAGCGTGGCGCGGCTGATGGTGCTGCCCGAGAGAAACACCGGCTCAAGCTCGGCCACCGGGGTCAAGGCGCCGGTGCGTCCGACCTGAATTGTGATTGCGTTCAGGCGCGTCTGAGCCTGTTCCGCGGCATACTTGTAGGCGATCGCCCAGCGCGGCGCCTTCGATGTGCTGCCGCACCGCGCCCGCAACGCGACGGAGTTCAGCTTGATGACGGCGCCGTCCGTTTCGTAGCCGAAGTCGCGCCTCTGCCCGTCCAGGCTCGCAATGGCCTCGAACAGCTCGTCGAGTGAATGGCAGAGCCAGCGCGTTTCGGGCGTCTTGAGCCCCAGCGCCTTGAGCCAATCCAGCAACTCGACCTGCGTCGCAGGCGCCCGAACGCCTTCCACCTGCCCGAGGCCATAGAGGACGATGTCGAGCGGCCGCGCCGCCACGATGCGCGGATCGAGCTGCTTGAGGGAGCCCGCCGTCGCGTTGCGCGGGTTGGCGAACGGCTCTTCCCCGGCCGCCTCCCGCTCTTCGTTCAGCCGCGCAAATCCCCCTTTGCTGAGAAACACTTCCCCCCGTACTTCGAGCACGCGCGGGACCAGTCCCGCCTGCCCGCCGTCTCCGGCAGCCCCCGCTCCAAACAGATCGTCTTGCGCCGGGCGCCGGCGCTCCTCCCCCGCCTTCCCGGTCCCGCCCGGTCCGGACCGTGAAGCGGGCTCGGACCGCGGATGCGCGAGCAGCAGCGGCACGCTGCGGATCGTCCTGAGGTTCGCGGTGATTTCGTCTCCAGTCGTGCCATCGCCGCGCGTGGCCGCCACGGCCAGTCGCCCGTTCTCGTAGCGCAGGCTCACCGCCACGCCATCGATCTTGGGCTCGACGCACCATTCGAGCGCTTCGCCCGGCAGCAGCCTCTGGACCCGCCCGACAAACTCCTTCACCTCCGCCTGCGAATAGGTGTTGTCCAGGCTCTGCATCGGCTCCGCATGCCGGACCGGACGGAACTCGGCCAGCGGCGCGCCGCCCACGCGCTGCGAGGGCGAATCGGGCGTGATGAGCTCATGCCATTGGCGCTCGAGTTCGAGCAGCTCGTGATAGAGCCGGTCGTACTCGCGGTCGCTGATCGTGGGCCGGGCCTGGACATAGTACGCATGGTCGTGCGCGCGGATCTGGGCGGCCAGTTGGGCGTGACGAGCTTGGGCTGAGGCGGCAGTCATAAAACAGAGGCGGGCGTTTGGCGCGCGCGCTCGAACAGTCGGTTCCAGGCGCGGGCCCACGGGTAAGCGCAGACGGATCGCAGCATGAGCCGTTTCACCTCGCGGCGGCTCACCTTGATGCGATGCCGGTCATCCAACACATTGCCAACGCGCAGGCGGGCGATGGTCCGAAGGCCGATCAGAATCGGCCACGCGCAGGCCAATCGGACGCGCATCTGCCCCGAAGGCAGTGCGTTCGTGTAAGCCCACCCGTCGGCCAGGCAGGCGCCGGCCAGATCGAGGTAATCCTCGTAGAGCATGCGAAGCCTGGACATGTTCCTCGGATCCAGCAACGACGACGCCGTCAGACCGTGCGCCGCCAGGCGATTCGAGGGGAGATAACACCGCCCCTGTCGCAGGTCGCGCGGAATGTCGCGAAGGATGTTCACGAGCTGAAGGCCCTTGCCAAACCGAACGCCGTTCGCCAAGAGAAATCCCTCGTCAACCCGCACCGCGGGAAACAGCCGGGCGCGGCACAGATGCGTCCAGAATTCGCCGACACATCCGGCCACCCGATAGGTGTAGTCTTCGAGATCCTCCTCGGAATCGAGCGCTGCCGGACTCTCGGCACTGGCGCCGCGAAATCGACGCAGATCGAGCTCCTGCCCGCTGATGATCGTGCGCAGCACATTCCGAATGAGCCGCCCGTCGCCCGGTTCGAGCGCATCCAGCACGCCCAGGGCCTCGTCGGCCCGCACCAGGAGATCGCGTTCGGCTGAAGACTCCTGCCCCGCCCCTGTCTCGGCGAAAAACGACTCGAGGCGGACCGACCTTGATTTCGGGATGGCAATGCGGGTCCGGAGCCGATCGAGCGCCGCCATCCGCCCCTCGAAACTGACAATCTCCGTGTCAGCGATGGTGTCGGTGATTCGGGCGAGCAGGTACGCGAGACCGATCTGCGGCCGGACACCGGACGGCAGAACGCGCAGCGTCCGGTAGAACGAGCGCGATACGTCCCGCAACAGGCGGGTCAGCAGGTCCGGCGCAGCCATGACGGTTGAAAATCAGAGCAGAACCGCGCCCGCGGCGGAAGCCCGGAGTTGCGGGTTCAATCGCACCGCGGCAGCCCGAGGTCCCGATGACGCATCGCGGCTCCCGAATTGGGAGGGCAAACAGGGATTTGCGACACCCCGAATGCAACAGAAAACATGCGAGCCGGTCGCGGCGTTCCGGAGGCCAGACAGGCCCGGTGGGAACATGACGCTCAACCGGGGCTCGCCAGGCGGCCTGGCGATCCGGCAGACTCATGCCGTGCGCGCGCAGTCCCGGGACAAATGGAAGAATCTGGCAGGGATTGTCCTGCTGCCGTTACTACTCTACGCGATGTTGCGCTGGTTCGAGCACAAACAGGTCTACCACCCTTCCAGGGAATGGGCCGAGACGGGGCGCGCCCTGGGGCGTCCCTGGGAAGACGTGCGCCTGCAGACCGCTGACGGCATCGAGTTGAGCGCCTGGTTCTTCGCGGCAAATGCGAACTCGCCGCGATCCCAGTTGGCCCTGGCAATCTGCCACGGCAACGGAGGCAACATCAGCCACCGACTCGACCTCTACCAGGCCCTGCTCGGCACCGGCGCCGCCGTCTTCGCCTTCGACTACCGCGGATACGGCCAGAGCGCCGGACGACCGAGCGAGGAGGGGACCTACCTCGACGCCCAAGCTGCCCATGCGTGGTTGCGGGAGCGCGGCTTCGCAGGCTCGAACATCATCGCGTTCGGCGAATCGCTCGGAGGAGCCGTTGCAACCGAATTGGCCCGGCGCGAACCGTTGGGTGGACTCATCCTGCAAAGCACCTTCACCAGCATCCCCGACATCGGCGCCGAACTGTTCCCTTGGCTGCCTGTCCGCTGGATCGCATCCATCCGCTACGACACGCGCCGCAAGCTGCCCGAGGTGGGCGTTCCCCTGCTGATCATGCACAGCCGCGCGGACCGCCTGATTCCCTTTGACCATGCGAAAGCAAACTTCGCCGCCGCACGCGGCCCCAAGCGCCTCTGGAAAATCGCCGGCGATCACAACGATCCCCTCGACGCCGACCACGCCGGGTTCGTGAACGGTGTCGAGACTTTCCTGGCGGAGACCTTTCCGGGCGCGGTTTTGCCAGAGCCCGGATGTGAGACTCCGCGAAGCTTTGTGAAACATCCGGGCTGACGCTGCTTGCCTCGCCCTTTCGGTGGTGTACAACGTTCGGCATGCTGACGACCACACATACCGAAGCGAAGGTGGATGCGCTTCTGGCGGCGAAACTCGGACTCACAGAGGAGGAATACACCTCGATCCGCAGGTCCCTTGGGCGGAATCCCAATTTCACGGAACTCGGGCTCTTTTCCGCCATGTGGTCGGAACACTGCAGCTACAAGAACTCGCGCAAGCTCTTCCGGCTCTTCCCGACCAAAGGCAAGCAGGTGCTCGTCGGCGCCGGGGAAGAAAACACAGGCGTGGTCGATATCGGAGACGGCTTCGGCGTGGCCTTCAAGATCGAGTCTCACAATCATCCGTCCGCAGTCGAGCCCTTCGAGGCCTCGGCCACAGGGATCGGGGGATGTCTGCGGGACATCTTCACCATGGGCGCCAGGCCCGTCGCCGTCCTGGGCTCCCTCCGCTTCGGCAGTCTGGCCAACGACAAGGTGAAGCACCTGTTCAAGGAAGTGATCCGCGGACTCGCCCATTATGCGAACCAGGCCGAGGTCAATGCCGTCGGCGGCGAGACCTGCTTCGACGAAAGCTACGAGGGCAATCCGCTCGTCAACGCGTTCGTCGTCGGGATCGTCGCGCAGAAGCACATCGTGCGCGGAACCACCGCCGGCCAGGGAAAAGCGGTCTACTACATCGGCGGAGACACAGGACGCGATGGCGTCGGGGGCGCAAGCTTCGCTTCCCAGGAAATCACCGAACACTCCGCCTCCTCGTCAAGCGCGGTCGCCATCGGCAATCCGGCTCTGGGCCGGCGCCTCCGGGAAGCCTGTCTCGAACTGATCGAGAAGGGGTTGGTGGCCGGCATGCAGGACATGGGAGCCGCAGGCCTCATCTGCTCGACGTGTGAGACGGCCTCGCGCGGCGGCACCGGCATCGAGTTCGACGTCGCGCTGATCCCCCAACGCGAACCGAACATGACGCCTTACGAGGTCCTTCTCTCCGAATCGCAGGAACGCATGATCGCAATCCTCAAGGAAGGAAAGGAAAACGACGCGATCGCGATCCTCAAGAAATGGGATGTCCCCGTTGCGCGAATCGGGTCCGTCACCCCGGACGGCATGGTGCGAGTCAAACACAACGGCAAGGTGGTCGCCGAGGTGCCGGCCAAGGCCCTCACCGAGAACGCGCCGCTCTACGATCGCCCGACCCAGGAGCCCTCCTATCTGGGCGAGGCCCAACACCTCGACGTCGCCCAACTCCCGGCGCCCGCCGACTGCAATGCCGTGCTGCAGGCGCTCCTTGACTCGCCCACCATCGCCAGCAAGGAAGCCGCCTACCGCAGCTTCACCTTCCAAGAGAAGGACACCGTCCTGTTGGGCGCCGGATCGGACGCCGCCGTGATCCGGGTTCAAGGCACCCGCAAGGCCCTGGCAATGAGCGTGGACTGCAATGGCCGCTATTGCTACCTCAACCCCCACCAGGGCGCCATGCTTGCCGTGGCTGAAGCGGCCCGCAATATCGTCTGCTCTGGCGCCCGACCGCTTGCCATCACCGACGGCCTCAACTTCGGCAACCCGATGAAGCCGGAGAACTACTGGCAGTTCCAGAAATGCATTGAAGGGCTCGCCGCGGCTTGCCGCGCTCTCGACACGCCCGTGGTCAGCGGCAATGTGAGCTTCTACAATGAGAACCCCAAAGGCGCCGTCGACCCCACACCGATCGTCGGAATGGTGGGGTTGATCGAAGACGCCGAGACCTTCGTCACACAGGAATTCAAGACGGACGGCAACCTCGTCGTGCTGTTGGGCACCCCCACTGGCCGTCTAGACGGCAGTGAATACCTCCACCTCATCCACGGGCTCAAGAAGGGCAATCCCAAAATCGATATCGACTTCGAGAAGTCGGTCCAGAATGCCTGCCTCGATGCTATCCAGGCCGGACTGGTCCGGAGCGCCCACGACACGTCCGAAGGCGGTCTCGCCGTCTGCCTGGCCGAATCGTGCATCAGCAATCCGCGCCAGATGCGCGGCGCCCAGATCGACCTGCAGGCCCTGCGAACAGATGGAAGGCGACTCGATGAAGTCCTGTTCGGCGAGAGTCCGTCGCAGATCGTCCTCACCGTCGATCCCCAGGATCTCCCCCGACTCGAAGCGATCGCCGCCAAACACTCCGTGCCCTGCTCCAAGCTCGGTCCAGTCGGCGGCGACCGCCTTGTGATCCTGCACAACGGCGTGAAGGCGATCGATCTCGCTGTCCAGGCCCTGAGCCGCACATGGCGCAGCTCGATCCCCGCGAAAGCCGGCATGGCACCTCCGCCCCCCGCTCTCGCCTAGCGAATGAGCGCCTGGCTCGCGCACGCCTTCGCCCGGCATTCGCATGCCGGGACCAGAACACGGACTTCCAGGCTGTCCTTGCGCGTCTGTTTGCCCTTGTCAACCCGCGGGGGTCTTTTTAGCGTCCGCACATGGATTCGCAGTTGTCCCAGTACCTGCCGGTCTTGATGCTGGGCGCCGTGGCTGTCGCAGCCACCGCCGGCATGATGATCTTGTCGATGGTGCTGGGCAAACTGGGGAAACGGTCCAAGGCCAAAGACACCGCCTACGAATGCGGCATGATCCCCGTGGGGAATCCGAATCCGCGGCTCTCGATGCGGTTCTACCTCGTGGCCATGCTGTTCATCCTGTTCGATATCGAGGTGGTTTTCCTCTACCCCTGGGCAGTCGTTTACCGCCGCTTCCTTGAAAATCAGGCCACGGCAAACCTGATCCTCTTCTCCATGGTCTCGTTTCTCGGCGTGCTCCTCGTGGGATATCTCTACGCCTTGAAGAAACGGGCGTTCGATTGGCGGAGTTGACGGCCTGGAGCCCCCACCCCAACTCGAGCCCCGGCCTGGATTCACTGCCGAGGTGCCGTCAGTTGCCGCAGCGCAGCGTAAAACACCGGGTCATCTGCAGCGCCGTCGAAGCGGAATGGCAACGTCTGGTTCTTCTTCTGAAGCATGAGGCCGTAACCGGCCCCGCCCTCGATGCTCGCGCGCAAGGCGGCGACTGCCATCGCGCCGGTCTTATCGTCCTCGTTGCACACAACGGGCTTGCCAAACCGCTTGAGAGCATTGATCCGAGCCCGCATCTGTTCCACCGGGGTGTTGTTCCAATGCGGCAGCACGAAATCCGCAGCTTCGGCGACCTCCGGGTGGACTTTGCCGTCCCCGTACCCACTCGAGGAAACCAGCAGGCCGGGCGCGGTTGCTCGCGCGAACCGGATCAGGCCGGCCTGGCCCCTTGGATTCCGGATCACCGGGTGAACAAAGCCGCCGTGCGGGTACTCGTTGGCAATCTCGAGAACGACGTTCTTGAATCCGCGCTCCTTCACCCAACGCGCCGCGTTCGCCACCCCCGCACGCACCGCGGCCTCGTCGCGCAGGATCGCCGACTGGCGCTGGTAGTAGAGACCGAGGATGACAACCAGCCCATGGCGGTCGCAGGCCCCGATGACGCGCTCGACCCGCGCAAGATAGACTGGACGCAGACCGCCGTCCGGCTCGAACGCCGAATTGACAGCCCCTTCGTAACCAGGCATGCCGCCCTGCAAACACAAGGTCAAGGCGTTCACGCCCTGAGCCGCGTAATCCGGTATGCGCGCGATGAACCGATCTGTGTTCGCTTCAGGATCGAACTCGGGCTTCTTGCGATCTTCGAACGTGGCATTGACCATGCGCACATTCATCAACAACCCCTTGGCGGCGCTGCCAGGATTCGTCAGGCGATCGTTGATCATCCAGATCCCCTCTCGCAAACTAATCTGCGTGCGAGCAAGGTCAGCCCCCCGCACATGACTGGAAATGGCAGTCAATGCCAACACCAGGCAGACCAGCGAGATGATCGATTTCGCATTCATGGCTTGCAGAGATGATAGGCAGCCAACCGTCTCCCCGCAATGGCCCTCCTTCCTCACCCCACGACATTGACCCGCAGATCCCGCATTGTCGCCAACTCACCCAACGC
>CAYPUR010000208.1:0-8748 GCA_964413865.1 uncultured Verrucomicrobiota bacterium
GGGCGGCCCGGGCAGGGGCAACGAGACCAACGGACCGCTCATGGAGATCAGCCTCACGGACGTTCAACTCGGCGAAGGGCGGTTCTCGGTGCGCATCGAAGATCTCGAACGCAAACTGAACATCAACCTAAACCTGCCCGAGCAGGAGAAGAAACAGGTCCTCGCCCGCGCGCTCACCACCATCGTCGGAGTCGACAGCGGCGACTCGGCGACCATCGAGGACTCGATCCTCGATTGGCTCGATCCGGACGACGCATCGCATCTGAGCGGGACCGAAAGCGATTTCTACCTCACGATGCCGCGCCCCTACTTCGCCAAGAACGGGCCGATCGATGACCTGGCGGAGCTGCTCCTGGTGCGCGGTGTCACCCCGGAAATCTACTGGGGGCCCGGCGCGCCCCATCACCAAGTCCAGTTGTTAGACCCCAATGCGGACGCGGTCGAGTCGGACGTGCTGCCCATGTATCCGGTTGGATTGGCCGATCTGTTCACCGCGCTCTCGAGCGGGCGCATCAATATCAATACCGCGTCCGCCAACGTCCTCCGTCTGCTGCCCGGCGTCGACGAGAATGTCGCCGGCAATATCATCCGGGCGCGGGCGGGTCCCGATGGCGCCGAGGGAACCGAGGATGACACGCCGTTCATGAACCTCGCCGGCCTCAACCCGGCGATGGTGCCGGGCATCATTCCCGAGCTGGCCGCCCGATACACCATGCTTTGCGGCGTCACCAGCGGCACGTTTGAAGTGCTGGTCGACGCGCGGTTGGGACGCCACCGCCGGACCTACGCCGCCGTCGTCCGGCGCAACCGGCCCGACGATGTCGCGATTCTTCAGTTCGGCTGGAGATAGGCTGCGATGCGGACATCAAACCAGGCGCACTCCGGAAGCGAAAGTGTCCGGGTCCAGATCCGATCGCTGAAGGCCCACCGGGGCGTTCGTCGCATGCACACCCTATGAAACCGACGAAGATCACCGTTGCCCTGGCCGATGCCATCGTGCTGTCCGCGTTGTGCGGGCTCGTCCATGCCGCCAACCCCGTCATGCCCGGTGCTGACCCGCACGCCGTGGCCGTGGGCGACACGGTGTGGATCTACCCGACCTGGAGCGACCGCCGATTGGAGGGGTTTTTCGCCTTCTCCTCGACCAACCTCACAGCCTGGCAGCGCCACGGTCCCGTCCTCGATCTCGAGGATGTGGCCTGGATCAGGGACGACGGTCAGGAACGCCATCACGCCTGGGCCCCCGCCGCACTCGAGAAGAACGGCACCTGGTTCTTCTATTACTCGGTCGGCCCGCAAAACCCGACACCCTCCCGCATCGGGGTCGCCGTGGGCCCCGGCCCTCAAGGCCCGTTCCGCGATTCGGGCAAACCCCTGCTGACGGGCGGGGACGGGTTCGAGGCGATTGACCCGATGGTGTTCACCGATCCGCGCTCGGGAACGTCCTTCCTCTATGCGGGCGGCAGCGCCGGCGCCAAGCTCCGCGTGTTCGAGTTAAACCCCGACATGATCAGTTTCGCGCGCGAAATCGCCGTGGAAACGCCGCCGCGGTTCACCGAAGCCGCCTTCATGCACTGCCGCCAGGGACGATACTATCTCTCCTACAGCCACGGCGGATGGCAGCACGCATCCTACTCGGTGCACTACGCAACGGCCGATGGACCCGTCGGACCGTGGCGCTATCGCGGCGCCATCCTGGCCAGCGATACGACCCGCAAAGGCCCCGGCCATCACTCCTTTCTGCGGCGCCCGGGCACGGAGGACTGGCTGATCGTGTACCACCGCTGGGAGAACCAGACCGGGGACGGTCCCTATCGCGGACGGCGCCAGATCTGCATCGACCGCATCGAGTATGGCCCCGACGGCCTCATCCGCCCGATCGTCATGACCGGCGAAGAATCGCGTCGGTGATCCGCTACGCCTTTCGAGACCCATGCGTTCACGTCCTGGCCGATCAACTCACCCTTGTCACCCACGCCGAAAAAACACGAAGCCGACCAGGCCGTTCAAAATCGCGCAAACGGTCTGAACGAGAACGGAGCGGTAACGCTGGACGTCCCTGCAAGGGCATGGCTAGAATCCTTGACCGGTGAAACGTGTTGTAGACAAGTCAAGGTTCTGTGCCGCGTTGATGGGGTCAAGGATTCTAAGGAGCGAGGCGAGAGAAAGAAGGGCGGGGAAACACGGGGACTTCTCATCGAAACGAGGACTTGAGTTTGGTCTGAGGCGCGCCTCGCTGCGTTGCGGACGCATGAAGCCATTTCGAAGGGGCTTTGTCCGCGGACTCATTCGGCTCGGTCTCCGGGGCGTGACGATCCTGTTCGTGAGCGCCGGCATGGTCATGGCGCAGGAAACGGCGCCCGCTATCATTCAGGAACTGAATCTCATCCATTTCTGCCACACGGACATCGGCTTCACCGACCATCCGGCCGTGGCGCGCGAGCTGCACCGGCGCTATCTGGACGTTGCGCTCGACGCGGTTCTCGCCCGGCTCGATGGTCCCCAGGACAAGCGGCTCTGTTGGACCGCCGAAACCACGCTGGCGGTCACGGACTGGTGGGAGGCCGCGCCGCCCGAGCGCCGCAGCCAGTTCCTCGAAGCGGTCACTGAAGGCGTTCTGGATGTGGCCGCCCTCCCTTTCAACCAAACCCCCTTTCTGGACGCGGCGCAATGGGACGCGATGCTGCGGTGGATGCCGGAGGATCTGTGGGACGCGGTGGGACCTTCGGTGGCAATTCAGAACGACGTCAACGGGTTTCCCCGTGCCGGCGCGCGGCGGCTCCTGGACCGCGGCGTGCACCGGCTCTTCATGGGAATCAATGACGACAGCGGCGGCGCGCCCTTTCCCCGGCACTCGGCCTTCTGGTGGCGCCAGCCCGACGGACGGCGGATGTTCGTGTGGCTCAATGCGCACTACGGCTCCGGGTTCTCCCTGTTCGAGCCGGATGAATGGCGGCGCGGCCCGGTCCCGTACGCCTCCGACACCCGCTATCGCCCGCCGCGCGCGGGCGACATCCTGCGCAGCGACGAGGCCTCGGTGCGGGCGGCCCACGCGATCTGCCGCGGCAAGCTCAGGCAGATCGAGCAAGGGGGCTACACCAATGCGGTTCTGACCACCTCGATCACCAGCCTCTGGCGGATGGACAACGATCCTCCCTTCCCGCCGCTGGCTGATTTCGTGGCGGCCTGGAATCGGCTCGGGCTCAAGCCGTATCTCCACCTCACGACTGCCTCCGCCGCCGCTGCGCAAATGGAGGCGATTCTCGGTCCGGCCGCGCCCGAGTACGCCGGGGAATGGACGGATTGGTGGGCCAACGGCACGGCCAGCGCGCCCCGCGAGGTCGCCGCCAGCCGCGTCGCCAAACGCGCGCTGCTCGCAGTCGCATCGCCTCTGTGGGGGCCGCTCGGGTCCGAAGTCCGCATGAGTGTCGACTCGCTCTATCGCGATCTTTGTCTGTTCGACGAGCACACCTGGGGATCGAGTTGGAGCATCGGGATGCCGTATCTCCTCGACACTCAGGCCCAGTTTAACGAGAAGGCATCGTTCGCCTTTCGCCCCATGGCGCGGGCCGAATGGCTGCTCAGCCAACATGTCCGCACCCGGCTCGCGAGCGCCGGCGAAGGACTCTTTCTTGCGAACCCGACCGACGCGCCGTTCACCGGCTGGGTCAGCATCCCCACGCCCGCCCTGCGCCAGAACTATCAATCCGTGCACGACCCCGAATCCGGCGCCCGCCAGCGCCTCGAGTTCGATCCCGGCGTCGCGGCCTGGGGACGTCCGCAACGCCCTGAAGACCTCACCTACGAAAACACCGCTGCAACGTTCGCCGACAATCTGCCCGGGCGCTTCGCCCGGTTCTGGGTCGAGGCCCTGCCCGCTCACAGCATTCGGCGCCTCGCCTTGAGCACCGAGCCCGTGACGCAGGATCCCGCACCGACCGGACCCGGCCCCGAGGTTGAGCGGGATGACCAGGGCTGGCCGATGACCGCCCAATGGCCGGACCTGTCCAAGCCGCTGTTCCTGCCTGGGCTCGGCGATTTCGTCGCGGTCCAGGTCGACGGTTTTGCCCCGCGCTGGGTGACGATGGACATCATGAACGAGAGGGGCAACGACGACCGGCGCGACCAGATGCGACGCGAACGCTTGAGGGAAGTTTGGGCGCAGCCGGCGGGTGCGGCCGGTTTCAGCGAGACCGCGCACACCCTGCGGTTCACGCAGCGCCTCGATCATCCGCGTCTGTCCTGGGCGACCCGCCAGCTCGAACTCTGGAAGGGCAGTCCGCGCGCCCGGCTCACCTTCCGGCTCAACCGGATTTCGTCGGCCGATCCTGAGATCTTCTACATCGTGACTGCCCTGCCCACAGGCGACCAGATGCCGCGCCTGACCTGCGGCGGCGAATCCTTCACCCCCTTCAACGACCAAATTCCCGACACATGCCGGGATTACTTTGCCATGGATGGCTGGGCCGATTATGCCACGCCCGAGGGGCGTTGGCTGTGGGTTAGCCGGGATGCGCCCCTGTTGACGCTTGGCTCCCCTCAGGCGTTGGCGCGGCGCCTGACGCCGGTGGCGGATCCTCACCGCCTGCTGTCGATGGTCTACAACAATTTCTGGCACACCAACTTCGCCGCCGACGAATCAGGTGTGATGGAGTTCCAGTTCAATCTGGTCTGGCTGCCGGCAACGACCGCCCCCGATCAGGTCGATCGGCTGGCCGCCTCGCTGCCGTCCGACCCCATTGTCGTGATCAACCCCGCGGGGAATGAAGATCAGCACCTGATGACATGGCTGTTCGCGCCGGGACGCTAATCCAGGATCCATTCTCCGCGCGAACCGCCCCCGACGTCCCAAGCCAAGCCGCGCGCTGCCTCGACCCGGGTGTCGAGTTCCGGGCGACTAAAGACTGCTTGAGGGGGATGAGAAACCCGGGCTAAAGCCGCGGCCAGGCCGTGCGGGCCAGCAACTCCGGATCTTCACCCGCCGCGATCGGGCGCAGGCGGAAGCGGTGGGTTTGGGGCGCGCATGGGATCAGGTACTCGGGATGCGGCCACGCGCCCCAACTGTCGTCGCCGCCAACGCCCTGCTGCTTCGCGTCGAGGTTCAGCACCACGGTCTCGCGAGGCGGGAGGTCGCAGGGATGCGTCACCGACTGCAGGTCGTCTGCTGTGTGGTGCGACGCGTTCACACTGAGCGGCTGCTCCGGATGCGCGATGGCGAGCAGGCCCTCGCCCCGGGTGTTCGTCAAGGCGACCCAACGCACATTGACCTTGTTGCCGCTTTCGCCCGGCTCGGCGTAGTCGTAACAAAACTGCTCGCGCACCGTGCCTCCATAGCGGCCCACACGCGCGTCGTTCCGATCCCAATAGGTCTCCTGCGGACCGGGTCCAAGCCACGTGATGCGGTCAAATCCGGACGGCAGGATCATCTGGGCCCCGAACCGGGGGAGCTTTGGCAGGTCGGTTTTGGCCGGCGTGAAGGTTGCCTCGACCAGGATCTCGCCGTCGGGCAGCACGGTGTAGCAATTCTCCCAAGTCGCATCGACCCGGGGCAGACTCGATGCGGTCTTCACGACGACCGCGCGGCCGTCGGGTTGGGGTGTGACGGCAAAAGCCGACGCGACGACCTCTTCGTGGGCGTTGCGCCACACGCCCTGCGACTTGACCATGTCGCGCCCGCGGTCGTTGTCCGTCGGCGCCCGCCAGAAATCCGGTCGCAGCGGGGAGTCGATGCGTTTCTTGCCTCGGCGCTCGAGTGCAGAGAGCGCGCCGGTCCGCTTGTCGAATGTGACCGTGAAATCGAGCCCGGCCACACGCACATCGACGTCCGTCTCGCTCACCGAGAGGCCCGGGAACGCATCGCAGCGCGGAGGGGGGGCCGGAGCCGCGTCGGGCAACTGGATCTGGTCCCAGGCGATCTCGTGGCCGCGTCGGGCCCACGGCGCATCGCTCTTCAGGCGGAAGCTCAGTTCGAGGAAATACTCGACGCCGGGCTTGGGCGTGAAAGGGGCAACGGGAATCGCGAGATCGGCGGACGCCCGCGGGGCAAGATCCGGCCCGGGCAACTCGCCGCGCTGCAACGTGTGTCCGTCGCCGGTTAGGCTCCAATGCACCGCGACGAGGTCTTTGGGATTGGTGAAATCGAACCAGTTGACGACCTTGACGGTGCGCGCGGCCAGATCGGCGGGAAGGCAGTGCAGGTACTGGTAGATGTGCTTGACTTCGAGCAGGCCGGGGTGGGGTTTGCGGTCGGGCGAGACCAGGCCGTTGCACAGGAAGTTCTGATCGCTCGGGGTGCCGGGCGGGCCGTAATCGCCGCCGAAAGCCCAGAACCACGGCTCGCCTTTCTTCACCGGTTGCACGGTCCGCGTTGCGTTGCGGCGAACCGGTTCCCGCAGGGCCTGATCAACCCAGTCCCAGATGAAGCCGCCCTGGAGCCAGGGCTTGTCGTAGATCAAGTCCCAGTAATGCCACATGTTGCCGCTGCTGTTCCCCATCGCGTGCGCGTACTCGCAGAGGATCATCGGACGCGTCCGCTCGGTCTGCGCTTCGAGGACGAAGTCGCGTCCCCAGCTTCCGTCGACACGCTCGCCGTCGGCGTACTTGCGGAGCTGGGAGGGGTGGGGATACATGGGACAATAGATGTCGGTGTTGGGGGCGAAGCCGGCCCGTTCGTGGTGGATGGGGCGGCTCGGATCGCGCTGTTTGATCCAGTCGTAGGTGGCGTAGAAGTTTGCGCCATTGCCCGCCTCGTTGCCCAGCGACCAGATGATCACCGAAGGATGGTTCTTGTCGCGCTCCACCATCCGGATGGTCCGGTCGAGATGCGCGTCCTTCCACTCGGGGAAATTGGCCAGCGATTCGCGGCCGTAGCCCATGCCGTGGCTCTCGATGTTGGCCTCGTCCACCAGGTAGAGCCCGTAGCGGTCGCACAGGTCATACCAGGCCGGCTGATTCGGGTAATGCGAAGTGCGCACGGCGTTGAGATTGTGCTGTTTCATCACCCGGATGTCTTCGAGCATCCGCCCGAGGGTGACGGCCTGGCCCCGGTCCGGATCGGTTTCGTGGCGGTTGGCGCCCTTGATCAGGATGCGCTGGCCGTTGACGAGCAGGTTGCCATGGGCGATCTCGACCTCGCGGAAGCCGACGTTGGCCGGGATGACTTCGAGCACCTTGCCGGCGCTGTCTTCGAGCGCAAGCAGCAGCTTGTAGAGACCGGGCGTCTCCGCCGTCCATTTCTCCGGATTGACGACCGATTGCGTGATGCTCCCTTGTCCGCCGCTGCCGCCGGGCCCGACGCGCATTGTTAGCTTGGGCGAGGCCACGCTCCGGCCGCGGGCGTCGAGCAGGCGGCAGTTCACCGTCACGTCCGCCGGCTGGCCGGTCGTGTTTTCCAGCGTGACGGACACGCTCAGGGTCCCATCCCGGTAATCCGCATCCAGATCGGTTTTGATTTCGAAATCGCGGATATGGATGTTTGGCGGCGACCACAGGTAGACGTCCCGGAAAATGCCGCTCATGCGCCAGAAATCCTGGTCTTCGAGGTAGGAGCCGTCACACCAGCGGAAGTTCTCGACCGCGAGCACGTTCGGGCCGGGGTTGAGGAAGGAGGTGATATCGAACTGGACGGGCGTGCGCGAGTCCTTGCCCATGCCGACCTTCTGTCCGTTGACCCACAGATAGAAGAACGAATTGACACCGTCGAAAGCGATCAGGACACGGCGCCCCGCCCAGTCGCCCGGTACGGTGAATGTGCGGCGGTACGAGTTGACGGTGTTGTTCGGATCGTCTTCGGGCACGAACGGCGGTTTCCAGGGTTTGGGCCACGGATAGGGGATGTTGACGTAGATCGGAACGCCGTAACCGTGCATCTCGACGTTCGAAGGCACCGGGATCGTCCCCCAAGCACGGTCGTCGAAGTCCCGCCGCCAAAACTCCGGCACACGCTCGCTGTGGTTCTTCCCATACTGGTACTTCCAGTCCCCATTGAGCGAACGGTAGAAACGCGACCGGACGCGCTCGGCGTTGCACACGGCCCCGACCTTCAGCGCCGTCCGAATGTCGGGACAAATGACCATCGTCGCATGAGGCGGCAGGTTGCGGATGCCCGTCAGACCGGGATTCTGCCAATCCGGCGGCGTGGCGTCGGCAAACGCCGCTGCGAGGGTGGCTGCGAGAGGGAGTAGCGCATGGGCGCAGCGAGCCAGAACACGGTGATTCATAACTGCACGAGTCTTGCCCGTTTCTCCCTCCCGAGTCACGCCGGGATTTTTTGTCCGGGACCGCGGGTGTCTGGTTTCCGGCCCTTGCCCCCCCCGGACGTCCCAGGATGGACCGTTCCCCCCGTGTGCGGCATGTGAGCCGAAGACCATTCAAAGAGGTCAAGCCTTGACGTTTGCCCGCCGAGGCGGATCGTGTGTCCCTATGGATACGACGCAGGGTTCCCTGCCTCGATCGGTGCGCCGGGACCGTCCCTCCTGGCGGGGTGTCGGCGCTGTTGCGGCGCTTCTCTTGCTCTTGGCCACGCCGACCCGCGCCCTCGATTGGCCCCAGTTCCGCGGCCCAAACGGAGATGGCACCACGCCTGAGTCCATCCAGTTCGATTGGCCGGCAACGGGACCGCGGCTGCTCTGGAAACACACGCTGACCAACGGATTCAGTTCGATCGCGGTCAGCCAGGGGCGTGTCGTGACTCAGGTGCTTCAGACACTCGCAGGCGGCAAGCGCGAGGTGGCGGTCGCTTATGACGCC
>CAYPUR010000209.1:0-8742 GCA_964413865.1 uncultured Verrucomicrobiota bacterium
GCGCGGTTTTGCCACAGCCCGGATTTCGTTGTCATCCTCCCGGTGGTGAGAAATCCGGGCTAGCGAGGTTTCTCAGCCGATGGCGGCGTCTCGGGTGGCGGTGGTGCGGGAGTGGGCGTCACGGGCGGAGCCGGCGGCGTCTCGGGCTTGGGTGTTGGAAGTGGCGCGGGCGGCGCGGGCGGGGGAACGGGCGGTGTGGGCAGGTTGGGCTTGATGAGGTCCGTCGAGGATGGGGCAGGGGAAGGTGGCACGGGTGTGAGGTCTGGCACCAGGGGGGCAGGAGTGGGCTCGGCTGGATCGGCAGCTTCCTCGGATTCCGCATCCTTCTTGTCCGGCATCAGGGTGTGTCGCTCCTTGAGCAGGGAGTCGAGAGACCACTTCGAGACGAGGAACGTCCAATTCTCGAGGGCCTTTTCCTTCTTGAGCTTCTCGTTGAGTTTGTCGGTCTTTTCTTTGAACTCCTTGTCGAGTTTCTCCTTGTCCTCCTCTTTCTCATCCTGTCCGGGCGTGCGTGTCTGGGGGATTTCGGCGGTCGCAGCCACGGTCATGTAGTAGGCGTCCTCGCCGCTCTTCTTGCCCGCCTTCACGGTGTAGGCAAAGTTGTCGAAGGTCTCGATCACGGCGACGGTGGGGTTGTCCAACCCCGTCACGTCGGGTTGCGGATCGAGCACGACGTCGTTGAAGCTGGGCCAGGAGAGGGCGTTGGCCAGGCTCGATGTCTTCGCGGTGTCGAGTTGTTCGCCCGGTTGGGCGTCCGCGAGGGTCCACTGACCGGTCTCGGTCTCCCGGGTCAGGGTCCAGGAGTTGGTGGCGACCGGGAAGGTGACGGCGATCGACCTGACCTTCTCGACCTTGAAGAAGTCCTTGTTGAGCCACTGCTCGGGCTTGGGTTCGAGGGTGTTGAACGTCTCCGACACGAGGCTGGCGCTCTCGGGCTTGTCGTCGAGCATGACGTAGCGTCCATCGGGCCAGCCCTCGTCGCCGCCGAAGGGCGAGGGGCTTGAGGATTGGCGCATGTGTTTTTTGCCCAGGAGGACCTTGCGGAGGGGCTTGCCGTCCTTGTCCACCAGCGTGACGAGCGTGGCGCTATTGGTCTCCTCGGACGACGTCAATTCGAGGCGTCCGAGCTGGGACGGGCCGATCCGGATCGGCTGGACGACCTTGAGTTCCCAGAGTTTGCGGAGGGTTTCGCTGACCTCGCTGAAGTTGGCCGGATAGCCACCACGCTGCGGGACGGTCCACAGGTCGTTTGTTTGGACGAGATGCAGCTCGTTGGTGGCGTGTTTGATGGTGATGCCAGCCACCGTGTTGAGGTCGAACTCGCCGAGGACTTTCTGGCCCATCTGGCCCTGGCTGGTCTTGTACGATGATCTGTCGCGGTTGCGCAGCCACAGTCCGAGGCCGCCCAGCACCACCACCGCGAGCAGGACGAGGGTGAGTTGTTTTCGATTCATTTGGCAGCGGTTTTCTTGCGTTTCACCACGGCGAAGCCGATCCATGCCACCGTCACGAACATCGGCACGGCGGCAATGTTGAACCATTTCAACCGGGTCTCGAGCGCGTCAATGTCTTTGCGCAACTGCTTGCGGACTTCCTTCAAGTCGCGCTTGGTCTGAACTTCCTTTTCCCGGAACCGTTTGATCTCCGCCTGCACCTCGGGGGGCAGGATGAACCGTTGGTTCTGGTCCTTGTTGCGCTGGAGTTCGTTGATCTTTTGTTGCGCCTCTTCGAGGTCGCTCTGGAGACTCTTGATCTTCTCGGTATAGCGCTCCTCGGCTTGCGCCTGAATCGTGCGCACCCGCGTGAAGGGACGGGTCTGAACCGCCCGGCTGCGGACCTGGATCAAATTCTCATCGCCCATGAACTGTTCGATCACGTTCTGGAGCAAGCCCAGATTCCCGTTGAAGGGCGAGACCAGCTTCTGGCCGAAGAAATTCTGAACCTGCACGCAGAACTGGTCGTAGATGAAATCGGTGTCGCCCACGAGCAGCACGGCCCCCTCCTTCTGCGATTCCTTGAGGGAACCGGCCTTGCCCGCTGTGTCGCTGCCCTCGGCTTTCTCCTTGTCATCGTCCGCCGCGTCCGCGGAGGCGGCGCCGGGCGGGCCGTCGGGAAAGGCCGTCTTAAATTTTCCGGTCAGCATGAGGGCCAGTGGGGATTCTTTCCCGGACGGTTTGAAGTCCTTTGACGTGTCCGCGCCGAACTGGGCCATCATTTTATCGACGCCATCCGAGTTGGCGGACGTCCTGACGAGGACCTTTTGTGTGAGGCCCTCCAACGGCGTGCCGCTGAACACGCCCGCGCCGGCGAACAGGAGGCTGTCGATCTGGCTTGTGACGATCTCGTTCTGATCGATCGCGTCGGCCGTGAGCGAAAGCCAGGTCAGTTCGGGCGCAGGCGCCCCGCTGGCGCCGCGCCGGACCATGGTGACGTAGTTCTTGTCCGCGATGACCTTGTCGCCCTCGAACTTGATGCCCCAGGCGGCGAGGAGCTTGGGAAGGTCCGAGCCGCCCGAAGCCGCGCGCTGCATCATGTTTTGGGGATTCATCGAGTTGCGCGAGTCGAACACCGACAACGGATCGAGCAGGGCAATGAGCTTGCCACCGCGCAACACGAACTGGTCCAGGGCGTACTGGGCCTTGTCGGACATGTTGGACGGGTGGACCACGAGGAGAACGTTGATGTCGTCATCGATCTTCTCCGCGGTCATATCGATCTGTTTGACGTTGAAGTCGCGCTTGAGTTCGTTGAGGACAATCCAGGGCTCCTGCTGGCCTCCACCCATCTGGGCCATCATCGGATTCGTCATCTGGCCGAAGATGGGCAGACCGCTCATGACGCCGAGGTTCTGCTTCTGGGGGTTGACGACCTGCGCGACGGCTCGAGTGAGGTCATATTCGAGGAGCCGTTCGCGGGAGGGATCCAGGAAGGGCAGGGCAACCTTTTGATCGAGACACGTGACCGAGAGGCCGAGGTAGACCTTCTCGCCCAGCCCGATGATGCCCCCTTCGCCGATGCTCTGGCCCTCGACGCCGTCGAGTCGCGCCGAGTCTTCGGCGTCCGAATCGGGCTGGGGATCGAACTTTTTGATTTCGATCTTGCCGTTCGAGCGCTGGCGGTATTCGTCCAGCAGGTCTTCCACCCGCTTGGCGTACGTTTTCAACGGAACAGGCATCCGGTTTTCGGACTGGGTGCAGTAGAAGTTGATCGTGACCGGCGTGTCGAGCTTGGCCAGGGTCTTCTTAGTGCCGTCCGAAAGCGTGTACACGCGGTCCGCGGTCAGATCGAGGCGGACCTTGGCGGCTCCGGCGATGATGCCGATGGCCACCAGGATAAGGAACATCGCGCCCACGCCCAAGCCGGAGTAGAGGAGCGGCTCCCATTTGTGTTTGTTGGTGTTCATGATGCGAGTACGGCGTTTGCCAATGGTGAAGAGGGGCGCCGGGTCAGCCGGCCCGATGACTGCGGATGATGACGCCGGTCGTAAACAAGCTGAACGCGATCACCGACAGGAAGTACACCAGGTCGCGCGAGTCGATCACGCCCCGCTGAAAACTCTCGAAGTGGGGCATCACGCTGAAGGCGGCGACTCCCTCGACCAGCCAGTTGGGGGCCCATTGCACGAGCATGTCGGTCACGGGCGGCCAGCCGGCCAGGATGAGGAAGAGGCAGGCCACAACCGACAGGATGAAGCTGATGACCTGGTTGCGGGTGAGCGCCGAGGTCATGCAACTGATGGCCAGATAGGCGCCCGCCATGAGCACGCTGCCGAGATAACCGCAGAAGATGACGCCGTAGTCGGGGCTGCCTAGGTACCCGACGGTCAGCACCAGCGGAAAGGTCAGGGCCAACGCGATGGCCAGGAAGAGCCAGGAGGCGATGAACTTGCCCACAATCGCCTGCCAGGGCGTGATCGGCATGGTCAGGAGCAGCTCGATCGTCCCCAGGCGCCGTTCCTCGGACCAGGTGCGCATTCCCACTGCGGGCACCAGGAACAGATAGAGCCACGGATGCCAGATGAAGAAGGCAATCAGCGAGGCCTCGCCGCGCTGGAAGAACCGTCCAACCATGAACGTGAAAAATCCGCAAAGAAGCAGGAAGAACACGATGAAGACATACGCCACGGGTGAGGCGAAGTAGGACGTCAGCTCGCGTTTGGCGATGGTGGTGATGTGCCGCACCGCGCTGCTGTGCGCGCGGGCGTCCGACAGGCCGACGGCCGAATTGTCCGTGAGTGCGTCTGTGCTCATTGGGCTTGTTCCTTGCTGGTCGCTGGGGTGTCCGGAAGGGTGATGGTCCGGAAGACTTCGTCGAGCCGCCCTTCCTCGGCTTTCAACTCGATCAGCTTCCACTGCTCCCGCACCGCCAGTTCATAAAGGCTCTGGTTGAGTTCGTTGTCGCGGGTCCCTTTGGCCCCGTAGGCGCGCGCCCACGTGGCGCCCGGCTCCTCCCGGACGATGGTGCAGCGCTTGACCGCGGGCAGTTGCTGCAGGCGCTCGCGCAGGACGGCGCCGGTGACCCCGGCCACGCGGAGGGACACAGCGCCGGCGAGCTCGGACTTCTGCCGCAGGTCGCGCGGGGTGCCGTTGGCGACGATCTTGCCGCGGTCGATGACGATGGCCCGTGTGCACGCGGCGTCGACCTCCTCGAGAATGTGGGTCGAGAAGACGATCGCCTTCTTCTCGCCCATGCGCCGAATCAGGGTGCGCACCTCGTGCTTCTGGTTCGGGTCCAGGCCGTCGGTCGGCTCGTCCATGATGAGAATATCCGGGTCATGGATGATGGACTGGGCGAAGCAGGTCCGGTGACGGTACCCTTTCGAGAGCGTGTCCACGCTCTGGTAGAGCACGGAGTCGAGGAAACACATCTCGATGGCTCGGTGCACGGCCTTTTTGCGGGACTCGCCACTGAGCCCGCGCAACTCCGCCGTGAAATTGAGAAAGCCGTGAACCGTCATGTCGGTGTATGCGGGGGCGTTCTCCGGCAGATAACCGATCAGGCGCTTGGCGGGGATCGGGTCGCTGACCATGTCGAACCCGCCGACGCTGATGCGGCCCGCGGTGGGGGGGATGAAGCCGGTCACCATGCGCATGGTGGTCGACTTGCCCGCGCCGTTGGGACCGAGGAACCCAAGCACTTCGCCCCGCTCGACGGTAAACGACACGTCGTTGACCGCCAGCTTCGAGCCGAAGGCCTTGACCAGGTTGTGTACTTTAATCATGCATCACTCTCCAAATCACATGTTCGCGCCATGCGCGCGCTGAAGCCGGGCGGACCCGCACCAACACCCCCGCTCGCGCAATATCCGATTGCGCGAGACAGTGTTTTACACCCTGTGTCAAGTGCCGAGCCTCATTTCAGGCGTTTTAGACCATCCCGGCCAAAAATGTTCAAACCGGGTGCCCGATGCCCGTGCGCGCAAGGCCGGCCGGCGCGCATCCTCGGTTCGCGGTCGGCCCCATCACGGTTCGGCTCCGAGTTTGGACCGGACGCTGTCGTTGGGCTCGACGGCGAGGGACTTGCGCCAGGCCTGCCGGGCCTCCGTCATTCGGTCCAGGGCTTTGTAGATGTCTCCCAGATGATCGAACAGCGTGGCATCCGGTTTGGGCGAAAGCTTGATGGCCTTGAGGATCGGATCGAGGGCGGCCTGGGGTTGTTTGAGCTGGAAAAGAACCCAGGCCAGACTGTCGAGAATGGCGGCGCTCTCCGGTTCAAGCGCCACGGCCTTCTCGATCATCCGGCGCGCCTCCTCGAGGTTCATGCCCCGCTCGGCCCACATGTACCCGAGGTAGTTGAGCACTTCGGCATTGTCCGGTGACAGCTCGAGCGAACGCCGCAGGTGCTTCTCGGCTTCGGCAAAGTGGCGCTCGCCTTCCTCGTTCCGGCTCTGGGCAAAAGCCGCATTGGCCATTCGCTCGTAGACCGACCCGAGTTGGAAGTAAAAGATGTGATTCAGGCGCGAAGGCTCCGACGCCCGGGCCTGGATTTCCGCGGAGGTGTAGTGCTTGAGCGCCTCGGCGTATTCCTTGCGGCCCGCCAGTGCCAGCCCCGAGTAGAAGTCGACCAGGAAGTTTGCGCCGAACCTGGCCCGGGCCTGCGTGAGGGTGGCCAGGGCTTCGTCCGGTTCGCCCAGCACAAGCCGCATGGCCGCCAACTCGTAGTAGGCCGGTTCGAGATCCGCATCGAGCAAAATGGCCTTGGCGTAGGCATCCGCGGCTTCCGCATACCGCTTCTCCTCCGCCGCGATCGCCCCCAGAAGCAGGTGGGCCTTGGGCGCCGTCGGGGTGTCGTGCAGGATCGCTTTGAGCTGCTCCGCCGCTTTCTCCTTGTTGCCCTCGGCCAGATAAAGCCGCACCAACTGCTCGCGCAGCATTTGGCCGAAGGCCGGATTGCTGCCCGAATGGCGTTCGAGCAGTTCCTGGTAGAGGGTGGCCGCGCGGGAGAGTTCGCCCACAACCTTGTAGGTCTCTGCCATCCGTTGGAGCACCAGGGCCTGCGCCGGCGCCGACCGCGCCGCTTGCTCGAGCCACTTCAACACGCGCGTCCGTGCTTCCTCGGACGGGATCGACTTGGATCGCCCGGCAAGCGCGACAAATTCGGCCAGACCGACGAGCAGAGCCGGCGACGCGTTGGTGCGTCCGGCGGCCTCGTCGAGGACTTTGAGCGCCTCGGGAACCTGACGGGCGTTGAGATGAGCCTGGGCCAGCCCCTGGTGACCCATCAGCGATTGGGGATCTTTTTTGATGGCGGATCGGAAGGCGGAGAGAGCGCTGTTGGTCTTGCCCTCCTGGGCCAGGGCCATCCCCAGCCAGCCATCGATCAAACCGGACGCCGCAGGCCGGGCTGCGCTGCGCGCGAGCAACTCGACCGCGCGGGCGGCCTGCTGCGCCTGGAGCCATCGGTGCGCCAACTCCATCACCAGTTGTTCATTGGAGGGATCGGCTGTCGCCGCGAGCTCGAATTGATCCAGGGCCTGGGCCGTTTCCCCGCGCACATCGTGCACGATCCCGGCCGCGAAATGCGCATGGGCGTCGACGCGCTTCTTGAACTCCTCGGGCTCGGCCGCTGTCGATGCGGGCGGGATCGCCCCGGTTGCCCGGGCCGGATGCGGAGGGGGGGCCTTGGACGGGCGCCATCCTCGGGCGCAGCCGCCGGCGGCGACCCCCAGCGCGAGGGCGAGCAGGAGGAGCAGGGGCGGGGCCGCTTTGAGGCGCTTCGAGTGGTCTGGCCCAAGCATGAGCAGCGAGAGCGCAGCGCACCCGTGAGGGGGGTGGCTGCGCCCTGTGATAGAGATGCGATCCGACGGCGCCAGGCAGCCTATTTCTGCCAGGTGCGCTTCTTGTGACGATGCGCGCGCAGCTTCTTGCGCCGTTTGTGTTTATTGATCTTTGCTTTCCGCCGTTTCTTCAGTGAACCCATAACAGTCGTTTGTTTCCGTCGCTCAGTATACCACCTTGTTCAATGGATATTCAATAATCCCTTCCGCACCCGCCGCCTTCAACCGGGGGATCAACTCGCGCACCACCCGCTCTTCGATCACGGTCTCGACAGCCACCCACCCTTCGTGGCTCAGGGCCGAGACGGTCGGATTGCGCAGGGCGGGCAGGGTGCGCAGCAACAAATCGAGGTTCTGGCGGGTGACGTTCATTTTCAGGCCCACCATCGCCTCGGCTTCGAGGGCGCCCCGGAGCAGCAGGGCCAGCGTCTCGATCTTGCGCCGCTTCCAGGTGTCCCGCCATGCCGTGTGATTGGCGATCAACCGCGGCGTCGAGACCAACAGCGTGTCCACGATGCGCAGCTTGTTGGCCCGCAGCGACGCCCCCGTCTCGGTGATGTCCACAATCGCGTCGACCATCTCGTGCGCCTTGACCTCGGTGGCGCCCCACGAGAACTCGACCTGGGCCTTGACGCCGTGCCGGCGCAGATAGCGCTTGGTGAGATTGACGACCTCGGTCGCGATGCGGCGTCCTTCGAGATCCTTGACCGATCGGATCGGCGAGTCTTCCGGCACAGCCAGGACCCAGCGGGCCGACTGGCGGGTCGCCTTGCTGAACAGGAACTCCCCCACCTCGTGCACGCTCGACCCGTTTTCCTGGATCCAATCGTATCCCGTCAGGCCGGCATCCAAATGCCCATGCTCGACGTAACGGCTGACCTCCTGCGCCCGGATGAACCGGATTTCGAGTTCGTCGTCGTCCACATACGGAATGTAGGAGCGGCTGCTCAGGGTGATGTTGAACCCCGCCTTGCCCATCTTTTCGATGGTGGCCGCTTGCAGACTGCCCTTGGGCAGTCCCAATCGCAGTATCGTTTTTTTTGGCTTTCGCTTTCTGTCGCTCTTCATGAATACACAAACCACAAACGCCGGCCGGGACCTCTCCCCCCACGCCGGGGCCGCTCCGCCGCGTCCCGGGTCCAAGCGCGCGGGCCGCTATTCCTCCAAGTTCGGCCCGCGGGCGCAAGCACCGAATGTGTCGGTGAGCCACCCGGCAATGGCGGCGGGGTAGAGCCCATGCTCCACTTCCTGAATGCGCGCGTGCAGCGTCTCCGGCGTGTCGTCGTCCCGCACCAGGACCGGCGCCTGGGCCAGAATCGGGCCCGTGTCGACGCCCGCGTCCACAAGGTGGACCGTGACTCCTGTCACCTTCACCCCGTGCTCGAGCGCCTGCTTCCAGGCTTCGAGTCCGGGAAAGGCCGGCAGCAAAGACGGATGAATATTGACGACCCGGCCCGGAAAAGCGC
>CAYPUR010000210.1:0-2184 GCA_964413865.1 uncultured Verrucomicrobiota bacterium
ATATGAAACTCAGCGAAGCCTTATGAAGTATCCGGGCTAGCCCGCCGGACGGGTCTTTGGTCGACTCTTCTCCCTTTTATGAAAGACATTGTTCCGCCCCCAGCCATCATCGCCAATCAGTTCGAGACGGTGCGCGAGCTTTTTCAACGGTACGTCGTGCCGAGCTACGGCCGCTTCGACCTCGCGTTCGCCCGCGGCGCCGGCAGCTTCCTCTGGGATGTGTCCGGGAAACGGTATCTCGACCTGGGCAGCGGCATTGCCGTCTGTTCGCTGGGCCATGCGCATCCGGAGATCACGCAGGCGTTGGTCGAGCAGTCGAGGAAGATGGTGCACATCTCGAATCTCTATTTCCACGAGCCCCAGGGGCGCCTTGCGGAGCAGATCGTGCGCCTGCTGGCGCCCGGCAAGGTGTTCTTCGCCAACTCGGGCGGCGAGGCCAACGAGGGCCTGTTCAAGCTGGCCCGCAAGTTCGGACACGACGAGGGCCGGTTCGAGATTCTCACCGCCCTCAATTCCTTTCACGGCCGGACGCTGGCAGGCATCGCGGCCACCGGCCAGGACAAGGTCAAGAAGGGATTCGAGCCAATGGTGGCCGGGTTCCGCCACGTCCCGTTCAACGACCTCGACGCGATGCGCCAGGCGCTTTCCCCGGCGACGGTGGCCATCCTGATCGAGGGCGTCCAGGGCGAAGGCGGCATCACGCCCGCCACCCCCGAATACCTGCTTGGACTGCGCGCCCTGTGCAACGAACGGAATCTCCTCCTCCTCATGGACGGCGTCCAGTGCGGCTATTTTCGCACCGGCCGATTCCAGAGTTACCAGCGCATTCTCGAAGAGGTGTCCGGCGCCGATGGTTTTCTGCCCGACGCCGTGTCGATGGCGAAATCGCTCGGGGGCGGTTTCCCGATCAGCGCATTCTGGGTGCGCGCGCCGCACGCCGACCTGCTCAGTCCTGGACTCCATGCCACCACGTTTGGCGGCACGCCGCTGGCCTGCGCGGTGGCGATGAAGGTGCTCGAAGTTGTCGCCCGCGACCGGCTGGCCGACAACGCGCGGACGGTGGGGTCGCACCTCAAGTCCGGTCTCGAAAACCTGGCGCGCCAGTTCCCTCAAATCCTCACGGGTGTGCGCGGATTGGGGCTCATGATTGGTTTCGAGCTGGCGGACAAGGAGGCCATTCCGGCGTTTGCTTCGGGGCCAAAGACGGCGGCGGCGCAGTTTGTGGATCGCCTGCACGCGGCTGGCGTGCTCACCGTGCCCGCCGGGGCGCGGGTTGTGCGGCTGCTCCCCCCCTTGAACCTGAGCCGCGCCGAGGCGGACGAAGGCCTTGCGATCATCGAGCAGGCGGTTCGCGGCCTGGCGTGAAGCCTCGCGGTTTGGCCGGGGAAACCGGTCTGCCTGTCCTGGCGTGAGATCGCCATCTGGCCCGGCTTTTTCAACAGGCTGCGCGCGGTCTGTATAGACAGCGCCTGCGGATCACCCCCGCGCGAATCAGAGGCGATACAAGCTGCCTTGAATATGTTGCTCCCGCAGCGAGTTTCGTTCATTGTCGAATGAAAGAAACGCATCGTGCCCAGGACTGTTAATACCTCTCATGCCCAATAGTGACGAAATCACGGCCGCCCTCAAGGCGGTGAAGTATCCCGGCTATTCCCGCGACATCGTGTCGTTTGGCCTGGTCAAGGAAGTGACGGCCGACGCCGGCGCAGTCAGCGTTCAGCTCACGCTGCCATCCAACAGCCCGCGGTTGGCGGCGCAGATCAAAGCCGATTGCGAGCAGGCGCTGCGCGCCCTGCCGGGTGTCGGCGAGGTCCGTGTCGAGATCCAACAACCGGCCGGACCGAATGCAGGTCCGGCCGCCGGACCCAATCCCTGGGCACAACAGAGTCGCGTCCCGGGTGTCAAACGCGTGATCGCCGTCGCCAGCGGAAAGGGTGGCGTCGGCAAGAGCACCGTCTCGGTGAATCTCGCCTGCGCGCTGCAGCACTTGGGCGCGCGGGTCGGGTTGCTCGATTGCGACATTTACGGCCCGACCATCCCGCTGATGATGGGGGTTAAGCAGCGTCCGACCGTGAGCGATCACGAGACCCTGATCCCCCCCTTGAATCACGGTGTGAAGCTGATGAGCATCGGTTTCCTGGTCGAGGACGATCAGCCGGTGATCTGGCGCGGGCCGCTCATCAC
>CAYPUR010000210.1:2194-8717 GCA_964413865.1 uncultured Verrucomicrobiota bacterium
CCTCGATTACCTCCTGGTCGATCTGCCCCCCGGGACCGGCGACGCCCAACTGTCGCTGTGTCAGACTGTGCCGCTGGACGGCGGGGTCGTGGTGACCACACCGCAGGAAGCCTCGCTCGGCGTGGTGCGCAAGGGCATGGCGATGTTCGAGAAGGTCAACGTCGCCATTCTCGGCCTGATCGAGAACATGAGTTACTTCACCGCGCCAAACGGGGAGCGGATCGAGATCTTCGGGCACGGAGGTGGGCGGGCCGAGGCCGAACGCCGAGGCATCCCGTTCCTTGGCGAGATCCCTCTGTTCACCGAGATCCGCGAGGGCGGAGACCGCGGCGTGCCCATTGTGGTCTCGGCGCCGCAGTCGAAGCCCGGCGAGGCATTCGTGGCGATCGCCGAGAGGCTGCATCGCATGACCGCCGCGGCGTGATCCGGACCCCTCATGAAAACACGCATCGGCATCCTGACTGGCGGCGGCGATTGCCCCGGTCTCAACGCAGTCATCCGCGCGGTCGTCAAGGCCGCCGCCAAACGGGAATGGGAGACCGTGGGCATCCTGGGAGGTTTCGACGGTCTGTTGCCCCCGCGGCACACCCGACTCCTGGACTACCACGAAATGGACGGCCTCCTCTTCGTCGGCGGGACAGTCCTTGGCACCGCCAACAAGGGGCAGTTCACGGCCAAGACCGGCCACGGCGTCGCCCAGCGGATCCCGGACGACGTCTTGGAAGCGGCCCGGGCGACCGTGAGCGAACTGGGGCTGCGGGCGTTGGTGGTGGTGGGCGGGGACGGCTCGCTCAGCATTGCCCAGCAACTCCACGAGAAAGGCATCCCGCTGGTCGGGGTGCCCAAGACCATCGACAACGACCTCGAAGCGACGGCCATCACGTTCGGATTTGACTCCGCGGTGGACTGCGCCACCGACGCCCTCGACCGTTTGCGCACCACCGCCGAAAGCCACGGTCGAGTCATGGTCCTGGAAGTCATGGGGCGCTACGCGGGCTGGATCGCGATGTACGCCGGGATTGCCGGCGGCGGCGATGTCATTCTCATTCCGGAGATTCCTTTCCGTTTCGATCGGATCTGCGCCAAGATCGCCGAACGCGAGCAGGACGGACGCCGGTTCACGCTCGTCGTCGTGGCCGAAGGGGCGCACGAACACGGTGGCACCTATGCTACAAGCGGCCCGCAAGAGGCCAATCGCGAGGCTCGGCTCGGAGGCATGGGCGCCCGTGTGGCCGAGGAAATCCAGAAGAGGACCGGCAAGGAAGCCCGCGTCTGCGTGCTCGGGCACCTGCAGCGCGGCGGGCGCCCGACGACCTTCGACCGGCTGCTCTGCACCCGTTTCGGGGCCAACGCAGTCCGCTTGATCGCCGAGAAACGCTACGGTTGCATGGTCGCGTTCCGCCCGCCCGATATGGTCCCAGTCCCGATCACCGAGGCCATCGGACGCCTCCGCCGCGTGCCGCCCAACGGCGACTTCGTCCGCACGGCCCGCGCCCTGGGCATCAGCCTTGGAGATTAAGCCCGGTCATTTCACACGCTTGGCGAGGAACTGTAACCGGGCTAACAACCCACGAACGGACAACGGAATCACAATGAACAACGGAGTCGTTATGAAGTTGACCCGACAAACCCTGGCTCTCGTGGCGGGCTGCGCGCTCGCCGGAACCGTTAGTTGCCCCTGGGCCCAGGACTGGCCCCAGTGGCGCGGCGCGAATCGCGACGCCAAAGCGACAGGCTTCAAAGCGCCACCCACGTGGCCCAAAGAACTGACACAGAAGTGGAAAGTCACCGTCGGAGAAGGCTCGGCTACCCCCTCCCTGGTGGGGAACGACCTGTTTGTGTTCGCCCGCCAGGAGGGAGGGGAAATCCTGCGCTGTCTCAACGCGGCGACCGGCCAAGAACGGTGGCGTGACAAATACGACGCCTTGGGCGCCGAAGGACCCGCTTCGGGGCACTCGGGACCCCGTTGCTCACCCACGGTGGCCGAGGCGAAGGTCGTGACCCTGGGACTCCGCGGCGTGTTGTCCTGCCACGATGTCGCCAGCGGGAAACTGCTCTGGCGAAAGGAGGATTTCACGGGCGCTTGGCCTCGCTTCTTCACCTCCGCTTCGCCACTGGCCGCCAACGGCCTTTGCGTGGCCGTGCTCGGAGGTCCGGGCAACGGCGGCGTGATCGCCTACGACCTGGCCAGCGGCACTGAAAAGTGGCGCTGGACCGGTGATGGCGCCGCCTATGCCTCCCCCGTCCTGATGACGGTGGACGGCACGCCGTATGCCCTGACCCAGACCGAAACCAAGATGGTGGCGCTCGCGCTGGCCGACGGCAAACTGGCCTGGGAAACGCCTTTTGTCATCCAAGGTCGTGGCTACAACGCCGCCACCCCCATCGTCGAAGGCGACACGGTGATTTACCTCGGTTCGGGACGCGGCGCGACGGCGGTCAAGTTCGAGAAACAGGGATCCGCCCTCGCGGCCAAAGAACTCTGGAAGAACACCGACAACAGCGTCCAATTCAATACTCCGGTGCTCAAGAGCGGCTTTCTCTACGGTCTCACGGCCGGCAACGACTTCTTCTGTCTCAATGCCCAGGACGGCAAGACCGCCTGGACCGCGCCGTGGGCGCCCGCGGCGACCGACGCCGCGCCGCCATCGGCCGGTGGGGGCGGGAGGGGCGCGCGGGGCGGGCGCGGTGGCGGCGGGAGCGGTTTTGGCTCGGTGGTGGACGCGGGGTCAGTGCTGCTAGCCCTGACGCCCTCGTCGATGCTGGTGGTTTTCGAGCCAAATCCCCAAGCGTACAAGGAAATCGCCCGCCTCAAGGTGGCCGACTCGCCGACCTACGCTTACCCGGTCGCTTCAGGCAACCGCCTGTTCATCAAGGACCAGGAGGCGGTGACGTTGTGGACAGTTGACTGAGTTGCTTGGCGGCAAGCGCGCGGTAGCAGTCGGGCAGATCGAAGTGCGCGAGCACGCTCGGCGCGAACGCAGCAAGCGGCCACTGATAGCGCTCGGCCTCCGCAACCTCGCTGTAGGAGGTGAGTGCGTTCTTCAAAGTCACCTGGCGCACCGCGTCGCAAAGCAGGGCCGCAAATGTGGCTGGGAGGGTCCCCCACCCTTTGGCCGCAAGGTGAACCTGCTCGTGGCCGACGCTCCGCAGCCAATCCAGCACCCGGAGCACGTCGTGCGTTCTCTGAGCGATATAGGGATAATCCAACATCAGGGCATGGATGGCATAGAAGTAATCGCTCCCGTACGGCTTCAGGAAGGTGTCGTGACCGCACGTGTCGGGTCTCGATTCGCCGATGCCCCGCACATCGCATGCGTAGAAGGCCGCGCCGGGTTCCGCGGCAAGCAGATCGCGGACGAGCTGTTCCTCGCGCAATTCGGCGTCGCTGGACAGGTGCGCCACGTAGAGCACTGCCCGGGCCGGGTCGCGGGGCGGACGCGATTCATGGCGTTCCTGAAGCAAGCGGTAGACCAGGGCGTGAATCCCAGGCTCGGTCTCGACTGCATAGGTCGTCGCGTGCGGCCAGGGGTATCGACGCGATGGCAACGCGCGGAGGATGCGGTAATCGGGCAGGCCCTGCCGCGGCGGCAATTTGAGAGTCGAGGCCACGATGCCCGCCAGGGCGCTCTCCGAGTGCCTCGGGCGCTCACGGGCCAGGGCCTGGGATTTCTCGCGGGTAAAGGACCAGATGGGCCGCGACTGCAAATCCGCGACCTGCCCTTTGGGGGTGCACCAGAGGATCTCGTCAGGCTCGATGACGAGCTCGGGCTCGGTCTGCGCATTCGAGACGCCGGTGATGCGGTTAAACCAACGATACATGGCCTCGCGGTTCTCCTGCGAATACCCATGCGTGGTCGGCCCGCTGAACAGCGCAATGTCATCCTCCGCTTCAAGGAGTCTGTAGAGCCGTTTCAGGCGCGCGTAAGCGGCCTCCGATCCGCGGATGTCAAAGTAATCCTGTTCCTTCGTCAGAAGGATGACTGGCTTGGGAGCCATGGCGGCGATGAAATCCTCGTGGTCCAATCCCAAGGCAAGGGCCCGGGGCGGGCACTGTTCGGTGTCGGCGGGCAGCTCGTTCTCGAGATTGCGGCGGAAGGTGGTCACAAAACAACCGGGCGCCGCCATGGTCCAGCGCGATTCGAGTCCGCACAGCCATGTGGTGAGGGTCCCGCCGCCCGAGTTGCCGGTGACTCCCAGGTGCCGCGGATCCACCTCGGGGCGGGTCAGCAAATAATCGAGCGCGCGAATTCCGTCCCAGGCGCGCCAGGCGCCGAAGAACTCGCCGACCAGGAACTGCTGGTTGCCGGCATGCAGATGCTCGGCGACGCCGGCTCCGATGCGCGATTTAAGTTGCGCGTCGGGGTACTGAAGACGCTCGCCCTGCCCGATGGGATCGTAGATCAGGACGACATACCCCATGCGGGCCAATCCCTGCGAGAAGGCTTGGTAGGCAGCGCTGGCTTTGCCGTTGTCCGAATGGCCGCAGGTGCCCACGACCGCCGGCAGCGGAAACGCGCGCCCTTTGGGCAGGTAGAGATTCGCCGTCACCAGGAAGCCAGGCCGGCTTTCGAAGATGATCTTCTCGATGCGGTAGGCGTCCCGCTCGACCACGCCCGTGACGCGTCCATTCAGGGGTGTCTTCTCGGGAAACGGGCCAAAGGCGGCGCGGATCTTCTCGCGCACGGCGATCACATAGGCCTCGGCCTCGGCTCTGGTCCTGAGAGCCGCATGGGCCTCGCTGTGCGCCTGCTCGATCTGGCGGACTCGCTCCACGAAATACTCCTGGACCATCCGGGGAAAGCGGTTGAGGGGCGCGAGCGGGACGGCGACACCGCCATCCGCGGCCTCGGCCCGGGGTGCAAAGAAGCCGTCGAGCAGGCTCAATCCGGCCAGGTTGATGCCCGTGAGTTGCAGCATGGTCCGGCGGCTGCAACCGTGTTGAAGTGCAGGTGGATTTCGATTCTCTGTCCGCTCGTCAGGTTCCATAGCTGAATCCTCATGTTTGGCAGGGCAAAACAAATCCGCATTCAAAGGTCTATGTCAGCCCTCTGACGCCCTGGGGCAGCCCGCGTCGTCAGTCAGTAAACATGAACACATCCAACTCGCAGCTCGCAACTCTCGACTTACGACCAGGAGAAGCCCGGTTTCTTTCTTGAGAACGCATTGGGCGGATGAGGCTCTCCGGGGACGACGCACGCGTTAAGCCGCCTGCAAGCCGGCGCTCCGGGGCGCCTCACAACCTCGCCGCCCGCGTGCGAAGGGGCGAAGTCCCGCGTCGGCGTACAATCGTCCCAAGTCATTATAAATGCGCGCGCTGCCCGATTCGGGTTCCATTTCCCGCGTCACGAATCGACAGCCAATGAAACCAGACTCCGCAGCGCGCGTTGGCACGGGCCTGTATTTGCTCGACTTGCTCTGAACTCTGGAATAAAGGCACGCACACAGACACTCTGGCTCTATGGACTTCCTGATCTATCTCAGTTGCCTGGGGGCGGGCCTGGTCTTCACGATCTTAAGCGCGGTCCTGGGTCACTTCTTCGGCGGTGACCACGGCCATCTGGACGGCAGCGGCGGCCACGCGGAGGCGGGCATTGACTCGAGCGACGCGCCGGGCGTCTCGGTGTTGAGCCCGACCATCATCTGCTCGTTCATTACCGCCTTCGGCGGCTTCGGCATCATCTTCCATCAGATCCCCGCAACGCGGAACCCGGTCATCAGCGCGCCGTTGGCGGTGCTGGGCGGGGCGATCGTGGCGTCCGGTGTGCTGGCCGTCTTGAGGCAGTTGTTCCGCCGCACCCAGAGTTCGAGCGAATCGCGCGTCGCCACCCTGGTCGGCGCCGTGGGCACGATCATCACGCCGATCCCGGCGCACGGGGTTGGCGAGATTGCCTACGTGCAAGGCGGCACCCGATACACCGCGCCGGCGCGCACGGAAGACGGCGCCGCCCTGTCGAACGGGGCGCCGGCGCGGATTACACGCATCGCAGGCGGCCAGTTTTACGTGACCCCAGGCTGAACCGGGATTCGCACCGGCACAGCGCCGCACCATTCGAGCCACACTCAATCGGATCAAGCCAAATGAACATCATGCCGCTCCTCGCCCAAGCCAGTCTGCTGTCGAAATTCTGGGTGGTCGCCGTCGCCCTGATCGTGCCGATCGTCGTGATCATCAGCATCGTGGTGGTGCTGAGCCGCTACACGAAGGTGGGCCCGAACGAGGTGCTGATCATCTCCGGACGCAAACACGCCTACCGCGATCCGGACGGCAGCGAGGTCAAGCGGGGGTTCCGGATCGTGAAGGGCGGCGGCACATTCGTCTATCCCGTCGTCGAGAAGGTCGACATTCTCTCGCTCGAGCTGCTGACGATCGACGTCCAGACGCCGGAGGTGTATACGAGCAAGGGCGTGCCGGTGAGGGTGGACGGCGTGGCGCAGATCAAGGTGAAAGGCGATGACATTTCGATCTCCACCGCCGCCGAGCAGTTCCTGGGCAAGAGAACGGACGAAATCCGCAACATCG
>CAYPUR010000211.1:0-8671 GCA_964413865.1 uncultured Verrucomicrobiota bacterium
TGACATTCATGGCGCTGATCGTCCTGGGCGGCCTCGGGTTCCTGGTCGTGACGGATATTCTCGGCCTGCAAGTGTCGCGGCTGCCGCTCATCCGCCGAATCCCGTGGGTCCGCCGTTACAACCAGCGTGTGCCGGTCTACCGGCTCCCCGTGCAAACGCGGCTCTCGGTCCTGGTGACCGCAATCCTGTTTGGTGTCGGACTGGCGGGATTCTGGGTCTTGGAAGCCGGTCGCGTTCTAGCGGACAAACCGATTCTCACCCAGTTTCTGATTTCCGCCTTTCATTCGGTCAGCCCCCGGTCCGCCGGACTCACAACAGTTCCGATGGACCAACTCCAGGCAGCGACGTTGCTTCTGATCATGGCCCTCATGGTGATAGGCGCCTGCCCCATCTCAACTGGCGGCGGCATTAAGACGGTCACGTTTGCCGTGCTCCTGGTGGCCCTGCGCACACTCCTGACCGGACGCGATCGCGTCGAGATCTACGGGCGCGCGCTTCCGCAGCGGGTCTTGCTGGCCGCGCTGGCGGTTGTGGTCCTGTACGTCATCATCGCCGGTTTGGGCCTCTTCGCCCTTGCCTTGTACGACCCCCAAATCCCATTGCGCAGTGAGATGTTCGAGGTGGTGTCCGCACTGAGCACCGTGGGCCTCTCGACGGGCATCACAGCCCAGCTTAGCCCAGCCAGCCAACTCATCCTCTGCCTGCTCATGTTCATCGGACGCGTCGGGCCCATTTCGATGGTCCTGACCGTGGTCCGGATCCGCCGGCCCGCCCGTTACCAGTTCCCCGAGGAAGATCTGGTGGTTGGGTAGGTTCTGGACAGTCTGCCGCCGAACTGGGATACCATCCTGTCATGAAATGCGCAGTGATCGGGTTGGGCGATTTCGGACGCGCCGCGGCCATCGGCTTGGCGCGCGCCGGGGCGGAGGTGATAGCGATCGATCGGAACATGGACCGCCTGAATCTGGTGAAGGACGAGGTGGCCCTCGCAGTGCGGATGGATGCCACCCACCGCGAGGCCCTCGAAGCGCAGGGTTTGGGAAAAGCCGACGTGTTCGTGACAGCCATCGGTCAGAATTTCGAGGCGCAAGTCCTGGTCGTCGTCCACGCGCGCGCCATGGGCGTCAAACGCATCGTTGCGCGCGCCATCAGCGAAGACCATCGACGCGTGCTCGAAGCGGTCGGCGCCACCGAGGTCTTCAACCTCGATGACGAAGCGGCGCGCATCATGGTGCAGCGCCTTACGATCTCACACATCCGCAACTACTTCGAACTCGCCGACGGCTTCAGCCTGGTCGAGGTCGAGGCGCCGCCCTGGACGGCAGGACACGCCTTGCGCGATCTGGACCTGCGCAAGCGGTTTCGTCTGAATCTGGTCGCCATCAAACGCATGGGCCCGGGACCGGTTGGCGGCCAGATGGTCAAGGAGTTCAAAGCGGTCCCGATGGCCGAGGACGTCATCCAAGCCAACGACGTGCTGGCCCTCGCTGGCAGCGTGCTCGACCTGGCCCGCTTTGTCGGCGAGGACTCCTGAGTGAACTGCGATGAGTGAATTGCGATTGCGGGCACGCTGCCAATCCTTGATGCTGGCGGTGATGGAACTTTCGACTGTGCCATGAAGAAGACTGCCTCAGCACACCGGTCCGCTCCGACGGACGGCTCCCGCGTCATGCTCAAATCCAAGATCCACCGGGCCACCCTGACCAGCAAGGCCCTGGATTACGAGGGCAGCATCGGGCTGGACCGGCGCTTGATGGACGCGGCGGATCTGTTGGCCGGCGAGCAGGTCCACGTGCTCAACGTCAACACCGGATCGCGCCTCATCACCTACGTCATCGAAGCGCCCCGCGGTTCCGGGACAGTCATGCTCAACGGCCCCGCCGCGCGCCTCGGCGAGCCCGGAGATCTCGTCGTGATCATTGCCTACGGCCACTACACGGACGCCGCGGCGCGCCGCCTGGTGCCAAGGATCGTTCACGTCGATGAGAACAACACCCCGGTCGTCCGCACGCGGCCGCGGGCGGCATGATGCCGTGAGCGAATGCCGGATCTGACTCGGGTCGGTGAGCCCGGGCAGGCAGCCGTTCTATATGGCCCCATGGCTCTCTCGGTGGAGAGGTGCTTATGAATCGAGCATGGACCAACATTGCACTGATGGCGGCGGTCACGTGGCTGCTGATCGGGGCGGCCCTCGTCCCGGCGTTCGCCCAGCAACCGCCGCGGTTGGAGATCGAGCGGCACCCGGAGAGCGGCGGCCTGCATCTGAGCTGGCCGCTCGATGCCGCCGGATTCCAACTCGAAACGACCGACGATCTCTCGACTGGCGGCTCATGGCTGCCTTGGCCGGATCAACCCCAACCGATCGGCAACATTCTCTCGCTTGTGATCCAGTACGGCGAGGCAAGCGCGTATTACCGGCTCCGCGATCGATCCGGTGCGGAGTTGCCACCCGATCCGGCCACGGTCGCCCCTGCCCTGGATCCGGTGGCGGTGTCCGATCTGGGATCCTCGACCCGCTTCCTCTACGCCGGCGCTCAGCCCATTCAGACCGGCGTTTCCAACGAGACCATCGTTGCGAGGCAGGCGGCGGTGATACGCGGCAAGGTCTCCCAGGGCGACGGCACGGCCCTGCCGGGGGTCGCTGTGTGCGTGCTTGGCCATCCCGAGATCGGGCAGACGTTCAGCCGCGAGGACGGGGCGTACGATCTGGCGGTCAACGGCGGAGAACACCTGACGCTCTGTTTCAGCAAGACCGGCTTTCTCGCCGCGCAACGCGCGGTGGCAGTGCCCTGGCAACAGTATGCCTTCGCCCCCGCGGTTGCCCTGGTCCCGCTCGATCCAAACGTGACACCGGTGGTGCTCGGCGCCGAGGCGCCGGCCCAGGTCGCCCGCGGCAGCGTGCAGACCGATCAGGACGGTCCGCGGCAAGCCACCGTCCTCCTGCCCTCGGCACTGGACGCCTGGCTGCGCCTCGCTGACGGCTCGACCCAGTCAGTGACCACGCTGGCCATTCGCGCAACCGAGTACACGGTGGGACCCAACGGCCCGCTCAAGATGCCGGCGGAACTGCCGCCAACAGTCGCCTACACCTATTGCGTCGAGTTGAGCGCGGATGAGGCGCTGGCGGCGAACGCCGCGACATTGCAGTTCTCGAAGCCGGTGGCTTTCCACGTCGACAACTTCCTCGGCTTCCCGGTGGGCACGGTCGTGCCGGTGGGCTGGTACGATGCCGGGCAGGGACGCTGGGTTGCGATGGAGAACGGCCGGGTCATCGGGATGCTGGGGATCGATGATGGCCGTGCAGTGCTCGATGTCACCGGAACGGGACAGGCGGCGACGGCGTCTGAACTCGAGGCGCTGGGCATCACCGACGAAGAACGGGGCCAACTGGCCTCGCTCTATGCTCCCGGAGCAAGCCTGTCGCGCTCGCGTCTCGGTCATTTCTCCACGATCGATCTCAATTACCCGATTATCACCGGCGGTGTCGGCGCCACCACGCCGTCCATGGTCCCTCCAGACCCTTCGTCGATTCCGATCGATTTCATGGAAGACCGCTATGCCACAGGGTATGGCAGGATCGCCATGCACGCCCAGACAGTGCGGGAGTCAATCCCCATCCGGGGAACCCCTCTCACCCTGAACTACGCCGGCGACCGCATGCCGGGACGCCAGGAGACCTTCGGATTCACCGTGACGCTGACAGACCAGAATCCCCCACCCCTCCTCAAGCGGGTCGCACTCGAGATCAGGGTTGCCGGCCAGCTCTGGACAGAGTCCTTCCCCCCGCAGCCCAACCTGCGCCACTCGTTTGCCTGGAACGGCAAGGACGCCTATGGCCGGGTCGTTCGTGGCGAGCAGGTGGCCGATGTGCGCATTGGCTACGTCTACGATGGCTACTATGCGCGCGCTGCCCAAGCCCCGGCGAGCTTCGGACTGCCTTCGGGGCGCCTGATCGAACCCCTGATCCCAGCCCGGCAGGAGGTCACTGCCTGGCAGGCCCACACTGTGGCTATCCCGCGATGGAACCCGTTCGGCATCGGGCTGGGAGGATGGACGCTGAGCGCGCACCATTTCTACGATTCTCTGGGACGCACGCTCTACTTGGGCACCGGCGACAGATTGGCCAGCCAGAACATCCTCCAGCCGGTGATTACGACCGTGGCGGGGCGCGGCGACCGTTACCCGCCGCAGGGATATCCCGCCACCGAAGCCAGTTTGAGCGAACCCAGCGCCGTGGCTGTCGCCCCGGACGGGACCCTCTATATTGGCGGACGGTTCGCGCTCTACAAGGTCGGTGCGGACGGCATTATCCATCTTGTCGCGGGAGGCGCCGATGGCGCGGTCGAGGTGGACGGAGTGCCGGCCGTGGGGACCTGGGTCTGGCCGGAGCACATCGCGTTGGGACCAGACGGCAGTTTCTACACAACCGCCTCGGCGTGGCATACCGTCCGGGTGATACGGCCTGACGGCATCATCCGACGCTTTGCAGGAGTGGGGATCTCCATCCCCTACGGGGGCGAGAACATACCTGCCGTCGAAGCCTCGCTGAGCGAGGTCTGGGCCCTCTGCGCCGCTCCGGATGGTTCGGTCTTCATCGGAGTCGATGGCGGAGACTACCCGTTCGAGGACTGGCGCCTGCGGCGGGTCGGTGTGGATGGTCTGATCTACACCTATGCCGGCTTCGGCGGCCGCGGTCTGCGCAATGACGGCAAACCGGCCACCGAGGCCTTCTTCGCCTCGGTCCGCGGCATTGCGCTGGCGCCCGACGGAAGCCTCTATTTCGGAGACTCCTGGAAGGAGATCGAAGGGGGACGCGTGCGCAAGATCACCCCCGACGGCATCATCAGCACCATCGCCGGCTCGGGGTCGCCATCCTACACCGGGGACGGCGGACCGGCCATCGCCGCCGGGCTCAGCGACGTTTACGGGATTGCTTTGGGCCCGGATGGCAGCCTGTATTTGAGCACGCCAAGGCACCATGTTATCCGCAAGATCGATTCGCGCGGGATCATCAGCACAATCGCCGGCGGCGGAGCCCAGTTCACGAAAGATGCGTTGCCTGCCACCCAGACCTTCCTCGGCGAGCCGCGCGGGATCGCGGTGGCTCCGGACGGATCGATCTACTTTGCGGACAGATCAGCGCGCCGAGTCTGCAGAATCAGCTACAGCCTTCCCGGATTTGATGGCAGCCAGATCGCCGTCGCCTCGCGCGACGGCCAGCGCCTCTTCCTGTTCGACTCGACCGGCAGACACCTGAGCACCCTCCACGCGGTGACCGGGGCCGTGCTCGACCAGTTCGCTTACGATGCTGCAGGCCGTCTGGCCGGCGTGACAGACGCCCACGGCAACCTGACCCGCATCGTGCGCGATCCTGCCGGGCGCCCCACCGCGATCGTCGCGCCGTTCGGCGCGCGCACCGAACTCGAACTGAACGAGGCGGGCGAGCTGGCTCGGCTCGTCGACCCGACAGGCCATGCCCTCGACCTGACATACGAGAACGGCTCGTTGCTGGCTCAAATCGCCGCATCGAATGGCGAGACCTACACGTTCGCTTACGACTCTGAAGGACGTGTCGAGCAGGCCACCGCCCCGGAAGGCGGCCGCGTCGAGCTCGATCGCACCCAAGTCGGCCAAGGCCAGGAGATCGCCCAGCGCGATGGCGACGGGCTCCTCATCCGCTCGCAATTGCTGTCCTCCACCGTCAGCGGCCGGGTCGGAACCGATCATCTCCCGGACGGCACTGTCCTTAATCGGCAGACCGGGACCGACGGACGCGCCCAGCACCAGATGCCCGACGGTTCGACCATCGCGATGCTGTGCGGCGCCGATCCCCGTTGGGGCATGCAGGCGCCGGTGCTGAGCCAACAGATCATCAAGACGCCCCACGGGCTGAGCCTGACCAACGCCAGCACGCGCACGATCATCCTGGCCAATGCCCAGAATCCTCTGTCGCTGATTCGCGCCGAACAACGAACCGCATGGAATGGACGCACGTTCACCGAAACCTACACCGCCGCCAGCCGCATCCTTATCCAGCGCACGCCCGCAGGCCGTGTGACAACCAATCGCTTCGACGCAACCGGGCGTGTCATCGAGCGATCGGTGCCTGGCCAGCAGCCCCAGCGCCTCGAGTACGGGCCGGAGGGGCGCCTGAATCGCGCGGTTGCCGGCCAAGGGGAGGCCGCGCGGACGGTCACCTTCCATTACGGAAGCCAGGGCTACCTGTCCGCCACCGTGGACGCTCTGAATCGCACGAATCGGTTCGTCCGCGACGCGGCCGGGCGCCTGCTCGAACAGGAGTTTCCAGATGGCCGGGTGGCCCGGTTCACGCCCGGCGCGGGAGACGGGCTCCGCACAGTCGCTCCGCCAGGCAAGGGACTCCACCAGTTGCTTGCCTCAGCCGGCGGCCGCGCGTGCGTCTACACCCCCCCAGCCATCGGCGACGCAGCCGATCCGGTGCGCTTGTTCTTCAACCCGTCCGGACACGCCACGGGTCTCGTGCAGCCGAACGGCGACGCCGTGACCAACACTTACGACGCCGCGGGGCGGCTTGCCGCCGTCACTTTGCCCCAAGGGCAATTCCTCTATGCGTACGCAACCAATGGCATGCTGGCGTCCGCCGCCAATCCGGATGGGGCGACTGTTTTCTACGACACGGACGGCCCATTGGTGACCGGAATGCGCTGGGAAGGCCTGATCACCGGCTCGGTTGAGCGCGTGTTCCAATCGGATCTGCGCCTGGCCGCATTGCGCGTGAACGGAACCAACGCAGTCGACTATCGCTACGACGCCGACGGGTTCGTCACGAACGCGGGCAGCCTGGTGATCGAGCGGCACCCAACCAATGCCCTCCTGAGCCGGACGGTTCTGGGCGTGGTGAACGACGCGTTCGTCTGGAACGGATTCGGCGAGGTCGAACGGTATGCCGTCACGAACCAGGACGCCCCAATGCTCCAGATCGAATACGGGCGCGATGCCTTGGGACGACTGAGCGAAGTGCGGGAGACGTCCGGCCCATCAACGACTGCGCTGGCGTTTGCCTACGACATGGCAGGGCGCTTGATCCAAGTGACTCACAACGGCGCAAACCAGTCCCGCTACGAGTACGACAGCAACGGAAACCGGCTGACCGAAATCCGTGTCGAGGGCGGCGTCGAAATCGCGACGCGCTTCACGTATGACGGTCGGGACCGGATCGTTTCGGGCACCCGCACGACAGACGGCGGATCCGCCGTGTCCCTCGAATTCAGTCACGATCCGCAAGGCAACCTCGTCCAACAGGTCGTCGGGCCCCAGACCACGCGCTACGTTTATGACGCCCTGAACAACTTGCGGCGGGCGGAACTGCCCGACGGGCGTGTGATCGAGTACGTGCTGGATGGCCGACACCGTGCTGTGGGGAAGAAAGTGGACGGCTTGCTGCGCCAGGGCATGCTGTACGGGTCGTTCATGCACCCGGTCGCGGAACTCGATGCCGCCGGCAAGGTCCGGAGCGTGTTCGTCTACGGCCACCGCGCCACAGTGCCCGATGCCCTCATTCGCGACGGCACCGCCTACCGCATCGTTTCCGACCATCGCGGCAGCCCGCGCGCGGTCGTCAACACACAGACCGGCGAGGTTGCCCAGGAGTTGCAGTATGACAGCTTCGGACGCGTTGTTGTGGACACGAACCCCGGGTTCCAACCGTTCGGGTTTTCCGGCGGACTGTACGATCCGGACACGCGGCTGGTTCGCTTTGGCGCGCGCTTCTACGATGCGGACCTGGGGCGATGGACGCAGCGCGATCCGATGCTGTTCACGAGCACCAGCCTGAACCTCTATGCATACGTCTCGAACGATCCGCTGAATCGGGTCGATCGCCTCGGCCTGGGCCCGTCCGCCGGCCCCAACTGGGACAAGTTCTTCACCGGTTTGGGGCAATTCGGCGGGGGCTTGCTCGCGGGCTCTGTCCTGCTCTGCGTCGAGGGTGCGAGCATGGGCGCCGCCACACCGGCTGTCATCGCCGGCGGCACCTACGCCGGATGGAGCATCGGCAGCGGGATCGGCAACATGTACAACGCCTTCGCCAACCCGGACGCCCCCGTGGCGGCGGGCGGCCCGCTCGAATCTGTGGGCCAGGCAACCGGCAACTCCACCTGTCAGCAGATCGGAGCCGCAGCCGACCTGCTGCCCGCAATCGTCTTCACCGGCGGGGCCGAACCGACCAAGGGCGGCCAGTTGGTCGCCAAAATGATCGACGAGGGCAACACCGTGTTTTCCGTCGGCGGCACAATCGTCAACAACGTGCAGACGGTCAACGACAGCCTCGGCCTTGATGCGACCAGCACAGGCACATCCAAGCCCTACATGCCGCCCTGGACCCCCCAGGTCGTCAACCCCACAAGCGGCACCGTCTATGAGTAGTCTCTTCTGCGTGTCAGTGTGTCCGGGAACAGGCTCTCGGACAGTGATCCGCCGTCGGCGCATGCCCTCAACTGCAGATTTATGAACGCGCTCCTCGAATCCCCCACCCTGCTCCTGCTCATCTATTGCCTCGCGGCGTTGCTGGCCGCCCTGACCGGCGGCGCTCTGCCCACGTTTTTCAAGCTGACACACACCCGGCTCCAGATCGCCATCAGCTTCGTCGCGGGCCTGATGCTCGGGTTGGCTGTGTTGGGCCTCCTGCCCCACT
>CAYPUR010000212.1:0-8668 GCA_964413865.1 uncultured Verrucomicrobiota bacterium
ATCAGTGCAGGCGCCGGGTCAGGGGACCCGGCCTACAAGCTGATGATGCCCACTGGGTAGGCCGCGTGCCCCCACGCGGCGTCGTCCCTCACCTCGTGTCTGGCGAGGCGCGGGAGAGAGGGGAGGGGAATTCCGGAAATCCGCGGGCGCTCAGCGTCCGTCGCGCGACCCCGGGTTGCAGTACATCCGGTTCTTGCCGGGCAACTGTGCCTCTTTTTTCCAGACGTCGTACTTGATGAACTCGATGTGGCCGTCGACGGCCAATACGATGCCGCCGGTCTTGCCGTGACGGCGTCCCAGCCCGCCGTCGACGGCAGGGTCGGGGAAGCTCGAACCGTCGTTGTAGCCGTAGCCGAGGGTTGCGTTGGCGTCGTCCGGTTCCCACATGAAGAAGGCGTCCGGGGCGAAGTCGGAGAGCTTGTAGCTGGCGCCCGCCGGGGTGAGGTCGCCATAGCCGCACACCGCTCCGTTCTGGACGTAGGTCGAGAGCTTTTGCGGGCGTGCCCGGAAGGTGGCGGTGTTCGTCTTGTCCAGAGGACAGCGGTAGATGCCCATCGAGCCGATGAAGGGCCAGAGCTGGCCGCCCTGGTAGGCCAGAATCGGGTTGGCCGAGTACGGCGCCCCGAACAGATTCGGCACCGTGCTGTTCGTCGGCGCGTAGAGCCAGCCAACGACCCAGGGCGGATTCCAGTTGGGAAAGGCCATGTGATCCCGGTTGTCGTCGGCGTACAGGTGGGTGGCCAGGCCCAGTTGCTTGTTATTGTTGACGCAACGCATCCGCTGGCCCTTCTCCTTGGCGCTCGCCAGGGCCGGCAGCAGCAGGCCGGCTAGGATCGCAATGATGGCGATGACCACCAGCAGTTCAATCAGCGTAAACGCACAACACCGGCGCGGGGTCGCGGATGCCGTCGAGCGCAGACACGTTTGCATCACCGGTACGTTCGAAATGAGTGTGATCGCTTGACCTCTAATGAAGTGAATGCCCCGGCTGCTTGCGCGCCAGGATGATTTCGCGTCCCGCGCCGTAGAGGATGCCGACCAGGAGCAGGAAGGGCAGCAGGGCCAGGAGATCGGCCCACCCGCCCGCAACGAGCGGGTTGTTGGCCGACCAGGCGAGCATCGTCGAGTTGAATGCCGCCAGTTTCTGTTGAAACCAGGAGGCGGTTGCGTTCGGGTCCGCGAGGCCGGCCACAAAGGCGATGAGAATCCCCGCGATGGCGCCGCCGGCGATGTAGCCCGAGGCCATCAATACCCCGGCACTCTTGTCGCCCTCGGCCGCCAGTTGGTCTTCGGTCAGCCGGGCGCGAGCGTGTTTCTTGCGAAGGTACAGATCCACAAGCCATCGGACCAGTCCGCCGATGAAGATTGGCGACGACGAGGACAACGGGAGATAGACGCCGGTGGCGAATGCCAGCGATGGCAGGAACGACATCTCGAGAACCAGGGCGATCGCGGCCCCGACCAGCACCAGTCCCCAGGGCAGTTCGCGGCTGAGGATGCCTTTGATGATGTAGCTCATCAGCACCGCCTTGGGCGCGTCGAATTTCTCGACTGTCGAACCGTCCGGCCGGGTCCGGTGGGCGCCGTTGATCCCGGGATCGACCAGATAGACCGGCGCTCCCTGATCGTCCACCAGGTAACGTCCCTCCGGACCGAGCCGCTGGTTGGTGTTGTGCCAGACCAGGTACTGACGGGTGTCGCTGACGGCTTGAGGCCCTCGGAGCGCTTCCCGCTTCGTCAGCGCGGTGGCGTCGGCTCGCAGTGTGGCCGGGATGTTGGGCAGGGAGCCGACCGGGACGTAAACCGTTGTGGTCGAGTTGAGCCGCATCAGGACCGGACCCAGGATCAGCGCGGAGGCGAGGGCCCCGATCAGCAGGGCGAGCTGTTGCGCGCGCGGCGTGCCCCCGACGAGGTAGCCCGTCTTGATGCTCTGGGAGGTCGTGCCGCCGTTCGAGGAGGCGATGCAGACGATGCCGCCGACGGACAGCGCGGTGACGTAGTACCGCGCCTCGGTCCAGTCGAGCATCAGGAAGATCAGGCAGGTCAGCAGCAGCGTGGCGACTGTCATGCCGGAGATGGGATTCGAGGACGAACCGATCTCACCGGTAAGCCTCGATGAGACCGTGACGAAGATGAAGCCGAACACCACGATCATGAGCGCGCCCAGCAGGTTCATGTTAAGCGGCGCCGAGAGCGAGATGGCCGCGAGCAGACCCAGAATGCCGATGAGGATGAAACTCAAGGGCAGATCGCGATCGGTGCGCGGAGCCCCCGCCGCGCCGCCGCGCGCCCCGCTGAAGTCGCGCAAACCGCTGCGCAAGGCGTGGAGGATGATGGGGAGCGAACGCAGCACGCTGATGATCCCGCCGGCCGCGACCGCCCCCGCGCCAATGTAGAGCACATACGCCCCGCGGACCTCGTGGGGGCCCATTTCGCTGATGGGGCGGATCCCCGGCGGCACCACCCCCGCGACATGATCGCCGAAGAACTTGATCGCCGGAATCAAGACCAGATAGGAGAGCACGCCCCCCGCGCACATGATCGAGGCAATGCGCGGGCCGATGATGTAGCCGACGCCGAGCAGTTCAGGCGAGATCTCCGCCGCGACCGACGCGCCCTTGTACGGCGCGCCGAAGATCTTCTCCGGGATCTCCTTCCACAGGATGAAGAGCTTCATGAGGGTCTTGTACACAAGCCCGATGGCGAACCCGATGAAGATGGTGGCCGGGTTGGGCTGCGCGCCCAGGCCCGCGATGGTTTGGGCCTCCTGCGCCTCGGAGGAGAGCGCCTTGGATTCCGGCGAAGCTCCGGCCTTGAGCACCTCGGCGCAGGCCGTGCCTTCCGGGTACTTCAAGATCCCGTGCTGCGCCACAATGAGCGCCCGGCGGAGCGGGATCATCATCAGCACGCCCAGGAGCCCGCCCAGAATCGCCACCAGCAAGACGCGCGTCAGTTCGAGGTCGAAGCCGAGAATCAGAATGGCGGGCATGGTGACGCCCACGCCGAATGCGATGCTCTCGCCAGCCGATCCGGCGCTTTGGACGATGTTGTTCTCGAGGATGGTCGCGTCCTTGAATCCGAACTTCGAGAGCAGGCGGAACAGCGTAATGGCAATCACCGCCACGGGAATCGACGCGCTGACCGTCAGGCCGACCTTGAGGACGAGATAGAGCGAGGACGCGCCGAACACCATGCCCAGCAGCGTGCCCATGACCACCGCGCGCGGTGTGAACTCGCGCATCGTCACCTCGGGCCGAATGTAGGGCTGGAACTTCGGGCCGGCGGGGGCCGCGTGCGGCGCTTGTGAGGATGGGGCAATCGGCTGGCTCATCGCTTCTTTTTGGGTCGGAAACCCGGCGGCAACTTCGGGCCGGCGTCGGGTTGCGGTTCGCTTTCGGACGGTTCAGCCGTCGGGCTTTCTTCGGGAATGCCGAGCCGCTCGCGGGCTTTCCTGGCCGCCGGCGTCTCCCCATACTCGTCGACAATCCGCCGCAGCAACGCCTCGGTCTTGTCGGATTGACCGAGACGATTGTAGAGGTTGCAGAGGTGAATGGCGGACCATCCCCACCGGTCGGCGGCCAGCTTGTGCTTGAGGATTTCCTCGTATTCGAGGGCCGCGGCCAGGTGATTGCCCAAATCCTTCTCGTAGATCTCCGCGATCCGAAACGCCGCATGCAGTTGACGGGGGTGCCGGTTGAGATGATCCCGCAAGAGGCGCAGCGCTTCCATGTGATCCCCGTTCGCCCAGGCCTGCTCGGCCTGGTCGTATTCGGGACTGCCCGCGTGCTCGCCTTCGTCGCTGTACAGGACGCCGTGCGCCCGCGACCCCACGTAATGCGACACGTCGCCCGCCACCAGCAACGCCAGGCCGAGGACCGCCCCCAACGCCAGCGCGGCGTCGATTCCCAAGCCCCCCGATCGCGGCGCCGCAGCCGAGGGGGGGGTGGACGCCGCGGCGGGCGGCGGCGGCGGAGCGTTCGTGGTCGCGCCTTCCCCCTCCGCCGTAACTCCATTCGTCGATGCTGCCGCTGGGTCCGGGATGTCTTCCGTCTCCGGAGGGGCTTCCGTGGCGGGCGGCGGCGCGTTCGTGGAGTCGATCGCGATGTCGTTCGCCGGCTCAGCCTCGACGCGGGCCGACGTCACATCGCTCTCGTAGCGATCGGCCGCGCGATCCATGCGATCGGCGTACCCCCGCATGAAACGATAGCCGAAGAAGACCGCGCTTGCGGCCAGGACCACGTACAAGGCTATGCGTATAACCGGATGCATGCAGCAAACCCGGCGCAGCCTAGAGAAACCCGCGGCGCAGGAAAAGCAGTTTCCTCATCCCTGTTCCCCGCCCGGTGCATCGGGTTGTTGTCGGTGTTCTGTCGCCCGGTGAGGGCACCGGGCCTACAGCGCAGGGGGACTCCCGCTGTAGGCCGCGTGCCCCCACGCGGCGCATACTCGGTTCCCACCGAGAACCACCAGATGCGCTGCCATGAATCCCCCTTTCGGAGGGCCGAGTTCCGCGCGGCCCTGATCGGTCGCGGCGATTGCCTCGATCCAGGGACTTGCTAAACCCCCGCGGCCGACTCGGCGTCCAGAAACAGTGTCCCATGCGGCTGGCGGCGGAGAATCGATGCAGGACAGGCGGTGGAAACAGGGCCGCGCAGCGCCTGCCGCACGGCGTCGGCCTTGCGGCGTTCCGGCACGACACACACCATCTTGCGCGCCGCGCACAAGGCGGGCACGGTGAGGGTGAAGGCGTATTGGGGAACGGATTCGAGGGTTGGGAAACATCCCTCGCCGACTTGCTGGCGCCGGCACGGCTCGTCGAGCTTCACCAGCTTGACCAGCCGGGGATCGGTGAAGTCCGCCACGGGCGGATCGTTGAACGCCACGTGCCCATTCTCGCCGATCCCCAGGCAGCACAGGTCGATCGGCTGGGCCCGCAGCAGCGCCGCATACCGGTCGCATTCGACCAGCGGCTCGAGGCAATCGCCGCCGATGGAGTGAAACGCCCGGGGGCGCAGCCGGGATTCGACCCGTTCCCGCATGAATCTGCGGAAACTGGCCGGGTGGTCGGCGCTGATCCCGAGGTATTCGTCCATGTGAAACACGGTGACCCGCGACCAGTCGACCTCGGAACGCCCGGCCAGCGCGTCCAGGAACTCAATCTGTGAGGTGGCGGACGCCAGGATCGCGGCCGCTTGAGGCCTGGCATCGAGCACTTGCTCGAGATACCGGGCCACCGCGTCCGCCGCATCGGCGGCCAAATGCCTCTGTGTGGCATGAACGCGCACCGCGAGGCAGTCGGCTGTGAACGTGCGCGTGGGGAGCGGGGCCGTGGTCATAGGGCAGAGGGGCAGGGGGCCGGACGCGGCGGCAGTGAGGGATCTCGCCTCCGGGGAGTCCGGGGCGCTGAACTGGTGAGCGGATCCAAGGCCCGGCGCGTCATTGCCGAAACGACTCCCATTCAGGCTCGTTCTCGAAGATCCAGCGGTAGTAGTCGGCGCCCTGGAGCCTGGAGGCGGCGGCATCGTCGATCACCACCGTGCACCGTTGATGCAGCTGAAGCGCCGTGGCCGAGATCATGGCGGTAATCGGTCCTTCCACGGCCTTGGCAATGATGTCCGCCTTGTGCTCGCCGGTGGCCAGGAGCAGGCAGCGGCGGCATTCGAGAATCGTGCCGACACCCATGGTGATGGCGCGACGCGGCATCAGGGCCGGATCGCCGAACAGGCTGGCATTCTGGGCGAGGGTGGCTGGCGCAAGCGCCTTGACACGGGTGCGCGAGTGCAAGGCCGAGAGCGGCTCGTTGAACCCAATATGGCCGGCGCGCCCCAGACCGAGCAGTTGCAGGTCGATCCCGTTGAAGCGGCGGATGCTCTGTTCGTAACGCCGGCATTCGACATCGAGATCCGGCGCCGTGCCGTCGGGCAGATGCGTGTTGCGCAGATCGATGTTCACCTGGAGGAACAGGTGGTGGTTCATGTAGTGGCGGTAGGAATGGCGGTCGCTGCCCGGCAAACCGACATACTCGTCAAGGTTGAATGTCGAGCACAGGGAGAAATCCAGCGCCTCATCCCGATGGAGCCGCACCAGGCGGGCGTAGACGCGTTCCATCGTCCGTCCGGTCGCCAGGCCCAGGACAAGATGGGGATTGGGCCTGAGATCGTGCGCTATGATCTGCGCAACCAGGTCCGCAGCCGCGTTGGCATCGGGGCGTATGATGACTTCCACGGGGCGATTCAACCACGACCGGCGTGTGCAAACAACCCGAAAGCGCTTGGCGCGACCCTCTCACTCTCACCTGGGGTCACACTCACCTGGGGTCACATCTTCACATTACACATTCTGGCGGGAATGGCGGGTTGCGCGCGGCCCCGGCTCGTTTGGCTTCCGGATCCAGCGAGGAATTGTCACAAATGAAGATGTGACCCCGGATGTCCGAGGTTGAGCCGGTCCTTGATGACCGGTGACCACGTTCGCGGGCTCCGGCGTGGGCGCCTCCGCCTTCCGACGGGCCAGGGTCATCTGGCGTTTGTTTTCGCGCCAAATGTATTCGAAATACCAGCCGTTGCGGGTTCTGGAATGGCAGTGACATTCAGCGGTTGAATGCGCACCGCGACCATGGACCGATTTGTAGCCGTCCCGCATCGCGGGATAAGTCGGCGCTGATTCCTGCCTCTGGCGGCGCGAGATGGCGCCGTCGACGACGGCGGCTACGGAACGAGGGTTCATGGGAAGTAGTTAGAACAATTCCAAATATTGACAAGCCTCGAGTCGGGGCTATGGTGCCCCCTGATGAAGAAGCGGGTCCCGATCGATTTCGTCGGCGAGCGTCTCAACGAGCAGCTCGCGCGCACAGGGCTTCGATTGACGGCGCAGCGCCGTCAGGTTTATAATGTCCTGCTTCTGAAACGGGATCATCCCAGCGCCGAAGAAGTGTTCATGCGGGCCAAGTCCGCAATGCCGGACATTTCGATGGCGACCGTGTACAACTGTCTCGAGACGCTGGTCAAGTGCGGTTTGGTCAGGCAAGTCAATCATGATCGGAAGGCGACCCGGTATTGTTCGAACATGCAGCACCACCATCATTTCTACTGCGATGGTTGCGGCGGCGCGTTCGACATTGAACCGGGCGGGGCCGGCGGCGAGCCGCGGGTGGAGATGCCGGAGGGCTTTCGCGTCCGGAATTTCGAGATCCTGTTTCGAGGTTATTGCCCCGAGTGTGCCGCCAAGCAGAGGCAGGAGGAGCCTGTGACGATTCACGAAGGGGCGCAAACCGCATGCCGATCGTCTCGGCGCCAATCGATTCCATGAGCACCCCGCAGTCGGCCATCGATCAATTCGTTCAGAGCGACTACAAGTACGGCTTTGTTTCGGACATTGAGACCGAGGCCCTGCCGCCGGGGCTGAACGAGGAGGTCATTCGCACGATCTCGGCCAAGAAGGGCGAGCCGGAGTTCCTCTTGCAGTGGCGGTTGCGGTCGTATCGCCACTGGCTGACGATGACGGAGCCGTCGTGGTCGAAGGCCACCTATTCGCCGATCGATTATCAGAAGATCATTTACTATGCCGCGCCCAAACCCAAGGCGCAGCTCAACAGCCTTGACGAGGTCGATCCGGAACTGAGGCGGACGTTCGACAAGCTGGGCATATCGCTGGACGAGCAGAAACGGCTGACGGGGGTTGCCGTGGATGCCGTGATGGACAGCGTTTCGGTGGCGACGACGTTCCGGAAGGAACTGGCGAAGCACGGCGTGATTTTCTGCTCCTTTTCCGAGGCGGTTCGGGAACACCCAGACCTGGTCGAGAAATACCTGGGGACGGTTGTCCCGTACACGGACAACTTCTTTGCGGCGCTCAACTCGGCGGTGTTCAGCGACGGCTCTTTTTGTTACGTGCCCAAGGGGGTGCGCTGCCCGATGGAGCTCTCGACCTATTTCAGGATCAACACGGCCAACACGGGGCAGTTCGAGCGGACGCTGCTGGTCGCGGACGAGGGGAGCTACGTCAGTTATCTCGAAGGGTGCACGGCGCCGATGCGCGACGAGAACCAGCTCCACGCCGCCGTGGTCGAGTTGATCGCGCTGGGCAGCGCGCAGATCAAGTATTCGACCGTTCAGAACTGGTACCCGGGCGACAAGGAGGGCAAGGGTGGCATTTACAATTTCGTCACCAAGCGCGGCCTTTGCCGGGGGCGCGGCTCGAAGATCTCGTGGACCCAGGTCGAGACCGGCTCGGCCATCACCTGGAAATACCCGGGCTGCGTGTTGCTGGGCGACGATTCGGTCGGCGAGTTTTACTCGGTGGCGCTGACCAATCATTGCCAGCAGGCGGACACCGGCACCAAGATGATCCATGTGGGCAAGAACACCCGCAGTACGATTGTCTCCAAAGGCATCTCGGCCGGACGCGGCCAGAACAGCTACCGCGGCCTGGTGCAGATGCGCCCGACGGCCACGGGGGCGCGCAACTTTTCACAATGCGATTCGCTCCTGATTGGCGACCAGTGCCGGGCGCACCCATCCCCCTACATCGATGTCAAGAATCCGACCGCCCAGATCGAGCACGAGGCCAGCACCTCGAAGATCGGGGAGGACCAGATCTTTTACTGCAACCAGCGCGGTCTCTCGAAACAGGACGCGGTGAACCTGATTGTCAACGGCTTTTGCAGGGA
>CAYPUR010000213.1:0-8593 GCA_964413865.1 uncultured Verrucomicrobiota bacterium
GACACTCTGTTGGCCGGTTGCATCCCTCCACTCGAGCGCGGTTTTGCTTTTCTAACCCGCATAGCGGACATCGTGCGAGATCTGACCGCCCTGTGCACTGACGGGGTGTGAAATATGCGGGTTAGAACCGGATGAGGGAGCGCACGGGGTAGCCTTCGAGCTTGGCGCGGCCCTGGAGTGCGGTCAGTTCGATCAGGAACACGATCTCGACAACCTCGGCGCCCAGGCGGCGCAGCAGGCCGGCCGCCGCCCGCGCGGTTCCGCCCGTGGCGAGCAGGTCATCGATCAACAGGACGCGGCTGCCTTTGGGGACGGCATCGGCGTGGATGGCGATGGTGTTGGACCCGTATTCGAGGTCGTAGCGTTCTTCGAGCGTGCGGTAGGGGAGCTTGCCGCTCTTGCGGATGGGGACGCAGCCGGCGCGGAGTTTCAGGGCGGCGGCGGAGGCGAAGAGGAAACCGCGGGCGTCGATGCCTGCGACGGCGTCGATGGAGCCGGGCGGGTGGCCTGCGATGAGGCCATCGACGGTGGCGGCGAACAGGCGCGCGTTGCCCAGCAAGGGTGTGATGTCTTTGAACTGGATGCCCGGTTTGGGGAAATCCGGAACATTGCGAATGGCTTGCTCGAGTTCGGCCAGCGAGGCGTTCTGTGGAGGATTCATCGAAAACGTGTCATCCGGTCAGCGTTTCTTTCCTTCGAGCTTCTGGATCATGCGGCGCAGTTTGGCGAGGGCGATGTTTTGGATTTGGCGGATGCGTTCTCGAGTGACGCCGAACTTGGCGCCCACTTCCTCGAGTGTTTTCTCGCTGCTGCCGTCGAGTCCGAACCGGTAGCGCAGGATCGTCTGCTCGCGTTGGTCCAGCCGCTGCACGAAATCGTCGACCATGATGTTCACCGTCTTCTCCTCGAGCCGCTCGTACGGATCTTCGGCGCGCTCGTCCTCGACGACTTCGGCGTAGGTGTTCGAGTCCTCGTCGCCGATGGGGGCATCGAGCGAGGCGGGCCGAACCGACGCGCTTCGCAGTTGCGCCACTCGGGACGAGGGAACGCCCAGCTCCTCGCCCAACTCCTCGTCGGTCGGTTCGCGCCCGTACACCTCGTGCAGCTTCATCGCAATCCGCCGCATGCGGGAAATCTTGTCCACGAGGTGGACGGGGAGGCGGATGGTTTTGGACTGGTTGGCGAGGGCGCGTTTGATGGACTGCTTGATCCACCAGGCGGCGTAAGTGGACAGTTTGCCGCCTTTGGCGGGGTCGAAGCGCTCGACGGCCTTCATCAGTCCGATGTTGCCCTCGTTGATCAAATCGAGGAGGGGCAGGCCGAGCCCGTCGTAGTCGTGGGCGATCTTGACGACCAGGCGCAGGTTGGCCTTGATCATGTGCTCGCGCGCCCTCTTGTCTCCCTGCTTGATGCGCGCCGCCAGTTCGATTTCCTCCTGCGGTGTCAGGAGCTTGACCTGTCCAATCTCGCGCAAGTAGAGCTTGATCGCCGTGTCGCTGTCGTACGCCGAGCGGTCCGCAGGCCGCTCGGCCAGCGCCGCTTCGTCCCGAGGCACAGACACCTCGGGGACCGGCCCCGGGGGCTTCGCCATCTCGGGCGTGCGGGATCGGACGCCCCGGGCGTGCTTGGGTGGACGGACAGACCGCGCCCCGGCCCGCGTTTGGGGTCGAGGGGCGCGGGTCCGAGGCGATCGTTCTTCCGGCTGGCGCTTTGCTGTCATAGTCAGGCGCGCCGCAAGAGTGTGAAGTCCGCCGTCGTTGCCGCAAGCAAATTAGGCGTGCGGATGCGGCTCACTTCGGTTCGAGTCGCTCGCGGGGGGGCAGAGGCTGGAATGGCGCGTGGGGCTCGGTCTGGTACCAGAAAGCCACGGCGGCGACATCATCTTCCGTCTGCAAGTACCGGCCGCCTTCCTGCCAGCCGAGGGACTGGATCGTGACGCGCAGATCCTGCTCGAAGCGGATGGGATCCGTGATGTGCCATCGGTAGAGGCCGAAGCGCTGGCCCGGTTGATAGATCTGATCGGGCGGCAACACCTGGGCGAGGCCCGAGTAGGGCGTCGAGAACACGGTGTAACGGGCCTTCCCGGCGTCGTCCTTGGTGTCGAAATTGTAGGACCCGCAGAAGTAATCCTCCGTGCCGGTCCCGCAGATCGTCGGCCACTCCGTGTCGCCGTCCATGTAGAACTTGATCTCGCCTTCGCCCCACCAGCCCGGGCTGTGCACTTCCCAGGCCATGTAGGTGCCGACGTAATGGCCCTTGCCCTTGACGCCATCGATGATGGTGAAGAGCCCTTTTTGTTTGAGCGGATCTTCGCGGCGGAACTGGGCATGCAGATAAGCGGAATCCTCCGGCACAGCCCCGAGCGCGTAATTGACCTGATAATAGAGCACCATGTCCTTGTCGTCGAGATTCTCCATCGTGACGCGCGCCCGCTTGCGGAATGGCATCGGCCAGTAGCAATTGAAGGCGCTCCCCGGGTTCACGCACACGGCCAGGGAATTGATCTGGGCGTACTTCCCCCAGCCGCATGCGAAGAAGTCGCTCATCGGGCACTCGATCGACGGCTCCTTTTCGTCATCCCAGTAGAATCGCAGGATGTACCAACGGGTCTTGTCCAGCGGCGCCGGCGTCATCCAAATCTGCTGAATGGCTCCGGGCCCCGCGATGTCCGCCATGGTGAAGGTGCTCCGCGCGGGAATGCGGACCGAGGGCGAGACCTTCCAGCCCTGGCCGAGATCGCGCGAGGCGTTCTTGCCGGTGCCCTCGGTCGCCATGCCCGCCTTTCCTTTTTCGCCGGTGAAGTTCTCCGGCGAAATCGAACGCGTCTTGGCGTCCGACATGCGGAACAGGTTGCCCAGATTCACTTCGATGCCGTTGAAGGCCGATTCGGCAGCGATGCACGGAGACCAGGAGAATGCGCCGGCCATCAGGGCCGCCGCCCAGAGCATGGAGATACGCTTCATAGAGAGTCCGAGGGTTTTTGGGTCAGCACACATGATTCGCGCGGGAATCTATCAGCCGACCCGCCGTGGTGTCCAGACCGGCGATGGGGTGGCCAACTCGCAGCCGTGCACCTGGTTGTTGTCGGTGTTGTGTCGCCCGGTGAGGCCACCGGGCCTCCACGGGATGGAGACTCCCGCTGTCGGCCGCGTGCCCCCACGCGGCGCATCTCACATTCTTCGCTCTGGCATTCTCGCGATCGTCGTCGTAATCGTAGAGCATGATTGGCATCGAGGTCTCGAGAGGGGCTGGCTTTGCGGCAATCCTCGTGGCGGCGACCTGCTGTGCGGTTTCCGAGGAAGGTCGCGGACTCGACGCGTTCGGACTGGAATATCGACTCGAGGAGCGCATTGAGCCGCGTCCAAACCGGGTGCACATCGTGCGCGCGGATCTCGGGAATGGACGAGTGCGGCCGGCGGTTGTTCTGGCGCCCGATCCGGACAGGGACGGCCCGGCCGAGGCGGCTCTCACCCATCCGCTCAAGCTCGCGAACGACCGGTCGGTGCTGGCGTTCGTCAACACCAATCCGTGGGACAGTTTTCCCGATGCCGCCGGCAAGAGGAATCGGAGCTGGTTCGAAGGGCAACGGGTCGATATCCACGGATTGGCAGCGTCCGGCGGCGCCGTCCGGAGTCCGGCCCTGCCTGGCGGCGCGTCGGTCTGGTTCGACAAGGATGGCCGTGTTGTGTTGAGCGATGTACCGCGGGACGGGGCGGTCGCCGAGGGCATGTGCGGATTTCAGCCCGTTGTGAAGGATGGGGTTGTTGCCGCGGGGCCGGGCGGGCCGCAGCATCCGCGCACGGCCATCGGCACGGATCGCACCGGGACGGTTGTGTGGCTGGTCGTGGTTGACGGGCGGCAGGCGAAGTACAGCGAGGGGATGACGCTGAACGAATTGGGTGGCGTCATGCAAGGCCTCGGCTGCTGGAACGCGGTCAACATGGACGGAGGCGGCAGCAGCATCATGGGGTTGGCGGATGCCGATGGACAACTTCGGGTCGTCAATCGGCCGTCCGGCGGCCTCTCGGGAATCCGACCGCTGCCTGCAATCCTCACCCTCCGGCGGATTGCGGAGAAACCCTAGTGTGATTCGAACACTCCACACAGCGCGCGGAAGGCTGCGTGCAACCGGGGAGCGGTTTCGGGGCCGAGCGAGTTGATTTCGCCGTAGACGGGCCGGGTGGAATTGTAGAGATAGGGCGGTTTGCGGTCCCATTGGCTCTTGGGGATGATGTAGCCGATTTCGTCGTTGGCGAGGCCGAACACGAACTTGACCTTGCCCGGCATGAGGGCGCGGATGGGAGGCACCTCGACCGGGTCGATTTCGAAGTCGGCGCCTGGGGCCCGCTCGATGCCGCCGTTGACGATCTCCGGATAGACCTCGCCTGGCAGGCAGGCGATGCTGGCATCGCCCACCGTGATCAGCGCGACCTCGGTGCGCAATGTCCGCCATCGGACATGCCCGCGGTCGAGAACGCCCAGGACGGGGGCCAGGAGCAAGATGGCGTTGTCGATTGGCAGTTCGATGGTGCGGGCGCAGACGCCGATGGGGGCGTGGTTGGTTGCGGCCGGGTTGGGGGCGCGCAACACGGGCAAAAGGCGCGACGCGAGCTGGTGTCCGAGCGCGCGCGCCTTGCCGTGGGACGGTTTCTCGAACTCCTGGTCGAGGTACGGGTCGCGGACGACGACGGACGGGGATGTGGTCATGAGGCCGCCGAGGGCGGCAGTGACATAGAGATGGACGCCGCCCAATCCGGCCGCGTGTGTCTGGCCGTCGATCGTGACGCCTTTTTCGAGGGCCTCGCGCACATAGCCGCAGAAGTCGGAGGTGATTTCCGTGTTTTTGCCCCAGACCGTTTCGGGGTGATTGCCCCAGGCCACGAGCGTGCCGAGCGTGCCGCCGCCCTCGGGCGAGGTGAAATGCATCACGCGCAGGTCGGCGTCAAAGACGATCGGTTTGCGCGAGTCGTGCACCAGGCCGTCAGTGGGCACTTGGATTTCGTGAAACGCGACGCATGCGGGTTCGAGCGTTTCGATGGCCTGGCCCAAGGCCTGGGTCGTGGCTGTCAGGACTTGGGCGCGATACCGCGGGTCGACGCCGGTCTTGAGCGGATGCGGCCCCCACAGGCCCATGAGATCGGGTGTCGAGTGGTTGTGGGTCGAGCAGACGATTGCGTAATCGAGGCGCCAATCCGGATCGAGGTGGCGCCGCACCTCGATGACATCGTCGTGGAACAGGCCGATAGCATCGAGCGACACGATGCCCAGGCGCGTATAGCCGTCATCGAGGACGCAGGCGTAGGCCCACAAGGTGTCGTGCAGCGCGGTCGCCGCGCGGTTCTGACTGAACCCGGCTAGCCAGACCGGGCGTTTGGGATCCGAGAGATTGGGGTTGATCGGGACGCGTCCGAAGCCGACCTGCAGGGGTTTCGGCGCGGCAACGGAACGGGCGGGGTCGACGTCCACCGTGAGCGTGTAGCCCGGATTCCGGTCGCGGAAGGCGTACCAAGACCGCAGGGCGACCAGCGCGGCGATCAGGAGCAGGATCCGAAAGGCCCACACCAGGAGGCGGCGCCACCAGGGGCGCCGGGGAGTGCCGGTGTTCATGGGCGGCAGGCATACACGGAAACGGCGGCGGTGGCAAGGCGCGGACGCGAGCCGGCGGCGACTGGCTCGGTCAGAGGCCATGATCAGCGCCGTCGCACGGCGGCTCTGTAGCCGCGGACGGCGACGGTGGGCAAGAGAATTCTTGAAACAGGCGAGCGACAGTGGCCAAACTCCGCGCAATTGCATTGCGTATTGGGTTTCAGGGATTTGTGAACACTATGGACCAGCAGTCCTTCAACACGGCCGCCTCACCGACGGGTGGCGCGGGGACAGCCGCCCGATTCACCCCAGTGGCGGAGTGGCTGGCCGCCCACGAACAACTGCTCGGACTGGCGCTCCAGGACGAGCGTCCGGATCGTGTCCACCGGTTTCTGAACGGGATGTTGGGGCGTTTGCGGGAGCGGGGTTTAGCCGCGCCTCGAACCACAAGCACGGCTTACGTGAACACGATTCCGCCGGATCGCCAGCCGGCGTTGCCGGGGGATCGGACGCTCGAGAAGAGGATCAAGAGCTACATCCGGTGGAATGCCATGGCCATGGTGGTCAATGCCAACCGCCAACACGGCGGGTTGGGCGGGCACATCTCGACCTACGCCTCGAGCGCGACGCTTTACGAAGTCGGGTTCAACCACTTCTTTCACGGCGCCGGTCCCGACCGCGCGGCCGACCTGGTTTTTTTCCAGGGGCACGCGTCTCCCGGGATCTACGCGCGGGCGTTTCTGGAGCGGCGTCTCGATGAGCATCATCTGCAGCATTTCCGGCAGGAACTGGCCGAGGGCGGTGGGTTGTCGTCGTATCCGCATCCCTATTTGATGCCGGAGTTCTGGCAGTTTCCCACCGTGTCGATGGGGCTGGGGCCGATCTTGTCGATCTACCAGGCGCGGTTCAACCGCTACCTCGATGCGCGCGGGCTTGTACAGGGGCCCGAGTCCAAGGTCTGGTGTTTTGTCGGCGACGGCGAGACGGACGAGCCGGAGACCCTCGGCTCGCTCACGCTCGCGGCTCGCGAGAATCTCGACAATCTCATCTGGGTGGTGAACTGCAATCTGCAGCGTCTCGATGGCCCCGTGCGCGGCAACGGCAAGATCATCCAGGAGCTCGAAGCCGCGTTTCGTGGGGCGGGCTGGAATGTCATCAAGGTGATTTGGGGTTCGGATTGGGACCCGCTGCTTGCGGCGGACAAGACGGGGCTTCTGGCCAAGCGGATGGAAGAAGCGCTGGACGGCGATTACCAGAAGTACTCGGTTGAACCGGGCAGCTACACACGCCGCCACTTTTTCGGCAAGTATCCCGAGCTGCTCGGACTGGTGAATCATCTGACCGACAGCCAGATCCACCGCCTGCTGCGCGGAGGGCACGATCCGGTCAAGGTGTACGCCGCCTACCAGGCTGCCGTCACGCATCGCGGGGCGCCTTCGGTCATCCTGGCCAAGACGGTCAAGGGCTACGGGCTGGGGGAGGCGGGCGAGGGCCGCAACATCTCGCATCAGCAGAAGAAAATGAACGAGAAGGAGCTCCGCGAGTTCCGCGCCCGATTCGCCGTGCCGATTCGGGACGAAGAGATCGCCGAGACGCCGTTCTACCGTCCGCCGGCCGACAGTGCGGAGACCATCTATCTTCTCGGGCGCAGGCAGGCCCTGGGCGGCTTTGTTCCCGAGCGCAAGGTCAGCGCGCCGCCGCTCGACGCCCCGCCGCCGGAGTTCTACGCCGAGTTTGCCAAGGGCTCGGGCAAGATGGCCGTGTCCACCACGATGGCCTTCGTGCGTCTGCTCAGCCTCCTGTTGCGCCACAAAGGAATCGGTCCGCGCATCGTTCCCATCATCCCCGACGAAGCCCGCACCTTTGGCATGGACGCGCTGTTCCGTGAGATCGGCATTTACTCGCCCAAAGGCCAGCTCTACGAGCCGGTCGATGTGAAATCGCTCTTGTATTATCACGAGTCTCAGAAAGGCCAGATCCTCGAAGAGGGGATTACCGAGGCCGGGTCGATGGCGTCGTTCATCGCGGCCGGAACGGCCTACGCCACGCATGGGGTGAATCTGGTCCCCTTCTACACCTACTATTCGATGTTCGGCCCGCAGCGGATCGGCGATCTCATCTGGCTGGCCGGCGACATCAAGGCCAAGGGATTTCTGATGGCGGCAACGGCCGGGCGCACGACGCTCAACGGCGAAGGACTGCAACATCAGGACGGCCACAGCCTGCTGCTGGCCAGCACGGTCCCGTCGCTGGTGACCTACGACCCGGCGTTCGCCTACGAGTTGGCGGTGATCGTTCGGGACGGGGTGCGGCGGATGTACGAGGAAGGGGAGGCGCTCTGCTATTACCTTTGTTTGTACAATGAGAACCAGGTGATGCCCCCCATGCCGGACGACGTCGAGGACGGGATTCTCAAGGGGCTCTATCGCTTCAAGCCCGGAATCGCCGGGCGCCACCCCAAGGCCCACCTCTTTGGCAGCGGCCCGATCCTGAGCGAGGCGCTCCGGGCCCAGGAGATTCTCGCCGAACGCTACAAGGTGTCGGCGGATGTCTGGAGCGCGACCAGCTACAAGCTCCTGCGCCACGACGCCCTGCGCGCCCGGCGTTGGAACATGCTCCACCCGACCGAGCCGCGCAGAAAACCGTACCTCGAATCGCTTCTCGCAAAGGAGAAGGGCGTGTTTGTGGCCGTGTCGGACAACATGAAAGCCGTGCCCGACATGATCGCCCCATGGGTGCCGGGCGGACTGACCACGCTGGGCACGGACGGATTCGGTCGCAGCGACACCCGCGAGAAACTGCGCCGGTTCTTCGAGATCGACGCCGAGACGACCGTGGTGGCGACGCTCCACAGCCTGGCCGAGAAGGGAACGGTCGGACGCCATCTCGTCGCCCGCGCCATCAAGGATCTGGGTGTGGATCCGGAGAAGGTCCATCCGCAGATCGTTTGAGCTCAGGGTCTGTGCAAAAATTACTTCCGATTTTGGCGGGAGCGCCACCGGGCCAG
>CAYPUR010000214.1:0-8573 GCA_964413865.1 uncultured Verrucomicrobiota bacterium
CACGGCAACGATGATGATGGCTGAGGTCATGATGGGTTTGGGGTTGATGCCGGTTTCGCGCCGGCGGTGCCGATCGACCGGCTCGGGGTGTCCGAATCCCCGTCGCCCGGTTCGACTGCTGGAATGGTCTGTTTCTCGCTCACGGGAACAGCATCGCACACGGTGGCGCGGGCGGGGCGAATGAGACGTCCGGGGACGTCGGGCGGGCGAAATGCGCGTGAGGGGATTGTGTTGTCCGTGCCACAGACCCCTGTGCAACCCGAGTGTTCCCCTGCGCACCCGGTGACTCTGTGGTTAATTCCTGTCGGTGACAGTCATCGAGGGGGATGAATTCACCACAGAGACGCGGAGAACGCGGAGAGGCAGGGTTAGCTCTTGATGTGAATTCCGCCGCGGGGGGCGTCGAGCGAGCAACGGCCTTTTTCGGGCAGGCAGGAGGCAAGCGCGGCGGCGGCGGCGCCGTGACGGGGAAGCTTGGTGCGCATGCCGCTGGCCGCCTTGCGGATGTCCTGCTCGTCCCAGGGGGCGCGCAACGAGTCGGCATGACGCCAGTCGCCGAAGTTGTTCTTGGGCGCGGACGCGACGAGTTCCTGCCGAAAGGCGTTGAGGTCGTCGACGGCTTCGATGTAGGCGCCGTAGGGCGGTTCGCCGTGCTTGGCGCGGCGTGCGAGGAAGAGCAGGAGCAGATGTTCGAGTGGGGCGAGCCGGACCAGGGCGCCGTTGACTTCGAGTTCGGTCCGCGTGGCGTCGATGGCGAGGTTCAGTGTCTCGGCGACCCGTTGGCGGACGTTTGCGCGGCAGCTCTCGACCAGGCGCGAGAAGGTGCCGGCGGAGCGCCCGAGCTCCCGCTGGAAGAGGTTGCGCAGGGGGACAAACGGCAGGTCCGCCAGGTCGATATGGGCCGCGGTGGGGTCGTGTCCGGCGCCCGCGCGGTCCGGGATCGGCCCGCCGGGTTGCCGCGGATACCAGAAGTCGCGCAGGGTCTCGAAGGGCTCGCTGACGAGCACGTGCGTGACGCGATCTGTTTCGCGGGCGGCCAGGGTCAGGGCGGCGTAGAGGATGGCGCCCATCGTCTTGCGTCCCCCGGCCAGGGAGGCGATGAGGCGTGTGTCGGGGTTTTCGACGATGCCGCGGACCTGTTCGAGGATGAAGTTGGCGGCCGCCTCGTTGTCAGCCGGCGTGCGCAGATCGTCCAACTCGCGCGAGCGTCCTGAGCCTTGTTCGAGAGTGGTCATGACACGGATGTCGTCGCCGGTCGTCCCGAACCGCAGGCGGTTGGCGAGGTCGAATCCCTCTTCGGCAAGGCTGCGGCGCAGACTATCCCATGGGCTGGCACCGCCCAGGCGGCCCTGGGGTGTCAGCAGATGCGTCTCGATCTGACGGCGTCCTTGAGTGGTGGTGAGGGCGATGACGCGGGCGGGGAGGATGGGCTCAGGCTCGTGCGCCAGGGCCCAGACGGTCTCGGTGAGCACGGCCGGCGACATGCCGGTCACGGCCAAAAGGGTGACGTCGGAGACGGGAGATGGGAGATCGGAGTTCGGAGATGGGAGATCGGAGATCGGAGATGGGGGGCGGGCGAGGCGGGGGGAGCGCCGGGGTGTTGCGGGTGAGGCGGGCCGGGCTTTTCGTGGACGCGGGTTCATCGGGGTCGAGGCTTTGGGTTTGGGATTTCCGGGCGGCGTTGGGGCAAGCGGCTGCATTTCAGGCGCCGATTCTACCGGCGCAATCGGGCAAGGACAATGCGCGGACGTCGCGGGACGTCAGGGGAGAGGGCGGCCTGACTGCCTGGAGAGGGCAGGGGGCGAGTGAAGGTTGCGTTCTGCGGCAGGGTGGTTTGGGGCGAGTGTCGTCCAGGGTTTTGGTTTAAAGGTCAACCACGCCATTGCATCCGGGGTAGGCCGTGCATCCCCAGAACTGGCGGCCAACATTCTTGCCGGTGTGCGCCGTGCGCAGGGCCATCGGCTTGCCGCATCGCGGGCAGCGTGGGATGGGGTCTGAGGGATCAGTCTGATCGGACAGATCCGTCGGATTGCCTGTTCTCCGGCGCGCCCGCGCGGCCAGGCGCGCGGTGGCGAGTTGCTCGGAGTAGCCGCCCTCCTCGACGAACGCGCGTTCGAGCGCGGCAAGCTGCCGGTCAAGCAAGTAATTGGCCTGGTGGATGAGGCTGATGACGGCGTTGGCCCGGACGGCGGGGTCGGCGTGTTCGAGCCAGGGTGCGTAAAGCGCCCAGCGCTCGGCGGTTGGCAGGTCCGTCAGATCCCCGCGTGCGGCCACCGAGCGCACGGCACGGGCTTCGGGGCTGTCCGCCGCCCATTGAGGCAGGCGACGGTGCCGGAGGTAGTCTTCGTAGTCGAGCAGCAGTTCCTCGAGGCTGGCTCGGGCCACGTTAAGGAGGCGCAACTCGGTTTGCGAGGATGCGGCTGCGGCTCGGCTGCCCTCGGCGATGTTCTGCCGGCCGCTCCGGGCCGCCTGGACCATCTGGTCCACCGTGCGCGAGCGCGAGTCGAGAAACTTCTCGCAGAACCAGTAGGTGGCGTCGTAGATGATGGTGGCCGTCTGGAAACTGGCTGTGTTCCTGTAACCGCCGGCGGGACGCAGGCGCCTGCGCTGGCCGGGGGATTCGTCGGCGTCGTTGGCGCTCATGGCAACTCGACGGCGATCTGGAACATCCCGTGCATGAGGACATGGTGCTGCGTCACAGGGAGGCGGGGGGGGCTTGGGAATCGGGGTTGAGGACTCACGGAACGGCGATGCAATGGTAAGAAGCGCTCGGTTTTCAAAACGGCACGCCACAGACGGGCAGGGTGAGCGGGACGCGGTAGGTCTCGTGCATGTAGTAGACGCGGAGGCCCAGATTGCAGCCCAGGCTGTAGAGGATGGCGGTCTCGGCTTTGTAGCCGCCCGTCGCGTTCAGGGCGATTTCGAGTTGAGGATGGAGTTTACGCAGCTTGGCAATGTGCGCTTCGAGGGTGTCATAGAGCCGGATCAGGCCGCCCTCGGCCAGGCGCGCGGCGTCGGCCGGATCGGCCAGCGCATTGGCTGGCACGCCGATGTCCTTGAGCTTGATCTCCGACACTTCAACCCCACGCTTTTTCAGGAAGTTGCCGATCAGGCGCGCCGTGAGCTGGCCTTCGCGGTTTGCTGTCGCTGCATAAACGAGGCTCACACCAAGGTTCTTCTGTTTCTTTCGAAGGAATCCCGTGCGGGCGTCGAGCGAGTTGATCTCCGAACTGGCTTCGCACGGGTCCGCCTCGAGGAATGCCGCCAGTTGTTTGTGGCAGCGGCGGGCCTTGTCGAGAGGCAGATGGGCCGCTTTGGCGAAGTTGGTGAGGAGGCTGATGCCGACGGTGACGATGTGGAGTTGGGTCATAAAGGGAGTCAGGATTCAAGCGGGCTGCTCATCTGCCGGACAGACTAACTGCTGGCTGGTCGCGGGGCAAGCGGGGTAGATGGGCAAGGGGTTGAGGCATGGTGTGAGGCGTGGTGCGGCTTCTCTTCGAGTTTCAGTTTGCGCCGCAGCATTTTTTGTACTTCTTGCCGCTGCCGCACGGACAAGGCTCGTTCCGGCCGGGGCGGGGCTGGGAGCGAGCCGGCGTCGGGGGCGGTGCGAGACTCTCGCCGGCAATGTCGTCGGAGTCGACTGCGTCCAGATCCCAGGGCCGCGGCGCGGAGATCGGGCGTGACTTGGGGAGGAGCCGTCGGGCGATCTGTTTCAATTGCTTGTGGCGACTGCGAAACGTCTCCGCCAAATTGGCGTTTGCCTCGCGCAGTGCGCTCAGCAAGACGTCCGCGGCAGGAGCGCCAGGCTGCACATCGGCGGCCACAACTTTGTCCGTTGTGTAGTTGTAGCGCACAAAGGCGCGATGACGCCAGGCCTGCCGGGAGGCCAGCGTGTCCTCCAAACCCGTGAAAAAGGAGAGGGCTGCCTCGGTGCACGGGCATTCGGGGTCGGCGCAATACATATCATCCGCGCACCATTTGACCCCGCCCAGGCTGAAGGCGAGGGCATCGGCCCACGGAAACACCTCCCAGTAGCCGACCATCGAGGCCTTGCCCGCCATCACATCGCTGGGCAGACGCGCATCGAGCGTATCGAGATCCATCCGCCGCATCTGGTCTTGCTTGGCTGCGATGAAGACTCGCTCGAGCCATTCCCATTGAGCCGGCTGCGCCTCGGACACGAACGCGCGTCCGAGGGCGAGTGCATCGCCCGTCAGCCGGACCTGCGAATGCAGCTTGCGCTCGGGCAAGTCGAGGTCGAAGCGGAGGGTTTGGCCTGGCGCCTCTTCCCGCTGGCACTCGCATCCGATCATGGCACAGGGGCAACAGGGATTCGGACAGACCACGAAGCGGACGCTGAAGGACTGGTTGGCGAAGGGTCCATGATCGAGGGTGAACTCCGCGGTCATTGCCCCTGGCGCCTCGGCGCTGGAACGGGCGGGAGCCGGCTTAGGGTCGAACTTCATGGCATGGTCGAAGAACGGGGAGGGAGATGATTCACAATCCGCAGGGCATGGCATCATAAGATCTGATGCCGACGGTGACGATGTGGAGTTGGGTCATAGGGGAGGTTCGGGAGTGGTTTTTCTGGATTCGGGAGTGGGCGTTGGGCGGTTGGGTTGTCAGGGGAACTCACTGTTCAGCGCGTTCACGGATTCCAGACGCCGCCGTCGAGTTCGGGCGGCCGATCGGCCAGATCATCGGGTGTGTCGAAATGCGCGTGGTAGTGCACGCGGGCCATGACGGAGGTGATGGCGAACCGGATCCCGGCGCCCCGTAACTCGGCTGCGAACCGACGCAGGAAATCAAGCGGACTGCTCATCTGCCGGACAGGCTAACTGCTGGCTGGTCGCGGGGCAAGCGGGGCGGGGTACTGAAATCGCCGCCAAAACCCACCACGAAGAGCACGAAGGGCACGAAGGGCGTGAAAGGCAGCATGGGGATGGGCATGGGGATTGAGGAATGCGCATGGGATCAGGGGGCGGTGCGGAGTTGGTCGACTTCGGCAATCAGGCCCAGGGGGATGAGCGGCAAGATCGACGGATGCGACTCGGTGAGGCGGGTCAGTATTCCTTTGGCCAGGCTTCCTCAGGCACGCCCGCCATGGGATTCTCGATCCGTTTGCCCTTCAAGCGCGCGTTGGTGCCGAAGTGGTTCAAAGCCTGAGGGGTCACTGCGGCCAGCCGGACCACCGGTTTGCCCCGCCGGCAAATGGTCACGATTTCGCCGCGTTCCTCGACAGCGCGAACCAACTCCGACAAGCGCGTTTTGGCTTCCTGAATGTTGACGGTAATCATGATTAGCTGATAATAGCCACAGCCCGGATTTCGTTTGTCATCCTCCCGGTGGTGAGAAATCCGGGCTAGATTCGTTTATGCATCGAGCCAACGGGGGTCGAGCGGCGGTATCGGGTGAGCCTCGCCTGTGAGGTCGAAGTCGAGAAACTCATGGGCAATCTGTTTCATCTGCTCGAAGCCGTCCTGGCCGACCGCCTGCACGCCGTGGGCCAGGATGCCGGCGTTGCGCTTCTCGGTCGCAGCGCGCCAGAGGCTCTTGGTTTTTCCGTTGAGATCCTTGGCCTCGATGTCGGCGACGATGCGACGGGCGCGTTCGTGGCCGAGGGCGGCTAAGGCGCTGAAACACTGTTCCAGGCTCAGTTTGATGTGATCGTCTTTGTCAGGCTGGCAAGACGGCAGTGACACCAGGGCGGGCGGCAGTCTGGCGGAATCGGCCCGCGCGCATCGGCCATTGCGGAAGAGGCCGTTTGTGGCTTTCGCCAGCCAGAGCTGGCCCTGCATTTCCATGGCGCGATAGAGCCGGGCGGCGGCATCCTCGAATCGGCCCTGCGCGGCGGTGCGCAGGGCGTTGTCGAGCAGTTCGCGGAGAAGCATGTCTGTGGGGTCCTGTTGGGTGCAGGTCTCGCAGATGCCACGGCTCTGACGAACGAAATCCAACAGGCCGCAGTCGTCGCGTCCATCGAAAAACGGGGGGAGCTTACCCTGAAGGCGGGAAAGCAGGTTGGAGGAAGTCCGGAAATCGAGGCGATGCCGGGCGGCCATGGCGGCAGCAAGGATGGCGATGGCCTCGAAACGCAGGCGGTGCGGCACTTTGGGTGCAACCTCGTTCAAAACGCCCGCGGCCGCATCGAACTGGCAGTTGGCCCACAAGTCCCGGGCGCGCTCGACTTCGCGGATGGCAAGCGCCGTCCAAGGATTGCCCTGGTAAAGCACCCGTTCCTTGCCGCCGAGAACAATGCCCAGTCCTCCCTTCTCGCGTTGCTCTCCCCCCACGTAACTGAATTGCTGGAACCACTCGCTGGCCGCAAGGACCAGCGCGGCGCTCATGGTCTTGGTGCCGCCGGTGTAGTCGACCAAGACCTGAGTCGGGGGCACTTTGGTTTCGGCGAGTATGTCCGGGAGTCTGCGGCGCAACTCGCCGTAGCACGGGCCCAGTTCCTCGAACCGCTCGACTTCAATGAACCGTGCCTGCGGGTGCCAGTCGAGCCGGGCCTGGATAGCGTCGGCATTGTTCCGGGTGCCGGCGGAACAGAAGTACCAGACATGCGCCGGGCGATGAAGGCTGAGCACATGAAGAACAGGATCTGCCGTACCCCCGACCGAGACGAGCATCGCTGTGATGGGGGGCTGAGAGTCAGTGGCGTTCATGGGTAGGGACGAAAACGCGTCAGCTCACTCCAGGATGTAATTCCAAGACCCGAGGGCCTCCCAGCGTTGAGGGGAGGGTTTCACTTCGGTCAATAGGCGCTGAGCCTCGTGGAGAATGGTCCTGCGTTGACGGTCCTCGTCCAAGATGTGTTCGCGTGGAGCACACGCAAGAAGGCAATGGCCAGCTCCGAGCCGTGCCACCTTAAATTTGGTGGGTGAGGGCATGCGCTGGGGGTTGATGCGTCCAAAGATTCGGCTGTGAGGGCTCCCAGCGACGGTGTCCGAAGCCGTCTCGCGAAGTTCCTCAGGGGTGTTTTGGGTGTCCAGCCCGATGACCGCGACACTCCAGTCGGCCAGTCCGAGCGCGGCCAGGGTGGTTTTGAGCGAGTCTGCATCACGCGGAACCCAATTCCCTTCCGGCCACACGCTGCCCGCAGCCCGGTTGGAACGTAGGCCGAGCGAGCCGAGCAGCAGCCAGAGCTTGACGGCGCGCTGGGCGTGGTCCCAGTCGTGGTTAGCGCAACCGACGAGGCGCTGGAGGCGCAGGGTGAACGATTCGCCGGTGGCCAAAGCCGCTCGTGGTCCGCGGTGGTTTGGGTTAGGCTTGTGTGGGAGCAAGGTGGGCTTCGGAGACTCGTGCCGGTCCGAGACTCGTCCGAGAAAGCGCAGGGCGACCCGGCTACCCTGGCCTTCGTTGCCGTTGGTGTTGCCCCAGACGCGGTTGGCATCGGGGGATCCGTACAGAGCCCGATGCCACAAGCGAACATGACCGCGAATGGGCGGAATGCGCATCTCGGCGTGGTCGTCATGTTTGCCCAATGCTGTGCCGCTGAAACAGGGCGTGAGAAGCGTGAAAGGGAAATCAACAGCGCTGAGTTGCATGGTTATGGTCTATTGGGGCGGAAGCCAATCTTTGGGGAACCAACTCTTCTCGCGCAGGCGTTTGCGGACATCCTTGTAAGCCTTGGCCGCTAGCACACTGACTAACCGCCGGCGAAGGGCTTCGTTTTGGGGTTTCTGGAGTTTGGGCACCTCCGTTTCAAGTCGATGTAACTCGGCTGGATTAAGAGCGTCGAGGACGACGCGCTTGAACGTGGGCTCGTTGGGGTAGTCAGTTTGCAGCGCGCTCTGGGAGGCCGCCCGCAGCGCGGCCTTTTCTGCAGCCGCCTTCGCTTCGGCGGCGGCCGCCGCCGCCGCCGTCCTGCCTTTTTCGCCCCGTGCTGTTTCTGCCGTCAAGTCCGCCGACGTCGGTCGACGAAACCGACCGTAGCCGCTGGCAGTCTTCGCACCGAGCCCAAGCTGAGTGAGTGCCTCTTCGATCCAACGCGCTGTGGTGGCGATCAGTTCTGTTGCGTTGGCAGCGCCGAAACGGACGCAGAATGCAAAACGCCAGAGGGTACCCGGGCTGGGAGCCGAATCTCCCATCTGCGGATCAGGCTGGCGGCCTGATGGCTCTGGAATGCTCTCCGCCCCTGGCTCAATGCAGAGGAAGGGGTTCGGAGTGAGACGCGTCTTCATTGAACCATCCGCTTCGCAGTGCGGATTCACAATGTCCAGTCCGAGCGCGGGAGGCGAACAGGGAAATCCCCCAACAAAGATGACATCGCCCGCGCGGTTCGAACAGCCTGGCGAATCGTCACCGAGAATTTGAAGTGCAAGTTCGCAGGGGAACTCCCGGCGCAGCGTATTGAACGAATGGGCTTCCCTGAAGGAGCCGTTCAGGTTCTGATTGACCTCCCAACAGGCCCAGGTGCTGACGATCCCTTTGAGCGCCGTGCCGGGGATCATGGGCAAACCTGTGGCTCGATCTGCATAAAGACCGACATTCTCCAGTACGCTGGCGCGGCCCAGATGAAGCAGCAGGCGGCTGTCAGCGGCCAATGTGACCATTGCGAACCGGTTGCCGTG
>CAYPUR010000215.1:0-5112 GCA_964413865.1 uncultured Verrucomicrobiota bacterium
CACCCGACGCCTCGCTAAGTGGCGCCGCTGCGCGGCGCCAAAACGTGACTCATTTGCCACAGATTACATCTGGGGAGTCACTCTGGCCCGCATCGTTCACCCTATCAGTGCACAGGGCGGTCAGATCTCGCACGCGGCCTACAACATCGGTGCCCGTTCATTTGCAGGCCGGGTCCCCCGACCCGGCGTTTGCACCGGTGTGTGTCTTCGCGCCGCGTGGGGGCACGCGGCCTACAGCGGGAGTCTCGACTCGGTGTAGGCCCGGTGCCCTCACGGGGCGACAGAACACCGACAACAACCGGATGCACCGCGCATGGAAGGCTGCCGCATGGAAGGCGTGACAAACGGCGGCTTTCTGCAAACAATGGTCACTGCATGTTCTCATTGCAGCAACTCTTCGGTAAGAAGGACAAATTCCATCAACTGCTCGAGTCGGCGGCCGAACAGGCGCGCGAAAGCGTCCGCCTTCTGGTCGAGCTTCTCAAGACGCCCGGGAGCCTGAAGAACCTCGACGCCCTGGTCCTGGCGCGGCGCAAGGAGAAGAAGATCTCCGAGCAAATTGGCGAGGAGTTGGTGCGCACGTTTGTGACCGGGCTCGAACGCGAGGACATCGAGGCCCTCTCCCACGCCCTCTACAAAATACCGAAAACGGTGGAGAAGTTCGCCGAGCGTCTGAGCGTCTCGTTCAGGCACGTCCAGGGGGTGAGTTTCACCCGGCAGGCCGAAATGATGGAAAGGGCCACGGACGTCGTTCTGGCAATGGTTCGGCAACTCCGCAGCATCGAGCATATCGAGAGGATGAAGGAGTTGAACGACCGGTTGCAGTACATCGAGGGCGAGGCGGACAAGCTCATGATCGAGCTGTTGCGAGAACTCTACAACGGCGATCTCAGCCCGGTCCAGGTGGTGGTGATCAAGGACCTCTACGAGTTGATCGAAAAGGTCGTTGACCGCTGCCGCGATGCGGGAAACGTCGTGCTTCAGATCGTCCTGAAAAACTCCTGAATCGCGACCTCCGCGCATGACCCTGATCCTGCTGGTCATTCTGGTGGCCCTGGTGTTCGAGTACGTCAACGGCTTTCACGACACCGCCAACTCGATCGCGACGGTCGTTTCCACAAAGGTCCTGACCCCCCGCCAGGCAATCGTCCTGGCTGCCACCACCAATCTGCTCGGCGCACTCTGGGGCACAGCCGTCGCGAAAACCATCGCCTCGGGCCTGGTCGACACCAGGATCGTCACGTCCCAGATTCTCGTCTGCGCCCTCCTGGGCGCCATTGTTTGGAACCTGGTGACGTGGTGGCTCGGACTGCCCTCGAGCTCCTCGCACGCACTGGTGGGCGGACTCTGCGGCGCATGCCTGGCCGCCACCAACAACCGCTGGAGCGTCATCGTCTGGTCCGTCCCCGGCCCCGATCACTGGTGGCAGGGCAAAGGCGTTCTGTGGAAGGTCGTGGTGCCGATGGTCACCTCCCCGCTCTGCGGTTTCGCGATTGGCTTGCTGGTGATGGGGACGCTCTACTTCCTGTTGCGGCGGTGGCGTTCCTACACGGTCAACCGCGTGTTCGGTAAATTGCAGCTCTTGAGCTCCGCCTACATGGGTTTCAGCCATGGCACCAACGACGCCCAGAAGACGATGGGCATCATCGCCCTGGCTCTCATGACGGCAACCGCCGCCGGCTACTTTCACGACCTGCCCCACTGGCTCGGTTTCCTGAGGACTCCCGAACCGCCTCAGGGAAAGAGCGTCGAAATCGCTGTATGGATCAAGGTGGTTTGCGCCCTCACGATGGCCGCGGGGACAGCCGCGGGCGGCTGGCGCATCATCAAGACCCTCGGACACAAGATGGTCAAGCTGCACCCCGTCCATGGTTTCGCGGCCGAGACCACCGGCGCCACCGTCCTGCTCTTTGCGTCACATCTCGGAATGCCCGTGTCCACAACCCACGCCATCACGACCTCGATCATGGGCGTGGGCTGCGCCAAGGGATTTAATGCGTTGAAACTCAGTGTCGTGGAACGGATTCTCTGGGCGTGGGTCCTCACGATTCCGGCCAGCGCCGGCGTGGGATACCTGCTCGTGCAAATCGGACTCAGGGCCGGCTGGGTGCGCTAACCCGGAAATCTCACCAGTGGGGCAGTCCCGGCATTCCTGACGGTCGGTGGGTGAGATTTCCGGGTCTGTGCCCTCCGCCGAGGCAGCAGCCTGCGGCGGGAATCGCAATGAGGGCGATCACCATTCCCACCAGGCCAAGGGGCGGGCATGATTGTCGTCTTCGACACCAACGTGGTGGTCGAAGCCATCTTCTGGCAGCGAAGTAGCGCCCGCCGCGCGCTGACCGGTTTGGCTCTGCGGCGTTTCAAGACCGCCGTCAGCCGGGAAATCCTCGAGGAATACGAGACCGTCGTTGCCGAGGTCCGCAGGCGCTTGTTCCCCCAAGCCCAACCGTCCGGGGCGCTGGCGTGGATCAAGGCGAAGTCGGTGCGCGACGTGCCCCTGCCGCCCCCGCGCCGGCTCAGCCGCGACCCGAACGACGACGTGTTCGTGGCAAACCTGACACCCCTGCGGCACGGCGAGCTCCAACCTCTTGACGCATATTCCCTTATATGCATATGCTCCTCTTCATGAATCTCATATTGATCTACGAAGGGCTTGCGGATGTGAACCGGCTCAGGATTGTTCACCTGCTGAGTCGGGGGCCGCTTGCGGTCAAGCACCTGCAAGGCATTCTGGGGATTTCGCAAGTGCGCGTCTCGAAGCATCTGGCCTACCTCAGGAAACGGGGCATGGTCGAGGTGGACAGGAATCGGAACTGGATGATCTATCGTCTTCCTGCGAAACCGTCCGCGGAGTTGACTGCGCAGGTCAAGTGCCTTGCCGAGTGCGCGACGGGCATCTCGATCCTCGATGCGGATCTCGCGGCACGGCGGGCAATTCAAGCCGAGGTCGACCAGATCGCGGCATCTGGCGAACGGTCCGAGCCGACTCTGGGGGCTGCATCCCCGGCCTCGCCCCAGCCGGCGGCGAACGTCGGATGGGGGCTGCAGGAGGAGGAGGGATACGTCGACTGATCAGCCGGAGACGGCGGCTTCGGAGGCGGCCATCTGGGCGAAGACGAGCTTGTCCTGATCGACGGTGACGTGGATCGGCTCGCCCTGGTGGAGGTTGCCTCTGATGATCTCCTCGGCGAGCGGATCTTCGAGGTAGCGCTCGACGGCGCGGCGCATGGGACGCGCGCCATACTGCGGGTCGTAGCCCTTGTCGGTAAGGAAATCTTTGGCTTTGGAATCCAGTTCGATCTGGATGCTCTTGTGTTTGAGGCGGTCGATGACCTTCGAGACTTCGAGGTCGAGAATCTGCATCAAATCCGGTCGTGTCAGGGATCGGAACACGATCACGTCGCTGAGGCGATTGAGGAATTCCGGACGGAAGATGCGCTTGGCCTCGTCGAGAATCTTCTCCTTCATGCTCTCGTAGGTGAACTGCTCGCTGGCGGGGGTAAAACCGATGGAGGTCTGCTTGCGGAGTCCTTCGGAGCCGACGTTCGAGGTCATGAGGATGACGGTGTTTCGGAAGTCGACCTGGCGTCCGAAGCTGTCGGTGAGTTTTCCTTCTTCGAGGATCTGGAGCAGCATGTTCATGACGTCGGGGTGGGCCTTCTCGATTTCGTCGAAGAGGACGACGCAATAGGGTTTGCGGCGGACCTGTTCGGAGAGCTGGCCGCCTTCCTCGTAGCCGACGTAGCCTGGGGGCGATCCGACCAACCGCGAGACGTTGAACTTCTCCATGTACTCGCTCATATCGAGCTGGATGAGCGACTTCGCATCGCCGAACATCTGTTCGGCCAGAGTCTTGGCGAGGAGGGTCTTCCCGACGCCCGTCGGGCCCAGGAGCATGAACGTGCCGATGGGCCGTTTGGGGTCTTTCAGATCGGCGCGCGAGCGGCGCAGGGCTTTGCACAGGGCGCTGACGCCTTCGCTTTGGCCAATGACGACCTTCGTCAACTCCTTCTCCATATCGAGGAGCTTGTGGGCCTCATCCCGCCCCATGCGTTTGAGCGGAATCCCGGTCCATTTCGCGACGACGTGCATGATGTCCTCGTCGTCGACCCGAACCCGTTTCTCCTCGCGGGAGGTCTTCCACTCGGCGAGGACGGATTCGAGCTTCTGCTTGGCCTGCTTTTCCTTGTCGCGCATGGTGGCCGCGCCCTCGAAATCCTGCTCTTTGATCGCGCGCTCCTTCTGGGCCTTGATCTCCTGGATGTCGGCTTCGATCTGTTTGACATCGGGGGGCCGGGTGGTGGCGCTGATGCGGGCGCGCGAGCCGGCTTCGTCCATGACGTCGATGGCCTTGTCAGGGAGGAATCGCCCGGTGATATAACGGTCGGAGAGTTGCACCGCGGCTTCGAGCGCCTGGTCGGTCAGGTCGATTTTGTGGTGCGCCTCGTACTTGGGACGGAGCCCCTTGAGGATGAGGACGGCTTCGTCGACAGTGGGCGGCTCGACCCTGACGGTCTGGAAGCGGCGTTCGAGGGCGGCGTCCTTCTCGATGTATTTGCGGTACTCGGTGAGGGTTGTGGCGCCGATGCACTGCAGTTCGCCCCGGCTCAGAGCGGGCTTGATGATGTTCGAAGCGTCCATGGTGCCTTCGGCCGAACCGGCACCGACGATCGTGTGCAACTCGTCGATGAACAGAATGACATTCTTCGAACGCCGGATTTCGTCCATGACCGCCTTGATCCGCTCCTCGAACTGGCCCCGGTACTTGGTGCCCGCGACCATCAGTGCGAGGTCGAGGGTGATGAGGCGTTTCTCGCGCAGCAACTCGGGGACATTGCCGCGGATGATCTCCTGGGCCAGCCCTTCGACAATGGCCGTCTTCCCGACGCCGGCCTCGCCCAGCAGGACGGGGTTGTTCTTGGTGCGGCGGCAGAGGATCTGGACGACGCGCTCGAGTTCCTCGTCGCGCCCGACCATCGGGTCAAGCTCGCCCTCGCGGGCAAGCTGCGTCAGATCGCGGCTGAAGTGATCGAGGGTCGGCGTGTCGCTCGTGGTCTCTTCGCCTTCGGATTCGCCTCGGGCAAGGTTCATGATTGCGGTTCGGACGCGGGC
>CAYPUR010000215.1:5122-8521 GCA_964413865.1 uncultured Verrucomicrobiota bacterium
AGGACGGGGTTGTTCTTGGTTCGCCGGCACAGAATCTGGATCACCCGCTCGATCTCGTCCTGGCGTCCAATGACAGGATCCATCTCGCCCTTGCGGGCAATCTCGGTGAGATCCCGCCCAAAAGCCTTTAAGGCGGGGGTCTTGACATCGCCCTTCTTGCCCGAACCCTTGGCGGCGGTTTCCTCGCCCCCCTCCTCACCCGAGACAAGGTTCGGGTCGAGTTCCCTGAGGATTTCCTGGCGTGTCTGCTCGATGTCGATCTCGAGGTTCTTGAGCACGCGGGCAGCGACGCCGTCGCCCTCGCGGAGGAGGCCCAGAAGGATGTGTTCGGTGCCGACGTACGTGTGGTTGAGCGCTTTGGCCTCCTTGCCCGCCAGGGAGAGGACTTTCTTGACGCGCGGCGTGTACGGGATGTTGCCGATCATCTTCTGATCCGGCCCGGTGCCGACCTGTTTCTCGACTTCGAGTCGGACGGTATCGAGATCCAGGCCCATCTTCTGAAGCACGTTGACGGCGACGCCCTGCCCCAATTTGATCAGGCCCAGAAGAATGTGTTCGGTCCCCACGAAATTGTGGTTGAACCGGTCAGCCTCTTTGCGGGCCAAGGCCAGCACCTGCTGGGCGCGGGGCGTGAAATTGCTCAAGTTCTCCTCACTCATAATGCTCTCGACTGTGGATCCGCGTTCGCACGGGGCGATTGGGCGAACCCGCTACAAAATGCTACGCTGAAGGCGGTTTGTCCAGCGGCTCCGCAGTGCCCGGGGGAATGACGGGGCGGTTGACCGCGCGCAAGGCCTCCCGCATCATGTCCGCGCGGCGGATGTCCCGCTCTTCGGTGGAGAGTTTCTCGGAATACCTGGCCTGCAAATGAGCCGGCTGGGTCAGAATAGTCAACTCATCCACCACCGCCCGCGCGGTGCCGGGGAACAGCCCGAGGTCGAGCCCGGCCCGGAGCAAGGACAGGAGGTTCATCGCTTCCTTGCTCGAGATGCTGTGGGCGTTGGCCAGGATCCCGTAGGCGCGGCCGATGTGGTTAAAGACGACCTTGGGCTTCTTTTCGAGCAGTGTGCCGCGGGCGTCTTCCTCGTGTTCGATGATCTGAGCCACGACCTTGCTCAAGCGCTCGACGATCACGGTTTCCGTCTCGCCGAGAGTCATCTGGTTCGAGATCTGGAAGACGTTTCCCAGGGCCTCGGTCCCCTCGCCGTAAAGGCCGCGAACGGCCAAACCGAGCTTGTTGACGGCCTGGACCACTTGATTGATCTGCTCGGCGAGGACCAAACCAGGCAGGTGGAGCATGGCACTCACGCGCATGCCCGTTCCGACGTTGGTTGGGCAGGCAGTGAGGTAGCCCAACTCCGGAGAGAACGCAAACCTCAGGCGATTCTCGAGCCTGGTGTCGAGCGCATCGATGGCCTGCCAGGCCTCGTCAAGTTGCAGCCCCGGTTTGAGGGACTGCATGCGGAGGTGATCTTCCTCGTTGATCATGACGCAGAGCGACTCATCCTTGCTCAGCACCAATCCGCTGCCCGTGCCCTTGGCCGCGTGCTCGCGGCTGACGAGATGGCGCTCGACCAGGATCTGTTTGTCCAGACCCGAGAGGGCATCCATCGACTCGGCAAAGGCCCCCTGCATTTCGGGCAGTTCCTGGACGGCACTGCGAATGGCCTCGCAAGCCCGCATGCGCTCCGGCTTCTTGGCCCAGCCCGGGAATGGACTGCCGGACAAGTTGCGGGCAAGCCGGACGCGACTGGACAGAACAATTTTGTCCTGCGGGCCGGACTGTTTGGCTGCTTCCTGGGGGGGGCGGAGAAACTCCAGCAGATGCATGCGGCTTAGGCGGTGACGGCACCGCCGGTTGCGACCTTCATGGCCTTGATCTCGTCGCGGATCCTGGCGGCTTCCTCGTAATTCTCGATCTTGACGGCCTCTTCGAGACTCCTCTGGAGCGCCTGGAGGCGATCCTCGGGCGGGCGCCCCGGCGGTTGGGTCTGGCCGGGGGGTCTGCCGGGGACTTTGCCGACGTGTTGTTGGCCTTTATGCATGGTCTTGAGAAGGGCCTCGAGGCCGTCGCTGAACGCCCGATAACAATCCGGGCAACCGAGACGTCCGGACTTCTTGAAGTCAGCCTGGGTGAACCCGCAGGTGGAACAAATGGTTCCGCCACTGCCTGCGGCTTGAGAGACCTCTTGCGACGCGCCCAAACCCATCAGGAGATCGGCGAGCGAAAACCCGGTCGGATCATCAACGCCTTTGGCCTTCGAGCAGGCCTCGCAGAGATCGAGCTTCTTGATCTTGCCCTCGACCATCTGGGTGAGATGGACCGTGGCCTCGTGCTCTTTGCACACCATGCACAACATACAATGCAAGAAGCTACATCCCGCCAAACCAGGCGCAATGTCAAATCGCCCGCCGCTTCCTGGGCGGCGCGATCGGCTCCCCGGAAACCTGGGTCAAAGCGTGATACCGCTTCTCAAGATCCCGCGTGAGCGTTCCAGGTTTGCCGTTCCCAATGATGCGTCCGTCGATCTTGACCACCGGAACAATCTCGGCCCCGGTCCCGGTCACAAAACACTCGTCCGCGTTGAACAGATCGTACCGGGTCAGATTGGTTTCGGACACAGGGACGCCGCATTCCCTGGCGATCTCGATGACCACACCGCGGGTGATTCCGTAGAGGGCCCCTGCGTAAAGGGGGGGCGTGAGCAATTGACCAGCCTTGACGATGAACACGTTGTCCCCGGTGCATTCCGCCACGTAGCCGGTGGCGTTGAGCATGATCGCCTCCTCCACGCCGGCGATGTTCGCTTCGATCTTGGCGAGGATGTTGTTGAGATAGTTGAGCGACTTGATGGCCGGGCTGATGGCGTTGTTGAGGTTCCGCGTCGTTGGGACCGTCACAATCGTCAGACCCTTTTCGTAAAACTCGGGTGGATAGAGCTGAATCCTGTCGGCGATGATGATGAGCGACGGATGGCGGCACCGCTCCGGGTTGAGACCCAGACTGCCGACACCCCGTGTCACCACCAACCGGATATAGCCGTCCCGAATCCGATTGCGGCGGCAGGTCTCGACCACCGCGCTCATCACCTGCGCGTGCGTCATCGGAATCCGGAGCAGAATGGCCTTCGCGGAGCAGAAGAGGCGGTCGATATGTTCCTTCAACTTGAAGATACGACCGTGATAGGCGCGGATGCCCTCGAACACGCCATCCCCGTAAAGCAGCCCGTGGTCGAACACGGAGATCTTCGCATCACGCTCGCTGCAGTATCGGCCGTCAACGTAGATAATCATACAAAGCAGGCCACAGCCTACGGAAGCGACAATCAAGGTGCAATCATTTAGGTGAACAGGCCCGGTTACCGTTCCTCGCGAAGCGTGCGAAATAACCGCTAGCCT
>CAYPUR010000216.1:0-8517 GCA_964413865.1 uncultured Verrucomicrobiota bacterium
GCTCGCGCATCAGGGAAAAACTCACGCAGTCGGTGAACGACCACTCTTTGTCCGCATGGCGGCGAAACAGCGCGGCGCCAGCGGAGAATCGCTCCGGTCCGATCCATTCCAGCCGCAAGGCTTCGCTGCGCTCCACGGTGTCCAGAGAATCCGCGTCCGCGGCGAGGATGACGCGAAAGCCGACGTCATGGACCTTCTGCCAGGGCGCGTAGGCGCGGCGGACTGAAGAGCCGGCGTCGGCCGGACGGTCGGCCCACGATCCGCCTCGGGCCGCCTTGCGTTCACCGGGGTTCTCATCGTCGCGGCCATCCACCGCGAGCGGATAAGGCCGATAGCTCGAGCGGGTCCACTCGCTGACGTTGCCGACCATATCTTGGAGGCCCCAGGCGTTGGGCTCGGTCTGGCCAACGTAGTCCACCACATGCCAACGGTCGCTGAACCGCTCGTCATGCAGGGGGAAGTTCATCTCGGGCGGATAGGGATAGCGGCGCGGCAGCGCGCTGGGTCCGTCATAGGTCATCCGGTACCAGCGCAGCGATCGGTCGGCCAGGTTTGCGAATGGGCCAAAATCAGCGTCGCCATCGCCGTAGAAGAACTGCGTCTCGGTTCCGGCGCGGGCGGCCCATTCCCACTGCGCCTCGGTGGGCAACATGGCCGTTGCGCTCGTCCTGCGACTCAGCCAGTCGCAGAACCGCATGGCCTCCGCCCACGACACCCGCGCCACCGGCTGATCGGGGTGGTTGGCGATGTGCCCGGGAACCGTTTGGTCCATGTAGTGCATGTCCACATAACGCGTGTCATGCCGCGGATCGAACAGGGCGTATTGACGATTGCTCACCTCGCGAGCCGCCATCCAAAAACCTTGCCGAAGGCGCACCTCGCTGCGCGGGCGCTCGTCCGCCGCGCCAGTCAGGCTGCCCATGACAAACCCGCCCGCGGGAATCCACACGAACTCCATCTCCACGCCTTCGCCCAGATCGATCGTCCGCCGCCCACCGCCAGGGCCGGCAGCCTGTCTTTGCCGCGCCGCGGCCGCGGTGAACGGAAAACCCTCGGCAGTGAGCCCGTCCGGTCCGGGGGCTTCGACGGGCGCGGGCGGCAGGAACATGACCGGCGCCCGCTCTCGGAAAGCCTTCTCAGCCTCGAGGAACTCACCTTCCGGATCGGTGGTGTCGCCGGCAAACGCCTGGGCAAGCTCGCGGCGGCGCTGTCGCTGGTCCCGATCCCCGTAAAGGGGCGGATTCCAGCTCCCCGCCCGAGGCACGTTCAGATCGATCCAGCAATAGAGCCGCTCGCGCGATTCGCGGCTCAACTCCGCCAACCTGACTCCGTGATGCCCCTTCTCGAGCATCTGGATCAGGGGGCTGGTGGACGCGTGATAGTCGAGCGGTGTCAACAATGCCATGTCGCTCTCCACCCCCGGCCTCCGCACATAGGGATGCAGTGTGTCGTAGGCCGTGTCCGGGTCGCGGAAGCAGGGACGGCTGCGCGGCCCGACCGTGGGCGGATCGGAGTGGCAGCCGATGCAATGCTGTTCCAACACCGGGAAGACCTCGTGCGCAAACGCGAACGGACGGGGCGGGCCGAACCAGGGCCGGAGCGGCTGGCCGCTGTGCAGATCGGCCAGGCTTCGCCGAACGGGCACGGTGGCCGGGCGCTGCTCGTGGCACCCCACACAGGAGATGCGCTCGCCGGGCATGCCCACCAGCCAACTCCGCATCAACTGCAGCGCCCGCCCCTCGCTGTCCAGCGGCTGAATCGAGACGGGCAGGTTGGCCGGGATCTGAAAACACACCGAACCGTCCGGCGCCACCGGAGCCGTCCCCAGGATGCGCTTCACGTCCCAACCCGCCTCCGTGCCGATCAATGGAAAACCGGCCTTGTTGACATACCCGAAGTGATACGAAAAGACCCGCACCTCCCGCACGCTGCCGCGCGGCACGCCCTGCAGGCCGGGGCCGCAATAGATGTCGGCGATGTGCACGTCGACCGCGCGCTTCTCCGGGGCGGTGCGGTCGGGAACGACCGGCGGTTGCGGAGATGGAGCCAAAGGCAGCGGCTCGAACAACGCCGCGCCTTCCACCTCGGCGACCAGCGTCGCGTTGTCGAAGACATCCACCAGGTAGATCCCCCACAGGCTTTGCGCATCGGGCTTCATCGACACCAAAAAGTACTTCGGGCTGAGCGGACACGGATGCGTAGTCAGCGACGCAACCTCTTTGAGGTAGACGTCCCCGACAATCGCGTCGCAAACGGTCCCGGGAACCGGCTTTCCCCAGCCCGGTATCAACTGCACAAAGCCGGTCTCCGTTGCGGGCAGCAGCTCCGGAGTCACCGCGATGGGACGCCCCTCCACGCCCCACTCCTTCGAGGCCGGGCGATGCCGGAAGGGATAGGCGCCGGCCAGTGACGGATCGAGCAGGGCCAACCGCCCGCAGTCGCCGTAGTCGTGGTGGCCGCTGATAATGCCCGCCAGCAGGGTCCGGTGGCCCGGGACCGGCCGGGCGAATCGGAACGCCGTGGGAAACCAGGAACCGCTTCCGTAGAGCGCCAGTTGACCGGTGCCGTCCGGGTTCATGCTCATCCGCCGTCGGGAGAAGTAGTGGGGGATGTCGCTGTATTCCCAGCGCTGATAGAGGACGCGTCCGTCGTTGAGCACCGTCGGGTCGTTGCTGCTGTCCTGATCGAAGGTCAGTTGGCGCAACATCTTGGAGGCCGGATCGAGCAGGTAGAGGCTGGCAACCTGCTGGCTGCCGTCCAGGCACGGCAAGCCGATGTAACCAGCCGTCGAACAGACAAGCACCTTGCCGTTGGGCAACAGGCAGGCGTCGAAGAAATCCAAATCCGGGTAGTTCGTCGGCGTGATCTGCTCCACCCCGCTGCCATCCCGGTTCATCTGGAAAACGGCCCAGCGCCCCCGGTCGTCCAAGCTCGAAAAGAGCAGGCGCTCCGCCGCCCAATCCAGCCTCACATCCCGGAGAATCCGGCCGTGGCCCGGCCCGTAGAGCCGCTCCAGTCTCGGGCGCCCGCGCAGATCCGACAGCACGGCGATCTCATTGTCCCAGGGCTCTCGCGAAATGGCCGCATGCGTCAGGTAGTTGGACGGCACAAACCCCGCATCTCCCCCCGTCACCCGTCGGGCGCCGCGTCCGGCGAAATTCCGCCGCACCACCAACAGCCGGTCGAAATCGAGCAACGGATTCGCCAGCAACGCGCTTCGGACGCCATCCAGGAGACTGTCGATCGCCTCGGTCTGCGCCCGTTCATCATCCGGGGATTCCAGGAGCGTCCGACGCCGGCTCTCGAATGCGTCCAAAAACTGCCGGTGCCCGCGCCCGTCGTAGCGGTCCGGGAAGCTCTTCTCCATGTCGTCGATGGCCCGCCTCACGGCCTCGACATCGACGCGCGCCAACGCTGCCCGAGCAGCCCCCGCCCGCGCCCGTTGCGCCTGGAGCCGCCTCATTTCCTCGCGCTCTTCGGGGCTCAGCCGCCGGGGGACCGCGCCCTCGGGCGACTGGAGGCGCAGTGCGCAGATGTGCGGAAACGGCCCGTCCCGCTGGAGGGTGAGGGTGTGCCTGCCACGCTCGCAGCGCAGGACACACTGTCGCTCCCACCGGGCCGACCTGGTCAGCCAACTGCCCGTCAACCCGGCGAATCCCGCCTCCACCTTCCTTCCGTCCAGGTAAATCTCCACCGGGCGCGACTGCTCGGCCGCGTACAACCCCCAGAGCACATAGTCCGCGCTCAGGGGAAACTCGACCACATACTCCACGCGGTTCGGCATCTTGCCGCCGTTCCAAATGCAGGAGGGGCCGTCGGCATACGCCTGCCCCGCGAGGCTGACCTGCACATTGCCTTCGTCGAAGTCACGCGCTTCGATGACGCACTCATCCGCGACCCCGCGCAGGCCGCATGGCCCCGAAAGCAGCGTCAGAAGCACGATGATCGCGGTCAGAACGGGCTTCATAGATCTCCCGACACGGGCCGGCATGCTGGGGCTTCGGGGAAAGCCCAGGGGCCGCGCGACGCAGGCCGCGCTCATCCATGCTCCGTTCGGCATGGCGAAGCAGGGCCGATGACGGGGGACGAAAGAGGGGCAGCCAGTGTTCACAGCGGGGAGCGGGGATTATAGCATCGCTGGATCCACAACAGATCGGGGTTTTGCCGGCTCCGCTGATAGAACAGTCCTTCTTTGGCGATTTGGATGGTGCGAGGGTCCTTCCAGGCGTGATTCTCCGCGTGCCCATCCGCGAACGCGAAGTTGCCTCGATCGTTGTGCCACCAGCTCACCGGATCGACGAACGATTCGATCTCGATGTAGCAGACCCAGGGTCCCAGGCGGTAGGTCCGTGGATCGTCATTGGGCACAAAGGTGAACTTCGTCGATGGGCTCAGGATCTCGCTCAGCTTGTGCACGAGATACGGTTCGTTGTCCCATCCGTCTTCGCCATTCATGGTGTTGGCGATGCAGTAACTCCGCAGGTGCACATCTTTGTCCCCGGGGCATTTGTAAACCTCATGGGCCCCCACGTAGGGCCACAAAAACCCGTCCTTGAGATGCTGTAAACGCCTCTCCCGGCTGACAGGATGTTCCTGAGGACTGGCCCAGACCGCGTCCTCGGGAGGAATCCAGACCCAGTCGGCCCGCACCTTGGCGTCGCGGCTGTATGTCGATCCGCCCACCAGCCTGTCTTCATGATCGCCGGCGTAGAGATACCACGCGGTCGCCAAGGTCTTCAGATTGCCCAGGCACACCGTGCCGAGCGCCCGCTGCTTCGCCCGGGTAACGGCGGGCAAGAGCAATCCCGCGAGGATGGCGATGATCGCAATCACCACCAACAGCTCGATCAGCGTGAATCCTCGCCTCGATGTGCTGCCGAAACACGCGTCCCGCATCGCCGTGAGGCACGGCTTGACCCTTCTGGCGCGCCTTGGCGGCTCTCGCGATGACATTGCCTTTGCGGTGGTCACAGATCCATGAGACATGCGGGTTAGGGCTTGCGAAGCCGATAGAACTGGCGAACGTCCTGCATGAGCACCCTGACCGGACTGGCCACACCCCCGGGCACAGCAACCCACGACCCCGGCGCCGACAGGCCGGCCGTGCTTTCGAGAATGAAGCCGGGACCAGTCCAGGACATCTCCAGTTCGCCCCCCACCAGCCGCGCGCAGTGCAGTTCAACTTCATCAACCGGTTCCGGGATGCGCGCGGCCGCGTAATGGCGCAAGACCTGCACGTGCGACAACGTGGAGGTGTAAATCGCCGCTTCGTCCAGGTATCCGTCAAACGAACGCAGCTCTCCCCACCGCCCGATTCGCCCGCCGGCCAACAGGATCGGCGTGGACGCCGCGCCGGTCGCAGCAAGGCTCCCATTCACATACACCTTGATCTGCGCCTGCCCCTCGGCCAGGTCACACGCCGCAACCCAGTGATTCCAATCGCCGATTGCCCCGGCCGACCACTGCGGCCACGGGGACGGGTTCCCGTTGACGGCGAATTCGCCCAGGGCTCCCGCCGCAATGTTGAAATGCAAGCCGTTCGCCGCCCAGCCGTGCGTGGCGAAGAGAGCGAAGAAGTCGGTTGGATCGGACTGGCGATTGAGCCAGAGTTCGAAGGTGAATTGATCGAGCGGGGCCATGCCCAAATCGGGAACTTCCACGTGGCCGGCGGCGAACCGCAGCGCGCGACCCAGCTCGGGTCCGGCAGACGCTTGCGCGAAGGAGAGCCCTGATTCCGAATAGGCCCCCGCCGCCGCCTCCCCGAGGCTGCCCAGGTTCTGCGCCACCGCGCCCGCGGTTTCCTCGAACCGGTAGTACACCACTGGCATATCCTCGAGGACCGTCGTGGCGTAATCGGTTTGCGGGATTCCCACCACGGTCAACTGGGCTTCCGCGCTGGTCACGCTGTTCACGTCGTTGCTCACCCTGACCGAGAACCGGGCCCCGTCGTCGGCCATGGCCGCGGTGACCGTGTAAGCATCGGCCACCGCGCCTTCGATTGCAGTGCCATTGCGCAACCATTGATACGCGCGGTCCGGGCCCGTGGCCAGGACCTTGAAGGTGGCGGACGCCCCCTCGAGCACCGTCACATCGTCCGGCCCCGCGGCGATGATCACTTCGCGCTGGACGGCATTGTAGCGCGCTTCAATCCGCTCAGAACTCAGAACGGTGTCATACCAGGCAAACTCGTCCATCGAGCCCTCCAATTGCCGGGAGGTCGTCCACGATCCGAGCCTCCCGCCGGTCCACGCGATGGCCCCTGCGCCAGGGATCTCGACCTGCGCGCGGAGCGCGCCATCCAGGTAGAGCTTCAGTTGTCCTGGCTGTGCCGAGGCATCATACGTGAGCGCCAAATAGTACCACTGTGCCAGACCCCACTCGAGGTTGAAGCGCGGGTTGACCGAATTGCCATTGACCGCGAACTCGACCAGCGGACCGGGACTCGCCTCGACCAGGTTTAGATGCAGTGCGCCACTCTGCCACGCGTCATTCGCCAGCAGCGCCGTCAGCCCGGGCCAATCGTAGGTCCGGCTCAACCACAGCTCGATCGTCATTTGCGCCAGCGGCTCGTTCAAGGCCGGAACGGCCACATGCCCCTCGAACCCGTCGAGCCAGATCGCCGAACCCAGTCCCGTGAACGCGGAAGGCCCGCCGAATTGAACTCCCGACGGGGCGTAGCTGCCCTCCCCGGCCGAACCCAATCGCCCCAGGTTGCGCGCGGTCAAACCGCCGGACTCATCGCACCGGTAGTAGACCAGCGGTTCATCCGCAATCACTGTCTTCCCGTACACATCCGACGGCATCGAGAACACCGTCAGACGCGCCGAGACGCTGGCCACGCTATTGACGTCGTTGCTGACGGTCACGGTGAACACGGCCCCTTCGTCCGCGAGGCTCACGGGGCCCGTCGCATAGGCGGGCTGGGTGGCCCCCGCGATAGCCTGGCCATCGCGGAACCATTGATAGTGCAGATCCGGCCCCTGGGCGGTCACGCCGAACACCGCCGGGTAACCCTCCCCAAGATACGCATCCGCCGGCTGCACCAGAATGCTCGCCTCCGAGATCACGGTGAGCAGAGCCTCGGCGCTCACCACGGTGTCTATTTGGCTGCTGACACGGACGGAAAACCGGGCGCCGTCATCCGCCGTTTGGGCCGCAAGGTCGTACTGCGGTTGCGTCGCGCCGGGAATTTCCTGCCCGTTCCGCAACCATTGATACCCCAGACCGGCCCCAGTCGCCTCGATCTTGAAGTGGGCGTTCTCGCCCCGAAGCACGACTTGATCGGCAGGCTGCACGGCAATACGCACCTCGGGAAAGGCGCTTTGGTAGCGAGCCGCGACCCGGTCCGCACCCAGCACGCTCGAATACAGTGCGAACTCGTCGATCAATCCTTCGAATTGCCGCTGGGCATCCCACATCCCCAGCCGCCCTCCGGCGAAGCTCACCGGAATGGCCGATGCCAACTGGACCTCAGGCTGCGGCAGGCCGTCGAAGTACAACCTCAATTGAGGCGGACTGGCCATGCTGTCATATGTGACCACGACGTGATGCCACTCGCCTACAGCCCACGCCGGGGCGAATCGGGGGTAAGGAACCGGATTCCCATTCACCGCAAACTCGATGAGCGGGTCGCTGTCCGCGCTGACCAGATTCAGATGCAAAGACCCTTCGGCCCAACCCTCGTTGGCATACAGGGCGGTCAAACCGGGCCAGTCGTAGGTCCGCTGCAACCACATTTCCAGAGTGAACCGGGTCAGCGCTTGATCGAGGGCCGGCACGCCCACGAACCCCTCCATCCCATCCAGCGCGACCGCACTCCCCATAACCGGCGAGCCGGACTCGGCGCCGAGCACAGCCCCCGCCCCGCTGTAAGCGCCATCGGCGGCGGCGCCCAGGCTCCCCAGGTTGGCCGCGACAGGACCACTGCTCTCCTCGAAACGGTAGTAGACCAATGGCGCGTCGGCCAGAATCTCCGCGGCGTAATCGGCCCGGAGCGGGAGCGTGGCGGCAGTCAATCCGAGTATGGTCTGGATCAGAAGTCTGTGTGGTTTCATGCTCATCCCTCGCTGTGGTTGTCCGCGTTGCGGCTCTTGAGGCGCGCCCGCCGGAGCGGCATATCGATCCCAGCACTATGAGTCGACGGCCCAACTCCGATCGCCCTCCTGAACCTGGACCGGGCGTTGATCTCTTGGGGGGGGCGCGGAATACACTCCAGGCCATCGCTCCTTCTGAAGAAGGTCAGGCAGGCATTACCTGCGTCAATGGCCATGCGCCAAATAATTGGCGTCAGACATGGCCTGTCAAGCCATTCTTGCCCGCAGCCCCCCCCTAGCCCGGTTATTTCACACGCTTCGCGAGGAACCGTAACCGGGCTAGTCCTAACCCGCATAGCAGTCATCCTGCGAGGTCCGACCGCCCTGTGCCCTATCGGGGTGTAAAATATGCGGGCTAGCCCTGCACTTCTCACCACTTTTTGCCACCGCGAAGCCGGGGTTCTCAAGAGAAGTCAGCATGCAG
>CAYPUR010000217.1:0-8479 GCA_964413865.1 uncultured Verrucomicrobiota bacterium
GCCAGTTTAGCTCAGTGGTAGAGCAACGGTTTTGTAAACCGTCGGTCGTCGGTTCAAATCCGACAACTGGCTCCAAATCGTTTCGCTCCTGCGTCGCGAAACGATCCGGCCCGCTCCGCGGGGCGAGGGAGCAAGTTTTCTTCATCGGCAGTTGACGAGGCATCGGGCCCGGTGAACGTTGGTGGCGTCTGGAGAGGAGGCGAGTATGACCAACGCGCAAGGAGTTGGGGACCATCTCGGAGCAACCCATAGGAACGATCGCGTTCAAGCTCAACCTACGCCCGCGGCTCGCATCGTCATCGTGGATCACCGGGAGATGCGCAGCGGCGTTCTCGAGGCTCTGAAGCAAATCCCGGGGATCGAGGTCCGGGTCGAGCCACTCAAGCTGGGCGATTATCTGATCGACAATTCCTGCTTGTTCGAGCGAAAGACGCTGGTGGATTTCGCGGAGTCGATCAAGGACGGACGGTTGTTCACACAAGCGAACCGTCTTGCCGCGTGGCCTGACCGAGCGGCCCTCGTCGTCGAGGGCACAGGCCGCGACCTGAACGCCAGCGGGATGCGTCGGGAAGCGCTGCAGGGCGCCCTCATCTCGCTCACGTTGGTCTATGATCTCCCTGTGCTGCGGTCTCGTGAGCCGGCGGAAACCGCACGGCTGCTCGTCTATGCCGCCGACCAACTCCGAAGGCATGCGGCTGGGGCGCTGCTTCGACACGGGAAACGACCCCGAGCCAGACGGCGGGTACAACTGCGGTTGTTGCAGGGTCTGCCCGGGATCGGCCCCTCGCGAGCGGCCCGGCTGCTGGAGCGGTTCGCGCGCGTGGAAGCGGTGATGACCGCCAGCGCCGAATCCCTGCAGACCGTGGATGGGATCGGCCACACAATCGCTGCGTCCATTCGGTGGGCGCTGGAATAGAGCGTGGTTGTGCCCGCGCTGGTCCTGTCGAAGATCGCCGGGGTCTCTGTGGACTTCCCGGACGCGGCGGCGGCCATTCAGGTCTCGGGCACGTCCGGCCCCCGCCAGGAAGAGGCACAGCGCTTGGGACGCATCTTGTGGCCCAAGCCGGGCGAGAATCAGGCCCACTTCCACCCGGTTGTTTTCCGAGACACCGTGGAACGAGAATTCGGCTTGAAACGCAGCGAACCTAGGCCGCGGACGGCTCCGCGCCTGGCCCCGGCGTGTCACTCGCGGTCGACTTCGACCGGACTTCGTTGGGACGAAACAGCAAGGTCTTGTTCGCGTGGACGCGAGTCCAGATGAACGTTGCGCCCGGAGGTATGCGGGCCGCATTCGCGAGCTGCGGTTGGTCCCCGCGGAGGAGGCAAACGACGGGCTCATCCTCTCCGTCCAAACTGACAAAGACCTCGTTTTGGGTCTCGATCGCGCAGGCGACACGAAGAGGAGCGGGGGAACGAGTGGCCAGGTCAGCGGCCGGTTTCCGGCACCGACAACCGCACAACCGCGGATGCGCAAAATGGGAATTGATTCCTGCACAGGCCCTAAGCGAGACTGTTTGAGTTCTGGTTGATCTGTTCGAGCCGTGTCATGGGGTGCATGCGGCATCCATGCCGGCTCGGGGGGGCCGGACGGGCGTCTGGTCCATGCGGTTGAATCGAGAGGATGCATTATGAAACGACGCGATTTCTTGACGGCTTCGGCTCTCGCCGGAGCGGCTACGGTGTGCGGCGCGCAACGCGCGGCGGCACAGGGACAAACGGTTCGAGACGATTGGATGCCCCAGCTCACCCCGCCCGAGAAGCCGGCCGAGTTGAATCTCTGCCTCCAGTGGTGGGCCATTCCCGGGGACGAGATGAACGAGAAGCTCGATTTCCTCGAAGCAAACGGCTTTGCCGCCGTCGAGATCCCGTCGGGGGACTGGCCGATCAAGAACGCCGACGCCATGATCCAGGCGCTCAAAGGGCGCAAGCTGTTCCTGTCCACGGCGTGCGGCCCGAGCGATTTCTCGTATGCCGAGGCGGAGAAGCGCGAGGCCGAGGTGCAGAAGTTCCTGCCGGTCATCGAGGCGTTGGGCAAGATGAATTCGGTCGGCCTCATCATCTGTCCCGCGCGCGACAAGCTCAGCGAGCCGGGGCGTTTGAGCGCCAAGGAACTGCGGAAGGACTTCGTCGAGAACACCGGCAAGCGGCTGGCCCAACACGCGGCCAAGCACGGCACCTCGATCGTTCTCGAACCGCTCCGCCGCCACGAGACGCCCTTTTTGCGCCAGGTCGCGGACGCCGCGCGGATCGCGTCCGACATCGGCCCCGGCGCGACTGTGATGGGCGACTTCTGGCACATGGGGCTCGAGGAGACGAGCTTCATGGGGGCGTTCATCTGCGCAGGCAAGCTGCTGACGCATGTGCACATCGCGGGCCTCAAGGAGCGCATCATCCCCGGGGTGCATCCCGAGGCGGATCAATACGTGGACGGGTTCAAGGGTCTCAAGCTCCTTGGCTACCGCGGCGCCGTCAGCTTCGAGGGCGGCTGGCCCAAGAATCCGGCGGATCCCAAGAAGGAGATTCCGCAGGAGGAAAAGATCAAGCTGATTCGCAACATGGTGAAGCTCCTGCGCGAGCAGTGGGCAATGGCCTAAAGAGGCCAGGGCAACTAGCGCGGATCAGGTTCAGCGCCGATCCTGCGATTGATCCGGGCTAGCCCGCATGTTTGATATAGTTTTTGTGAGCACGGCGAAGGCCGAGAGCTTCAAGACCTGAACCCGTGCATGGCGAAGTCGCTGGAAGCTGCCGCCGATGAGCACGGATAAGCAAATCAGCCTCAGATGGCACGGATCGACGGAAAGACAGAAAAGGCCACGGATGGCCACGGATAGGCACGGATAAACACCGATAGACAGGAAAGCCGGGGATCCGTGGATTCGTTGGCCCCGCGGCTCGTTTCGTGGCAGAAGCATGTTCTTTCTTGAGAACGGGTTGGGCTCGTGAACGGGAAGCGCTCGAAGTTCAACGTTCAACGCTCAACGCTTAACGTTCAACGCTGAGCGGGTTGGGTATCCGGGCCTGGTTGTGTCATGAGATTCCTTCACACCGCGGATTGGCAGATGGGCATGCGTGCCGCGTCGGTGGGCAAAGTGGCAGACCGTGTGCGGGAGGCGCGGTTGACTGCCGCCCGGCGGGTGGTTGAGGCCGCGCGCGACCACAAGGCCGAGATGCTTTTGGTGACCGGCGATGTCTTCGAGGACAACGGGGTGGACAGGGTGTCGGTGCGCAAGGTTGGCGAGATCCTGCGCTGTTTCCCGGGGCCGGTCTACATCATCCCCGGGAACCACGATCCTCTGAGCCCGGGCTCGGTGTGGGAGCATCCGGTCTGGAAGGAAGCGGACAACATCAGAGTCTGCACGAGGAGCGAACCGATCGAGTTGGACAGTTGTATCTTGTTTCCGTGTCCCCTGCGCGAAAAATACTCGAGCAAGGACCCGACCTCCTGGATCAAGGCGCACGACGCATCCAAGCCGGCCATCGGACTCGCGCATGGGAATGTCGAGGGCATTTCGAGCGGCGAGCCCGATTACCCGATTCCCCGCGATGCCGCGACGCGGTCGGGTCTGGACTATCTCGCCCTGGGGCACTGGCATTCATTTGCCCGCTACGAGAACCCGCAGGGCGAGTGCCGGATGGCGTATCCCGGCACCCACGAGACAACCAAGTTCGGCGAACGCGACAGCGGCAACGTGCTCGTGGTCGAGATCCAGCGCCGGGGCGCGCCGCCCACGCTGATTCCGATCCGGACCGGCGGACTCGATTGGCGTACCCTCGATCATTCGGTAACTCAGCCCTCGTCGATCGAGTCGCTGGTCCAGCAGTTGACGGGGATCGCCGAGCCAGCGTCGACCTTGGTCCGGATGCGTCTGGATGGACTGCTTTTTCCCGAGGACCGGGATGTGCTGAAACGGCTCGATGAAATCCTGACGTCCCGCTTTCTCTTCGGGGTTCTCGATGCCACGGGGCTGACTCCGGCCCCCGACGGCGAGGGGTGGATCGAGTCGCTGCCGGCGGGGCCGTTCCGAGACGCTGCGCGGAGGCTGCACGCACTGGCATCCGCACCATCCGAGACGGGCCAGCGGGCGGTGGCATCCCAGGCGCTCCTGCAACTGTTCGACCTCTGCGAAAGGAGCCGCTCGTGATTCTCCACAGCCTGCGAGCCGCGCATTGGCGGAATATCCTCGAACCAATCGAGATCGGCCCCTTCGCCGAAGGCCTCAATGTCATCCATGCCCCGAATGGAACCGGCAAATCGTCCCTGTTCGAGGCGATGCGATGCGCCCTGTTCGACGCGCACATCGTCACGGGCAAGGACATCGAGGCCGTCCGCCCGTGGGGCCGTTCCCTGGTGCCCCAGGCCACGGTCGAGTTTTCGCAGACGGGCGTCCGATACCGGATCGACAAGACCTTCCTGGACGGCGCATCGGCGCGGCTGCTTCGATTCGAGGAGGGCCGGTTTGCGCCGATTGCCGACGGACGGAACGCGGACGCGCTGTTGCGGGAGATCCTCGACGCCACGGATGCGCCGGGTCGCGGCCTGTCGAAGCAGGAGCACTGGGGCCTGGCCCAAGTGCTTTGGGCCCCGCAAGGCACCCTGCGACTCGACTCCCTGTCGTCGAGCGTCTCCGAGAGCCTCCGCGCGGCTCTGGGTGTCCAGTTGACCGGTGAAAAGGGCACGCGGATCGAGGTGCTGCTTGAAGACGAGTACCTGTCCTTCTTCACCAGGGGCGGCAAGCTGCGCACGGGCAAGGACGCCGCGCCGATTCTGGCTTTGGAACTCGAATGTGCCGAAGTGAATCGCGAGCGGCAGCGGCTTCTCGAACAGAAGCAGAGTTTCGAGGAGGCGGCGCGCGCGGTCGAGGATGCCCGTCAGAGGCGGGCCCAGGCCAGGAGGGACGCCGACAGTCTCGCTGCACCGCTGGCTGAGACGCGCCGGTTGGCGGAGTCCTTTCAGCGCCTTCAAAGCGAACTGCAGAACAAGCGTCAGGCCGAACAAACCGCCAAGGAACGGTGCGACTCCATCGGCCGGACGATCGAGTTGATCGCCAGCGCGCGGCGGGAGATCGCACGGATCAAGGCGCAAATCGAGCGGGACGAAGCCTTGCTCAGGGATGTGGCCGTCGAGTTGAAGACGACTGCCGAGCGCGCCGACGCGTGCCGCCGCAGGCGCGATGACGCGCGCGCCGGACGCGATTCCCTCAAGCAGCGCACCGCCGAAATCGAAGATGCCCGCGAGTTTTTGTCCGACACCAAGGCCCGGCAGATCCTGGCAACCAGGCTGGACAAGCTGCGAGAGATCGGAACTGCTCTGGCGGCGGTGAGGCACTCGCGGGCCCAGTTGGTGGCGCCGGATGACAAGACAATTCGCGAGGTCAGAAAGCACCTCGCCGCTCGGGAAAAGGCCGAGACCAAGCTCCAGGCGTCGCTCATTCGCCTGACGATTCGCCCGCTGCACGACGCCGTCGTGACCAGGAAATCGCCCAAGGAGACAAAGACCGTTTCGGCGGGCGGGGACGCAATGTTCGCCGGGTCGCCGGAGGTCAGTCTCGATGTCGACGGCTTCGGCCGCATCATCGCGGCCGGCCCGGAGATGGACGTCGAGGCACTGCGTGAGGAAGTGGCTGTCGCCGAGAACAAGGTGGCGAAGCTGACGCAACCGTACGGCACCCAGGACGCCGACCGTCTCCAACTCCTCCGCGACCAGGCCAAGGATCTCGACCAGAAGATCGCCGCCCTCGACGGTCAAATCGAGGAACTCGCCGGGGACGAGACTCCGGAAGACTTGCAGCGTCAGTTGGCCGAACTCGATGCGCGCATCCTTGAACGAACAAAACGCTTTCCCGCCTGGCAGACCCAGCCGCCCGCGCTGAGCGGACTGCAATCCGCTTTCGATGAGCAGTGCAAGGAGATCGATACCGCCGTGGTGCAGGCTGAAGACGCCTTCGAAGGCGCTCGAGCCGGGGCTCAGGCGGTCGAGAAACGCCATGCCGAGACCGAGGCCGGACTCAACAACGCGCGCCTGAACTTCGAAGCCGCCAACAGACGGCTCGATGATCTGACAAGGGACGCCCTGTCCGACACGGCCCGCCAGGAGGCCCGGAAGGAGGCGCTGATGGGTTGGGAGGTTGCTCGGACGCAAGCCGGCGAGTGCGAGGCGAAGCTGGCGGAGATCGGCGACGACCCGGGCAAATCGCTCGAGAAACTGGAGCGTCAGTTTCAGACGCATCAGGTTGCCGAAGCCGCCGCTCGAGACGACGAGAACAAGGCTGAAGGGCGCCTGCAGACCCTGGCCGCCGAGGGCGCGTATTCCAAGCTGGCGGCTTGCGACGAGAGACGGGCCGATCTCGAAGCCGGGATCCGGCGGGAGAAGCTTCGCATGGACGCTCTGCGACTCCTGCACGACACCGTGGCGTCGTGCAAAGCCGCTGCTGTCGCCGCCGTGGCGGCTCCCGTCGAGCGCGCTGCCAGCCGAATGCTCGCCCGTGTGGCCGGACCGCGCCTGGGGACGCTGCGTCTGACCGCCCAGTTCGTCCCGGCCGGCGTGCAACCCGAATCCCTGACCGAGGCGGTTGGGCTCGAGAACCTCTCGGGCGGCGAGGAGGAGCAGCTCTTTCTGGTCACTCGACTCGCGCTGGGAGAAGTCCTCGCCAGGGACGAGCGCCAGTTGGTCGTTCTGGACGACGTGTTGAACGCCACCGACACCGGGCGTCTTGCGCGTCTGCTGGTTTTGCTCGAAGAGGCCTCGAGCAGGCTCCAGATCGTCATTCTGACCTGTCACCCGGAGCGCTACAGAGCCCTTGAACAGGCCGCGTTCTTTGACCTCGTTCGAGCGGGGAAAGCCGCCGGAGACGAACGCAGTGAACAGAAGACAGCGAAGTAAACGAAGATGGGGGGCAGATGATGCAATCCCTTCGTTTCCTTTGTGCTCTCGTGGCAGTATGCCCTCACCACGGACAGAGTCGGACTGGATCATGCCGATAATCGTCGACTGTGAAGATGTGATTCCATGGGCAGATGGGCGGCTTTTCTGGTGAATGCCCTTCCGGCTTCCGCCGGACTGGCTGCGCTCGCACCCTGTTGAATCGCGGGTTGTCGTGCATCTCCGGTCTGCGTAGCATCGGGCCATGAATCTGCCACTGGCCGTGCGCCTGGCGCTGGTGTGGGTCCTGTGGATGACTGACGCCAGCCTTCGCCCAATTCGAGCCGCCGATGCCGGGTCGGGGCCGCCGCACCGTGAATCGCCGCGCAATGTGTTCGGCACGTACAACGCCGCACCCCGTCGCGCGGATGGACGGGTGGACCTGGCGTTTCTCCTCGAAAACCTGAGGGCGATCGGCGCGAACACCTACAATTGGCTGGTCTGGCACGCGGCCACCGATTGGGACGATCTGAAGGCGTTCCTGCCCCAGGCGCGCGAGCGAAGGATCCAGGTCTGGGTGACGCTTGTTCCGCCGTCGGAATCCCCGCCGCACGCGAAGAACTACTCGGAGCCCTTCCGGCTCGACTACGAGCGGTGGGGCACCGAGATCGCCACGCTGAGCGTTCAGCATCCGAACCTGGTTGCGTGGAGCTTGGATGACTTCGTCCATAATCCAAGCACGCTGAATCCGGATCGGTTCAGGCGAATTGTGTCCGATGCCCGGGCCATCAATCCCAGGCTGGCGTTCATTCCCTGTTGTTACTATCGCCAGCTTACGCCGGCTTATGCCGAACAACACCGCGGCCTCTTTGACGGCATCTTGTTTCCCTACCGGAACGAGTCGGTCCGGGCGAACCTGTCGGATGCAGGGGCCGTATGCTCGGAGGTCGCCCGGATCCGACAGCTTTTTGGCGACAGCGTGCCTGTCTATGTCGACGTGTACGCCACCGCACACTCGAGGCTCGGGGATTCGACGCCCGAGTATGTCCGGGACGTGATGGCGCGGGCGCGCGAATGCTCAGACGGCGTGCTGATCTACTGCCACCAGAACGAATCGAAGCACCCCGAGAAGTATCGTGTCATCAAGGAGCTCTTCCAGCGGTGGTCGGGTCCGGGCGCACCGTGACTGACGCCGGAGCAAAGGGCTCAACCCCGCGCCAAACAGTCCAAGGAACAGAACCTCCTGGATCGCCTGGAGGGGTACGATGACGCCATCCTCGCGTTCCTCTGGAACCTGGACTTACCCTTTACCAACAACGAAGCCGAACGCGCCTTCCGCATGATGAAGGTGCGCATGAAAATCTCCGGCTGCTTCCGAACGTTCAGCGGCGCTTGCCGCCATGCCCGCATCCGCAGCTACATCTCTACACTACGCAAACACGGCTTGCCCGTCCTCGAATACCTTCGCCGCGCCCTCGACGGCAGCCCATTTCTGCCTCGGCCAGCCAAAAGCACCTGAGCAGTTACCAAAATCCTGCCAGGTCTTCATCGTCCGCATCCGGCCTTGGGCATCGTACGTGTACTCGACCGGGTACGTCCTCGTCCTTTTCCCGAGCCGCC
>CAYPUR010000218.1:0-8467 GCA_964413865.1 uncultured Verrucomicrobiota bacterium
GGTTTTACCCCAGCCCGGATTTCGTTGTCATCTTCCCAGTGGTGAGAAATCCGGGCTTGCCCGGATCCGGTTCAGCGCGAAGCCTGTGATCGATCTGGGCTAGCCCGCATGCTTCATGGTGTCGTGACCGCCGCGAAGCGGAAGTCTCCAGAATGTGGACGGCTGCGGGCGAGAAGTGCATTTCTCCGTTCCCAAGCCGCGGCCCGGTCCCGTATGCTGCCGGCCGGCAGCAGAACATCTGACATTATGAACACGTGGCGACGATTCACGGACAACTACCACTTTTTTCCGTCGATCGATCTTGCGGTCGACCTCAGCCGAGTGGATTTCCCGCCCGGTTATCACGCCTCGATGGCGGACAAGATCGCAGGGGCCTTTCAGGCGATGAACCGCCTCGAAGCGGGCAAGATCGCCAACCCGGACGAACAGCGCATGGTTGGCCATTACTGGCTGCGCGCGCCCGAACTGGCGCCGAGGAAGGAGATCGACCAGGACACGGGGGCAAAACGCCCCTGCCGGATCGGGCTCGAGATCGAGGCGACATGCGCGGCGATCAAGGCTTTCGCACGCGAAGTCCATGAAGGCCGCGTCGCCGGCGCAGGCGGCCCGTTCCGCAATCTGCTCCTCATCGGCATCGGCGGATCGGCGTTGGGACCCCAATTCGTGGCGCAGGCCCTGGGCCACCCGCTGACCGACCGGATGCGGTCATTCTACTTCGACAATACCGACCCGGACGGCATGGACCGGGTGCTGGCGGCCATCGGCCCGGACCTCGGACGCACATTGTGCATCGTGATCTCGAAGGGGGGCCGCACGCGCGAGACGGAGAACGGCATGAAGGAAGCCAAAGCGGCTTACGAGAGCCGCGGGCTGAAGTTCGAGCCGCACGCGGTCGCCATCACCGGGCTGGGAAGCGAGCTTTCCGAACTGGCCGGCCGCGAGGGCTGGCGCCGCCAGTTCCCGATCTGGGACTGGGTCGGCGGGCGGACAAGCGAGACCTCGGCCGTGGGCCTGCTCCCGGCCGCGCTTCAGGGCTTTGACATCGACGGCCTGCTCGCCGGGGCCCGGGCGTGCGACCAGGTCACGCGCATCGACACCTGGCGCCAGAACCCGGCCGCCCAGATCGCCCTCGCCTGGCATGGGCTGGGCCGCGGCCGCGGGGAGAAGGACATGGTCGTGATTCCGTACAAGGACCGTCTCGATCTCTTTGCGCGCTACCTGCAGCAGTTGGTGATGGAATCGCTCGGCAAGGAGAAGGACCTCGAGGGCGCCACCGTCAATCAAGGGCTCGCCGTCTACGGCAACAAAGGGTCGACCGACCAGCACGCGTACGTCCAACAACTGCGCGACGGCCTGCCCAATTTCTTCGTCGTCTTCATTGAAGTGCTCCGGGACCGTCGGGGCGAATCGATCGCGATCGACGCGCGCGGCTCGACCAGCGGCGATTATCTCTCCGGCTTTCTGCTCGGCACCCGCAGCGCCCTCTATCAGGCCGCCATTCCGCGGCAATCGCTCACCCTCACCGTGGGCGAGGTCTCGCCCTTCAGCGTCGGTGTGCTCATCGCGCTTTTCGAGCGGGCGGTGGGCCTCTACGCGCAGTTGATCCACATCAACGCGTACCACCAACCCGGCGTCCAGGCCGGCAAGATCGCAGCCGACAAGGTCCTCGAACTCCAACAAAGAGTCGTGGCCTATCTCGCCGGCACGCCGGATCGCAAGCCCGCGCCCTCGACTGCCGTCGAGATTGCCCAGGCATTGCCGCCGCCCTCAGATCCCAAGTTCGCCGGCCCGGCCGACCCGGAAACCGTCTTCAAGATCTGCGAGCATCTGGCGGCCAACCCCGGGCGCGGTGTGCGGCGCGTCGGCGGGCGGTTGCCCGCCAAGTCCCGGTTCGCCGCGGGATAGCCGGCATCGCGTGTCACCCTTTCTCTTGCCGCGCACGGGCGAATGGAAGTACGCTCGGCGCGCAGCTTGAGCGGGAACAGGATCTTGTGCTATGAGCAAACTTGTATTGGCCGGCGACATCGGAGGAACAAAGACGATTCTGCAACTCGTCCGCGCCCAGGCGCCCGCCCCGGGCCATCCTTGTCCGTCGCTCGCCACGCTCGCCGAGGCGACGTATCCGAGCCAGGAGTATCCCGACCTGGCGCCCATGGTGAAAAGGTTCCTCGATGAATCGGAATCGGCATTGGACGGCCACGGCGAGGTCGAACACGCCTGTTTCGGCATCGCGGGGCCTGTGGTCAACCAGGCCTCCCAATTGACCAATCTGAGTTGGTCGCTCTCGGCCGAGCGGCTGCAGCGAGACTTGCGCATCGGGCGCGTCACCCTCCTCAACGATTTCAGCGCCATCGGCTATGGCCTCGCCGGACTCGATGACTCGGCCCTGCTCACCCTCCAGAAGCGCACGCCCGACCGCTCCGCCCCCATCGCCGTGATCGGCGCCGGCACAGGCCTGGGCGAGGGGTTCCTGGTTCCCGACGACGCGGGACGGTATCGCACGTTCCCGTCCGAGGGAGGCCACACGGATTTTCCGCCGCGTTCGGCCCTCGAAGCGCAGTTGTTGGATCACCTGCGCGAGCACCTCGGGGTACCGCAGGTCTCCGTGGAACGGATTGTGTCAGGACCTGGCATCGCCCTGATCTACCAGTTCCTCTGCAAACAACACCCCGAACAGGAGACGCCCGAGATGGCTCGAGTCCGCGAACAATCGCTGCGCGAGGCCGATCGAGAGAATGGCACGGTGGACTTGTCGGCTGCAGTCTCCGAAGCGGCGTTGAGCGGCGGCGACGCGTTGTGCCGGCAGGCCATGCGCATGTTTGTAAGCGCCTATGGGGCTGAAGCGGGCAACCTCGCCCTGAAACTCCTCTGCAAGGGAGGTCTCTTCGTCGCCGGCGGCGTCGCGCCCAAGATTCTGCCGCTGCTCCAGGACGAGGGATTTCTCGATGCGTTCCTCAACAAGGGACGGATGAGGCCGCTCATGGAGTCGATCCCCGTCTCGGTCGTTCTCAATCCGAAGGTCGGCCTCATCGGAGCTGCCCTCTGCGCCGGCCAGGATTGTTAGCCGCCTTCAAAGATCCACGGGCCGCTGTCGATGCCCCTCGTCGGGCCGCGCCAGGATCCGGTCGACGTGTTGGGGCAGCAGGAATGTCGGCCCGCCCATCGCAGCCGCGCCGCTGAAAATCATCGCCGCCTTGTTGGCCATCATCACGGTGGCCAGCACCGCCGGTGCGGACGCCCCCAGGGCGATGACTCCGTGGTTCTGCAGCAGGATTAACCGCGGCGCCATCCCGTGCTCGCGAATGAAGTCGCGGGTTCGCTCGCGGATCTGCCAGGCCAGCGGCAGACCGGGATCCGCATAGGGCACATAAACCGACATCGCCCCGCAGAACAGGATCTCGTCCGGGAACATCCGGTGTTCGGCAAAGTCCCGGGCGCGCGGCGAGGCGAGGATTTGGTTGACTGCGACCGGATGGCACTGGCCGACGAAACGCACATTCTCGAGGGTCAACAGCCAGGCATGGAAGATCGACTCGATGCCGGGCAGCTTCGCGGCGGAATCGACCCGCGCTTCGAGCAGGGCCTTCTCGATCGTGGCGTCGGGCAGGGTCTTACGGTCAAGCAACTCGATCATCGGCGCCCCACGACAGACGGTCACGTCACTTTCGGAGAGAGACGCCAGCCGCGCGCCGCTCGCCTTGAGGGCGAACTGCCCGCCATCGAGCCGGGCGGATGCGTTGCCTTCGTTCAGGATGGCCAATTGGCGCTCTTCGCGCCCGAGTTCATGCGAGAGGTCCAGCAAGGCCGCGATCTCTTGGTTCATGCGCCGTTCATTCAACATCGAATGGCCTCCCGCGCCAAGAGACAAACAGCCTCCCCGCGAATGAGCTCCCTGCGAATGAGCTTGCCCGCCAGGGATGCTGGAGCCGAATCTAGCGCCTGTGAAAGCACGCTCGCACTTCACCGGCGACGCATCGAGAACCGCCAACGACCGCTCCCACACACACGCGCCCGGCCGCTCCGTTCCAGTCAGAGGGTCATCCCTGGGTCAGTCCCTTCTGCGCTCCGCGGCGTTGACGATTCTCTGCGGCTGTCTCGGCGCCGAAACGGCCGGCGCCGAGCCCGGGCAGACCGGACGCGAAGAATCCCTGCCACAGATCCGGGTGACGTCCGTGCGACGCGTGTTCCATAACGGCGAGCACAACGCGTTCACCGACCTCGTCCGATTCAAAGGCAGGCTGTTCCTGACCTTTCGCAGTTGTCCGGACGGACACTCGGTGCATCCGACGGCCTCCATTCTGATCCTGGCCAGCGACGACGACGGCCGGCAATGGAAGCAGGTCCATCGGTTCGGCGTCGCCCACAGAGACACCCGCGATCCGCATTTCCTGGTCTTCCAGGACAAGCTCTTTGTCTACACAGGAACCTGGTACAGCGGCCCAGCCACGCTGCCGCCCAAGGATTGGGACCTGAACCAGCATCTGGGGTATGCCGCCTGGTCCCAAGATGGAGCCCAATGGCACAGCCCCATCCTCCTCGAAGGGACATTCGGACACTACATCTGGCGCGCGGGGACGTTTGGCGGCAAGGCCTACCTGTGCGGCCGGCGCAAGATCGGCTTTGCCGTTGGCCCCAAGGGAGAAGGCCGTGAGGTCGAATCCCTCATGCTCGAAAGCGACGATGGCCTGATCTGGCGCAAACGCGCGGTGTTTCAGGAGGTCGCCGGGGACGAAACAGCGTTCCTCTTCGAACCGGACGGCCGGGTGCTGGGGATTGGGCGCCGTCACGGCACGGCCCAGCTTCTTCGGTCGGGCCCGCCCTACAGGCGATGGGACCGGCTGGACCTGGACCGCTCGATTGGAGGTCCGCTGCTGGTCAAGTGGCGCGACCGCTACCTGGTTGGCGGACGCGACTCGACACCCGACCGCGGGCCCAAAACGAAGCTGTGGTGGCTGGTCGGCGATCGCCTCCACACCTGCGCCGAGCTGCCCAGCGGCGGCGACAACTCCTACCCTGGCTTTGTCGAATTGGACGGCGGCCGCGCCTTGCTCTCCTACTACTCGAGCCACGAACTCGATGCCTCGGGCAAACCGATCACCGCCATCTATCTCGCCGAGCTCGCGCTCTAGCCCGGATTTCTCACCACCGGGAAGATGACAACGAAATCCGGGCTGCGGCAAAACCGCGCCCACACGGGGGAAAATGAGGATCTGAGCGTTTCCGAAACCTCGCGGGTGCGGCGACACTCTGTTGCCCGGTTGCCGCCCTGCCCTCGGGCGCGGTTTTACTTTCCTAGCCTGCATGTCGCTCTGTAGAGAACACATTTCACGGGTCCAGGATTCTGACGCGGCTGGTCGCAAGAGCCACCAGGTCGTCGTTTCCGCCCGCGTGTTGCTCGGGCTCGGCCTGCTGCTGCTGCTGTCCGGTTGCGGGGAGCGTCCGAGGCTTTACCAGGGCTCGGTGAGTTGCAAGGAGTGCCACGCCAGATTCTACGAGCTCTGGGAGCCCTCCCATCACGGGCGCGCCCTCCAACCATGGTCCGCCTCTCTGGCCGCCCTGGTGCCGCCCCAGCACGAGCCGATCGAAGCCGACGGGCACATGTATCGCGCCGACTCGAACCCCGGGAAGGGATGGGTCGAGGACGAAGCCGGGCGGCAATACCCGATCGCCTATGCCCTGGGCGGCAAGAACTACTATAACTTCCTGACCCGGCTCGACGATGGGCGCCTGCAAGTGCTCCCGATCTTCTACGACGTGCGCGAGAAGCGATGGCGCAACACAACGCTCAGCATGGTCCGACATTTCGAGAACGGTCTCGAGGATCGTCCGGTCTCGTGGCGGGACCCGATGCTCACCTTCAACGCCGCCTGCTTCAGTTGCCACGTCAGCCAACTGGAATCGAATTACGACCCCCAAACCGACACCTACGCCACCACCTGGAACGAGCCGGGCATCAGTTGCGAGTCCTGCCACGGCCCCGCCTCCGAACACGTCCGCGTCTGCCGGGCCGCCCCACCCAACCGTCCGCCTCGCGACCTCGAGATCATCGCCTGGAATGACCTGAGCGTCGGACAGCAAAACGACTCCTGCTCCGGGTGCCACGCCAAGGCCATCCCACTCACCGCCCGGTTCGAAACAGGCGACCGCTTCTGGGATCACTTCGACCTGACCAGCTTCGAGCACATCGATCACTATGCCGACGGGCGGGATCTGGGCGAGAACTACACGCTCGGAAGCTGGCTCCTCAGTCCGTGCGTGTCTCGGGGCGGCCTGAGCTGCACGCACTGCCACACATCGAGCGGACGCTACCGGTTCAAGGGCGACAACGCCAACGACGCCTGCACCCCGTGCCACCAGGAGCGGGTCAACAACGCCGCCGCCCATATGCACCATCCGGACGGCGGCGTCACCCAATGCGTCCAGTGCCACATGCCCATGAACCCGTTCGGCGGCATGAACCAGTCCGATCACTCGATGCGCCCGCCCCTGCCTCACCTCAGCCAGGCCGTCGGCTCGCGCAACGCCTGCGTCGTGTGCCACGACGACAAGGACCATGCCTGGGCCCTCGAACAGATCCGCTCCTGGCATCCGGATTTCGAAAAGCGCACCGTCCCCGAACTCGACCGCGCCCTGCTCGTCAAAGGGCTCCGTGATGGCCATTGGCAGAAGATCCCCGCCGCCCTCGACTTCATTGCGAATCCGGACGCCGACCCCCTGTTCGCCACCGCCTTGATCCGGCTCCTGCCGCCTTCCAACGACCCGCGGCACCGAACCCTCCTCCGCGACCTGGCGTCCGCGGCCAAACATCCCCTGGTCCGGGGCGCGGCCGCCGTGGGACTCGATGCCGACGCCGTGCCAGAGGATCGGCCCGCGCTGTTCAAGGCGATCTCGGACGACTACCGGCTGGTCCGGATCCGCGCGGCGGAACGCCTCGCCGCACTCCCCGAACGCGACGTTCCGGTTGAACACCGCGACCGGCTCGCGCGGGCCATTCGCGAGATGTGGGACGCCTGCAACCTGCGCCTGGATCACTGGAGCTCGCACTTCAACGCCGGCAACATCCTCATGCGCCAAAACCAGCTCGAAGCCGCCGCCGCCAAGTACGACCGGGCTCACGCCCTGCGCCGCGACATCCCGCAACCGCTCATCAACGGCGCCATGGCCTTCGCACGCCTCGGACGTCTCGACGAAGCCGAGTCGCGCCTCAAGAAGGCGACCGGACTCCCCGAACCGTGCGCCGAGGCGCATTTCAATCTCGGTTTGCTCTATGCGGAGGTGGGCCGGCGCGACGCGGCTGCCAGGGAACTCTATCGCGCGCTGGAACTGGCCCCTCAGAATGCCGCGGCCGCCTGCAACCTCGCCATTCTCAAAGCCGGCACCGATTACCCGGAGACCTTCCGTCTGTTGCGGAAAGCGATCGAGGCCGCGCCCGACAATCCGCGATACGTCCACACACTCGCCTTCTACTACCTCGAAGCCCGGCAACCCGATCTGGCCCGCCAGGTCATCCTCGACGCCCTCCAGCGCGGCGTCACCTCGCCCGACATCGAAGCCCTGCGCCGCCAAATCTTTTAGCGAGGCTCCGCCTCAGACCCAAGGAGCATGTCGCCAGTTTGCGTGCGCTGGGCTTTGGCGATGGCAACCGGCAGTCGACGCCTCGCTAAGTGGCGCCGCTGCGCGTCGCAAACACTTGACTCAATGACTACACATTTCAATTTCGCGGCATTTCGCGCTATGCGCTCGCGCTCGTCGCCATTACCATGCGCCCAAGAAAACAGTGGAATCCATGAACATCGAACAACCGATCACGACCTCAGACACGGCAGACAGACCCGGCATCGTTGGAGGCCGGGCTGGGAGACATCTGGCCGGACTCGTTCTGCTCGCGGCGCTGACGGCCCTGCCCGACGCCGTCCAGGCCCAGTTCATTTGCACGACCAATCGGAACCGAATCACGATCACCCGGTACACCGGCCCGGGCGGCGCCGTGACCATACCCGAAACCATGAACGGCCTGCCTGTGGTCGGGATCGCGGACAAGGCGTTCGAAGGGAGCATCGACATGACCAGCGTCGCGATCCCTGCCTCCGTCACGAGCATCGGCGCCTGGGTGTTCAAAGGATGCGCGAGCCTGGCCGCCATCGAGGTGCACGCATCCAACACGGCCTTCCGCAGCGTCGAGGGCGTGCTGTTCAACAAGACGCAGACGAAACTCCTGGCCTGTCCGGGGGGGCGGGAAGGGGCCTACACCGTCCCTGCGTCCGTGACCAGCATCGAGGAGGGGGCGTTTTATGGCTGCGCCCGCCTGGCCAGCCTCACAGTCCCCAGGAATGTCACCGCCATTCGGGCCGGGGCATTCGGGGGCTGCACAGGCCTGACGAGCGTCGCGCTCTCGGAGCGCCTGACAAAGATCGAGGCCGGGCTGTTCGAAGGTTGCGTCAACCTGGCCAGCGTTACGATCCCCAAC
>CAYPUR010000219.1:0-8432 GCA_964413865.1 uncultured Verrucomicrobiota bacterium
GCTCGACGGGGATGATGTCGATCTGGGCCCCGTTGATCTTGTCGTTGACGAACGGAAACGCGAGTCCGGCGAAGTTGGATCCGCCCCCGGCGCACGCAATGACCGCGTCGGGCTTGCGGATGCCGATCTTCGCCAGTTGCATCTTGGCCTCCAGCCCGATGATCGTCTGATGGAGCATCACGTGGTTCAACACGCTCCCCAGCGAGTACCTGGTCGAACCCGTCCTGTCCGTCACGGCCGCCTCGACAGCCTCGCTGATGGCGATGCCGAGCGAGCCGGGGGTGTCGGGATGCTTGGCCAGGATCTCGCGCCCGGCATTCGTCTCGGTCGAGGGACTCGCCACGCAGTTGGCTCCCCACGTCGACATCATCAGCTTGCGGAAAGGCTTTTGGTCGAAACTGATCCGGACCATGAACACCTTGCACTCGAGGCCCAGCAGGGAACACGCAAACGCCAGTGCGCTCCCCCACTGCCCCGCCCCGGTCTCGGTGGTGATCCGCTTGATGCCGAACTGCTTGTTGTACCAGGCTTGCGCAACGGCCGTGTTCGGCTTGTGGCTGCCCGGCGGCGAAACGCTCTCGTCCTTGTAAAAGATCTTGGCGGGCGTGCCCAGCGCCTTCTCGAGCGCAGTGGCCCGCCGCAGTGGGGACGGACGCCATTTCCAGAGCATCTGGAGAACCTCCTCCGGGATGTCGATCCATCGCTCCGTGCTCATCTCCTGCTCGATGATGTTCATCGGAAACACCGGCGCGAGCATCTCGGGCTTGATCGGAATTCCCCCCGGTCCCAGCGGCGGCTGCAGCGGGGATGGGAGATCCGCGGCAAGGTTGTACCATTGCCGCGGCATTTCTTCTGCGTTCAGGAACACTGTGGTCTGCATAGGCTTGTTCGTGTTATGGTCGCGGGGATCCTCCGGACCGCCGGGCAAACACCCGCTTCAGGGTGGATCCCCCTTTTCTTAACTCTCGGGCGCCGCGTGTGATTTTGCACAGGCTGACTCCCAGCTTCTGGGCGATCGCCCGCTGGCTTTCGCCCTCGGACAAAAACCGGACGATGTCCCAACGGAGCGACAGTCTCTCCGCCTCGCTCGCGGTCAACAGTTCCCGGAGAAGGCGCTCGGCACTCCGCGGCTCGCGCATTCGCGCGAGCGCGGCGGCGATATCGGCAATCCTGTCCACTCTGTTTCTATGTGTAGAAACACTTTTCCCGCCGCCCTGTCAAGCCAAAGCGCGCGCAGCCCAGCGGTTCTCGTTTTGAGAGCGCTCAGGGCGCCGGGTCGGGGGACCCGGCCTACAACCGCTGCATTCTTCGATGCTGTAGGCCGGGTGCCCTCACCCGGCATCAAGCCCCTGCACGCAAAATGAGAACTGCTGCGCGCAGCCACGCCGTTGCTCCTCGCCTGTCCCCTCCCCGGGGTTGCGTGCCCGGCGGAAACAGGTTCAACTGCCCGGCGTGCGAGAGATGATCTGACGGTGACAATCGCGATCTTTCAGGACTCCTATGGCCAGAACACGAAGACCCTTGCGCCCCCATTACGCGCGCCAATATCCCGCCGACCCGCTGACGCCTTACGGAAACCGGCCGATGGTCACGCCCATCTGCATCCCCTTCCTTACCACGATGCTCTGCCTACCCCCCGCACGGCGCACAACCTTCGGCGTCAAACCCAACACCGTCCGGCTCTCGATCGGCATCGAGCCCGTCAACGATCTCCTCTCGGATATCGACGCCGCCCTGGACAAACTCAGATCGAGGGCGCGCGCCTGAACCTTTTCTAACCCGCATCGCAGTCATCTTGCGAAGTCTGACTGCCTTGCGCACAGACGGGGTGCAAGACATGCGGGTTAGAATTCCTGAATTGTTCACGCGCCCAGTTGCGCAAGTCGGCCCTTTGACAAATAGTTCCCCGCGGTTTGCGTCCGGGCCAAGGCGCCCGGGCGCGGATGACCAAGCACGCGATGAGCAAGCCAAAAGCACGGTTGAACGATGCCCCGCGCCCCAGGACCCAGGCCCCCGGACGCCAGGGCCTCTACGATCCGGCCTTCGAACACGAGTCCTGTGGCGTCGGATTCGTAGCCAACATCAAGGGACGCAAGTCGCACCAGACGATTCTCGACGCCCTTCAGGTCCTCCTGAATCTGAACCACCGCGGGGCCTGCGGCTCCGAGGCCAATACCGGGGACGGCGCGGGCATTCTGCTGCAGACGCCCCACCAGTTCCTCGATCGCGCGGCTGGAGATGCCGGAGTTACCCTGCCGGGGCCGGGCAAGTACGGGGTGGGCATGGTGTTTCTGCCGCGGGATCCGGCGCAGCGACGCGGATGCCAGCGGCTGTTCGAGGTGATTGTGGCCCAGGAGGGTCAGGAAGCCCTGGGGTGGCGCGCCGTGCCGACGGACAACTCGATGATCGGCGCCACGGCGAAGGCCTCGGAGCCGTTCGTGAGCCAGGTCTTCATCCGCCGCAATCCCAATCTGGCCGACGACATGGCCTTCGAGCGGAAGTTGTTCGTGATCCGCAAGCGGGCGGTGCGCGAGATTCGCAACTCGGGCTTGAAAGGGAGCCACTCTTGGTACATGCCGAGCCTCTCCCACAAAACGGTCGTCTACAAGGGCATGCTCAGCTCAGACCAGTTGCCTCAATACTACCCCGACCTCAATGACCCGGCCATCGAGAGCGCGCTCGCCCTGGTTCACTCGCGCTTCAGCACAAACACATTCCCCAGTTGGGAACGCGGCCACCCCTACCGCTTCATCGCGCACAACGGCGAAATCAACACCCTCCGCGGCAACATCAACTGGATGCATGCGCGCGAGGCCATGTTCCAATCCGGGCTTTTCGGCGCCGATATCCGCGATGTCCTCCCCATCATCAACACGAACGGAAGCGATTCCGCCATGTTCGACAACTGCTTTGAATGGCTGGTGTTGGCCGGACGCTCGCTCCCGCACGCCATGATGATGATGATCCCCGAGCCGTGGACCAATCACGAGAGCATGAGCGACGAGAAGAAGGCGTTCTACGAGTATCATAGCTGCCTGCTCGAACCGTGGGACGGCCCCGCCTCGGTCGTGTTCACCGACGGCGCCCGCATCGGCGCCGTCCTCGACCGCAACGGCCTGCGCCCCGCCCGCTATTACGTCACCAAGGACGACCTCGTGGTCATGGCATCCGAGGTCGGCGTCCTCGACATCCCCTCCCATCGCGTCCTGCGCAAGGGGCGCCTTCAGCCCGGACGCATGCTGCTCATCGACACCGAGGAGGGGCGCATGATTTCCGACGACGAGATCAAGCACACGGTGGCGTCCGCACGCCCGTACAGACAATGGCTCGACCAACACATGCTCGATTTGGCCCGGCTGCCCGAGCCCCCGCACCTGCCCCAGTCCGACCATGCCACCGTGCTGACCCGGCAGCGGGCCTTTGGCTACACGTACGAGGATCTGCGGACCGTGCTGGCCCCCATGGCCTCGAGCGGCGTCGAGGCGGTCGGCTCGATGGGCAACGACGCCCCGCTGGCCGTGCTCTCGAACCACCCCCACCTCCTCTACAACTATTTCAAACAGCTCTTCGCCCAGGTCACCAACCCGCCCATTGACTGCATCCGCGAGGAGATCGTGACCTCGTCTGAAACGACCATCGGCTCCGAGCGCAACCTGCTCGATCCTCTCCCCGAAAGCTGCCACCTCATCCGCCTCAAGACCCCGATCCTGACAAACGAGGAACTAGCCAAACTGCGCCACATCGCCCAGGGCGACTTCCGGTCCATCACGCTGCCGATCCTCTTCCAGCCCGAGGAGGGACGGCTCGGACTCGAGAAGGCGATGGATGCCCTCTACGCGAAGGCGGATCGCGCGGTGGCGGACGGCGTGAACATTCTCATCCTGTCCGATCGCGGCCTGGACGAGGAGAACGCCCCAATCCCGGCGCTCCTGGCCGTGTCGGGCCTGCATCACCACCTCATCCGCACGGGCGCCCGCACCCGGGTGGGCCTGGTGCTCGAATCGGGCGAACCGCGCGAGGTGCATCACTTCGCGCTTCTGATCGGATACGGCTGCGGGGCGATCAACCCGTGCCTGGCCTTCGAGACGCTCGACGACATGATCCGCCAGGGGCTCTTGAAGGACGTCGACCACAAGACCGCCTCCAAGAACTACGTCAAGGCCGCCGTCAAAGGCGTCGTGAAGGTCATCTCGAAGATGGGGATCTCGACGGTTCAAAGCTACCGCGGCGCCCAGATCTTCGAGGCAGTCGGCCTCAATCGCCGCATCATCGACAAGTACTTCACCTGGACCCCCTCGCGCATCGAGGGGATCGGCCTGGCGGAGATCGCGGAGGAGGTCCTGCTGCGCCATCGGCGCGCGTTCCCAAGCCGCGAGGTCCACACCCACGCCCTGGAAACCGGCGGACAGTACCAATGGCGGCAGGACGGCGAGTTTCACCTGTTCAATCCCCAGACAATCCACACGCTCCAGCAGGCGGTGCGCAGCGGCGACTACGCGACCTTCAAGCGCTACTCCGCCCTGGTGGACGGCCAGTCGCGCGAACGCTGTACCCTGCGCAGCCTGCTCGAATTCAAGCCGGGCGAGCCCGTCCCGATCGATGAGGTCGAGCCGGTCGAGAGCATCATGAAACGCTTCAAATCGGGCGCGATGAGCTACGGCTCGATCAGCCAGGAAGCGCACGAGACCCTCGCGATCGCCATGAACCGCATCGGCGGCAAGAGCAACACCGGCGAGGGCGGCGAAGACCCGGCCCGCTACCAGCCGCTGCCCAACGGCGACTCGAAGAACTCCGCCATCAAACAGGTGGCCTCCGGACGCTTCGGCGTCACGAGCCACTACCTGGTCAACGCCCGCGAATTGCAGATCAAGATGGCCCAGGGCGCCAAGCCGGGCGAAGGCGGCCAGTTGCCCGGCGCCAAGGTCTATCCGTGGATCGCCAAGGTGCGCCATGCCACCCCGGGCGTCGGCCTCATCTCCCCGCCGCCGCATCACGACATCTATTCGATCGAGGACCTCGCCGAGCTGATCCACGACCTCAAGAACGCCAACGAACACGCACGCATCAGCGTCAAACTCGTCGCCGAGATCGGCGTCGGCACCGTCGCCGCCGGCCTGGCCAAGGCCCATGCCGATGTCGTCCTGATCAGCGGACACGACGGCGGCACGGGGGCCGCGCCGCTGACAAGCATCAAGCACGCGGGCCTGCCGTGGGAACTCGGCCTCGCCGAAACGCACCAGACGCTCGTCCTCAACAACCTGCGCAGCCGCATCGCGGTCGAGGCCGACGGGCAGTTGAAGACCGGACGCGACGTCGTGGTGGCGGCCCTGCTCGGGGCCGAGGAGTTCGGCTTCGCCACCGCCCCGCTGGTCAGCATGGGGTGCATCATGATGCGCGTCTGCCATCTCAACACCTGCCCGGTCGGCGTCGCCACCCAGGATCCCCGCCTGCGCCGCAACTTTGCCGGCAAGCCCGAACACGTCATCAACTTCATGCGCTTCATCGCCCTCGAAGTGCGGGAGTGGATGGCCCGCCTTGGCTTCCGCACTCTCGATGCCATGGTCGGACGCTCGGACATCCTTGATCCCGAGAAAGCGGTCGATCACTGGAAAGCCAAAGGGCTCGATCTCTACGAGCTTCTTTATCGGCCCGAAGCCGATCCGCAGGCGACCCGGCACTGCCAGGTCGCCCAGGACCACGGCCTCGACAAATCGCTCGATAAAACTGTCCTCGAAACACTATGCCAGCCGGCCCTCGAACGGAAAGAAAGGGTGCGCGCCGAGGTCCCCATCCGCAACGTCCACCGCGTCGTGGGCACGCTCACCGGCAGCGAAATCACCCGCCGCTACGGCCCCGCGGGCCTCCCCGATGACACGATCCGCATCCATTTTAAAGGATCGGCCGGACAGAGCTTCGGCGCGTTCATCCCGCGCGGCATGACGTTCCTGCTCGAAGGCGACGCGAATGATTACCTGGGCAAAGGCCTCTCCGGCGGACGGATCGTCGTCTTCCCCCCCGCCGGTTCCACATTCCTGCCCGAAGACAACATGATCATCGGCAACGTCGCCCTCTACGGCGCCACCAGCGGCGAGGCCTTCATCGACGGCATGGCCGGCGAACGCTTTTGCGTCCGCAACAGCGGGGTCGACGCCGTGGTCGCCGCCGTGGGCGATCACGGATGCGAATACATGACCGGCGGACGCGTGGTCGTGCTCGGGGCCACCGGACGCAACTTCGCCGCCGGCATGTCGGGCGGGGTCGCCTACGTGCTGGACGAGACCGGCGAGTTCCCGGCGCGCGTGAACCGGCAGATGGTCGACATCGAACCGCTGGACAACACCGAGGAGATCGCCCAGCTCAGGCAGTTGATTCAGCGCCACGCCGATCACGCCCGCAGCCGGCGCGCCCTCAAGATCCTGGTCCTGTGGGACGATTACCTGCCCCGGTTCGTCAAGGTCATGCCTCGCGATTACAAGCGCGTCCTCCAGGCAATGAAGCGCGTCACCGCGGCTGGCCTCAGCGGCGACGAGGCCTGGATGGCCGCGTTCGAAGCCAACGCCCGAGACACCGCGCGCGTCGGCGGCAGTTGAAGCACACAGAGCCCCCACCATGAGCAGACCCACCGGCTTTCTCGACTATCGACGCGCGCTGCCCCTCGACCGGCCGCCGCTCGAGCGCGTCCGGGATTGGAACGAGTTCCACCGCCCCCACGACGACACCCGCCTCCAGGAACAGGCCGCGCGCTGCATGGACTGCGGCACGCCCTTCTGTCACACCGGCATCCTCCTCGCCGGCATGGCCTCCGGTTGCCCGATCAACAACCTGATCCCGGAATGGAACGACCTCGTCTACCGCGGACTCTGGCGCGATGCGCTCGAACGGCTCCACCGCACCAACAACTTCCCTGAATTCACCGGACGCGTCTGTCCGGCCCCCTGCGAGGGAGCGTGCAATGCCGGCCTGGTCGCCGCGCCCGTGACCATCAAGGAAATCGAGCGCACAATCATCGACCACGGCTGGGAGCAGGGCTGGATCAGCCCTCAACCGCCGGCCCTCCGCACCGGCAAGAAGGTCGCGGTGGTCGGATCCGGGCCCGCCGGCCTCTGCGCCGCGGCCCAACTCAACCGCGCCGGCCACACGGTCTCCGTGTTCGAGCGCGACAACCGGATCGGCGGACTGCTCATGTACGGCATCCCGAACATGAAGCTCGACAAGCGCTTGGTCCAGCGGCGCGTCGACCTGCTGGCCCAGGAAGGGGTCCTGTTCATCCCCAGCACCGAGGTCGGCAGGGAGTACCCGGCCCAGCGCCTCCTGATCGATCACGACGCCGTCGTCCTCTGCACCGGCGCCACCCAGCCCCGCAACCTGCCGGTCGAAGGCCGCAACCTCAGAGGGGTTCATTTCGCGATGGAATTCCTTGCCGCCAACACCCGGCACGTGCTCGATCCCCAGCCCGGCGGCCCCGCCGTCTCCGCCGCCGGCAAGGACGTCATCGTCGTCGGCGGCGGCGATACGGGCACCGATTGCGTGGGAACCTCAATCCGCCAGGGATGCCGGAGTGTCACGCAGATCGAGATTCTCCCGCGCCCGCCCGCCGAGCGTCCGCCGGACAACCCGTGGCCGCAGTGGCCGAAGGTTCTCCGCGTTGACTACGGCCAGGAAGAAGCGGCCGCCCTCTTCGGCGCCGACCCCCGCGTTTACCTCACCACCGTCAAACGCATCCGGGGCGATTCCGACGGCCAGGCCCAGGAGGTCGATACCGTCCGGATCGATTGGGGCAAGGACGCCAATGGCCGCCTCGCACCCCGCGAGGTCCCGGGCACCGAACAGGTCCGCCCCGCGCAACTCGTGCTGCTGGCCATGGGTTTCCTCGGACCCGAACCGGCCGTGCTCGAACAGCTCAAGGTCGAACGCGACCCGCGCGGCAACGTCAATGCCCAGCACGGAAGCTATGCCACCAGCGTCAAAGGCGTGTTCGCCGCGGGCGACTGTCGCCGCGGGCAGAGCCTCGTGGTGTGGGCCTTCAACGAAGGCCGCGGCGCCGCACGCGAATGCGACCGGTACCTCATGGGCGAGAGTTCCCTGCCTTAAGCCCCGCCACGAAGTCAGGGCCACGAAGGCGGGCGACGGGGCAGAATATCGGTGTCTCGGCTATTCCCTGTAGAACAGCACTTGGGCTCGCTCGGCTCCCCGTCAAGTTCTTCGTGGCTTCGTGGTGAATCCCAGTCGTTCCCAGACAGCAAACCCGGATTTCTCACAACCGGGAAGATGATCAAGAAATTCGGGCTTGCGGGCCGGCCATTGGAGTGGTAAATGACATGTCGATTCGTTCAAGGGCGGGTGTGGTTCAATGGTAGAACGCGGGCTTCCCAAGCCTGAAGCGAGGGTTCGATTCCCTTCACCCGCTCCATTGGTAATCAAGGACTTACGTA
>CAYPUR010000220.1:0-6156 GCA_964413865.1 uncultured Verrucomicrobiota bacterium
GGCCGGGTCCCCCGACCCGGCGCCCTGAGCGCTCTCAAAACGAGAACCGCTGGCACGGCCCAGCGAGAGGATCCACCCGTGTACTGAAGAGCAAGCACCAGGGGGAAACGAACATCCGTCTCGGCTCTGCCCTTTGTCACCGACTGACCGCTTCGGGATCTGGCGAAGAATGGCGTCTACCCAGCCTGAGGTGACTCCGATCTCGATCGAGAAAGGCTCTGCCGCTCCACGTGGGGAAGGCCGATTGATAGGTCAGTTAACACGTGCGCGGGCTACGGAAACGAGCTTTCGAGTGTTGATTTTGTTGAAAAGTGTGCTTCTAATGCACAATATGCAACATTACATTGAGAGGTCCCAGATCCTCCGTCGCGTCACTCTGGCCCTCAGGGAGATGCCCGTCGCCGCCTTGCTCGGAGCACGGCAGGTTGGGAAAACAACCCTGGCGCAACAGGTTGCAGAAAGCTGGACCGGTCAGGTCCAGGTGTTCGACCTAGAGCGGCCAGTCATACGGGAGGCGCTGGAGCGGGCACCGGAAACCACGCTGAGCGAAGCCGATGGCTTGGTCGTGGTGGATGAGGTGCAACGCCTGCCAAAGTTGTTCGAAGTGCTGCGCCCGGTCTGCGATCGTGGGGACCGCAGGGCGGTGTTTCTGCTGTTGGGGAGTGCGTCCTGGGATCTCGTGAGGGGGATATCCGAAACGCTTGCGGGACGCATCCAGTTCGTGCCAGTGCCGGGCTTCGCGCTGGGCGAGGTGGGAGTCGAGTATGAGAATGCCCTTTGGCTGCGTGGCGGCTTCCCACGGGCGCATCTGGCGGCGGACACAGCCGAGTGGCAGCGCTGGATGGAGTCATTTGCCCAGACCTTCCTTGAACGCGACATTCCAGGACTGAGATCAAGAGTGGCGCCCGCGGCGCTAGGCAGGTTCTGGAGGATGCTAGCCCATTACCACGGGCAGGTCTGGAACGCGTCCGAACTCGCTCGCTCAATGGACGTCAGTGCACGGGCGGCCAACCACTATCGCGATTTGCTCGAGGGCACCTACCTGGCGCGGGTCTTGCCGCCTTGGTTCGAAAACCTGGGCAAGCGCCTTGTCAAGTCGCCCAAGGTGTACCTGCGCGACAGCGGCATCCTTCATCACTTGCTCGGCATCCGCGAAATGCTGGACCTGCGAACCCACCCTCGATACGGCGCAAGCTGGGAAGGCTTCGCCCTCGAGCAGACTCTGATCGCGCATGGGGACCGGGAGGCCTACTTCTGGGCTACACAGCGGGGAGCGGAACTGGATCTGCTGCTGCTGCGCGGGGGGCGCCGTTGGGGATTCGAGTTCAAGTGCTCTGAAGCCCCGTCCACGGAGAAGTCCATGCACATCGCCTTGGCGGACTTGCGGCTCGAACATCTTTGGGTGGTGTATCCAGGCACTCTGCGCTATCCCCTCACCGATCAGATCACCGCCCTGCCCCTGCGTGAGGTCGCCGGTCTGCCGCTCTGATCGTGGGGTCACAGTCGGCGCTGGCCCCCCCACGCATTGCCTTTGATGTGCCCTGCTCGACGGGCTATGCGAGAACCTGGCCAGTCGCATCACGGACGCGCTCGCTGCCGTCCCTCGATCGCGTCCCCACGATCAGCCCCGACCAGCAGAACGAGTTGTTCCGTCAAAACCCGTCTCCACCGTGCTTGAAGTCGTGATCGGCTTACCGAAACATCGCGTTGATCTGCTGAACAGTCTGGTCCACCAGCACCTGACCGCCTTCCGCTCCAACCACGAAATTCTCCGCGCTGTAGCCGCCGCCCTTGACCGCGCGGGCGGTCGGCAGATAGCCGCAGTCCTGGCCCGCAAGCTGCACCAAGAGGGTCAACACGGCCTTGCTGCGGGCCTTGATCCGGACCCCGTAGTCGAGATAGAGCTCGAACGGGTTTGTGGCGATCGAGACGTCGCCGAGCCGCAGAACATGAACCTCGACCGGGTGAACCGGATCGCCCACGACGAAGGGCGGAGACGGCGGGACTTGTTCCGGCAGGTCGATGTTCAAGACCTCGTGCTGGAAAACCAGGGCCGTCTTCACATCCTGCCGGGCAACCGAAAGCGCATCCTCGACAGCCCCGGCAATCCGGCGCGCGATCTCCTGCCGGCGCGTCAAGCCCCGGCGCTTCGCCATGACCTCCTCCGCCTGCCGCCGATAAAGCAGGTGCGGCGACTGATCCCCCGCTGCCGCGCACTGGGCGAGAATGTGCACGTCCGCTCCCAACCGCCGGCGGACGGCCTCACGCGTGTCGTGCCAGAAATCTGCCGAGACCTCGGTCAGCCCCTCCGTCTCCTGCGAGGTGCAGGCGAGGTTGACGACAATCCCGGTCAACTTCTTGTCCGCATCCCAGCAGAACAGCATCTCGACCCCGTCGTCGCGGTACCCCTCGATGTGTGAGAAGTTCGCGGCATCGGTCGTCCCGTACATCACGGACTTGCCGTCGAAGTAGACGGCCCGGCGGTTGGTTCCCACCGAAGCGTACCCGAGGCCCCAACTGAGGCCCGCGGGCCGCCGCTTCTCCCAGGCCTCGACGGCGGCCCGGGCCACGCGCTCGACGAAGAACTCGGCGTATTCTGAAGGCGGCATGACCCCCGGATCGCCGCTGACGTCATAGGGCTTGTACGTGGTCTCGATGAGACCGGGCGCGGTGTGGGTGTGGGTCCCGTTGAGAAGCAGCTTCCGGACATCGAAGCCGGGAAGGCGCGGTTCGAGCGCCGCGCGCAGCTTGTCCATGACCGCCCGCGGGATCCCGATTACGTCGCACGAGATCAGGATCGCCTGGTCCACCGGCCCTGCATCGCCGCGCGTCTCAAGCGCAAGGGCGGTCGCGGTGAGCGGATCCAGGACGGCCCGGGAAATCCTCTTCTCGTACTGGCCAACAAGGTTGACCGGTTTCTGCGGGGTGATGTCCGCGCTCGCCCAGCCGGCGAAGAGAGGATTCTCCCGGGCCGGGCCCGGCGGAGCCGCTGTCGTGTCGCGCTGAGCGCCCCCCGGGGCCTCAGCCGCGCCGGCGCCCGCCGCGGCGAGCAATCCCGCGGTCAGCCCGACGGCGAGCGCCAGTTGGTTTCGGAGCCTCACTAGGAGTTTTGCGATTGATGTGTTGTCCATAAAGCGAAATGGCTAGCCCGGACATTTCACACCGCTGCGCGTGATCGGATGTCCGGGCTTCGGCAAAACCGCGCCCGCACGGGGAAAAACGAGGTTCGGATCGTTTCCGAAACCTCGCGGGTGCGGCGACACTCTGTTGCCCGGTTCCCTCCCTCCATTCGGGCGCGGTTTTGCTTTCCTAGCCTGCATGCTGACTTCTCTTGAGAACTCCGGCTTCGCGGTGGCAAACAGTGGTGAGAAATGCAGGCTAGAGCGTCCACGGCGCGCGCATCGGACGGTCGAGCATGGCATTGGCGGCGGGGTCGTCGGGGAACCGCTCGGCCTCCGGATCCCACCGCAGCTTGCGCCGCAAGGTGGCGGCGATGAGCTGCAGGTTGCACAGCGTGTCCGTCCGCACAGCCACATCGATGCGCGCGGCCGGCTTGTTCCGGCCTTTCACGGCGCCGATGAAATTGGCGCCATGGTTGTCGCTCTTGAAAAGGTGGATTTCGTCGGGGCCGATCTTGCTCTCGGTCAGGGCAGCAGGGTGCGCATCGAGCTTCTGGCGGTCGACATGCACCCAGCCCTCGGTGCCGATCAGCATGACGCCGTGTCCATGACCGCCCTTTTGGAGAGGATGCTTGCCGCTGGTCGCATCGTCCATGTGAATCAGCGTGACGCCGTTGGCATAGCGGTTCTCGACCTGCCAGTTCACGGCACAATCGGTCAGCAGGCCCTTCGGGAACTCGGCGGCGCCCTCGATTTCCACCGGGCCGGTCAGCTCGCTGTTGTTGGCCCATTGCGCGATGTCCAGGTGATGGACGCCCCAGTTGCCAATCATCCCCATGCAGTAGTCCGAGATGCTGTACCAGACGCTCCACCCGTCTTTTTGCGTGTACGGTCGGCAGCGCTGATAAGAGTACGGCGCCATGGGGGCCGGGCCCAGCCAGAGATCGTAGTCGAGTTCCTTGGGCACAGGCTCGGCCGGCTGGATCGGACAGGACGACACGCTGCCGGGGACTCCCACCAGGATGGTCTGCAATCGGCCGATCCGGCCGTTGCGCACCAGTTCGCACGCCAAGCGGAAGCGGCCATCCGATCGTTGCTGCGTGCCGAACTGGAACACCACCCCGCTGTCGCGCACCGCCCGTTCGACGGCATGCGCCGCGCGGACACTCCAGCCCATCGGCTTTTCCTGGTACATGTGCTTGCCGCGCCGGGCGGCCTCGATGGCAATGAGCGGATGCCAGTGATCGGGAGCCGTGATCTGCACGGCGTCGATGTCCGGCCGGGCGATGAGTTCGCGAAAATCATTGTAGGCCGCGCAATCCGAGTTGCCATAGAACGCGTCGACAATCTGCTTGCCCGCGGCGCGCTGGCCCGCATGCACGTCGCACACCGCAACCACCTTCACCTCCGGAATCCCCAGAAACGCCCGCATGTCGCCGGTGCCCTGGATGCCCAGTCCGATGACACCCAGGGTCACGCGCTCGGAGGGAACGACAGAACCTGTCCCGCCCAGCACATGGGCGGGGGTCCATTGCCAGGCGGTGGCCGCGCTGGCGACAGCGGTTGCGTTGAGGAATTGGCGGCGGGACAAGGGGCATTTCATAGGTCAAATCAGTTCGTCGAGGCGCAGGCTAGCCCGGATTTCTCACCACTGGAAAGATGACAACGAAATCCGGGCTGGGGCAAAGAGTGGTGAGAAATGCAGGCTGACACAGGACAGGCGAACTTGATGATTCTGCCTGTCAAGCGCGCTTCCCCGGTCTATGTTCAACGGCGTGCAGGCGTTCGCGGATCAACTGACCAGCTTGCCCGCCCTGAACCAGGTGGTCGTGCCCGACCTCTGGCAGCAGGAAGCGGTCAGCGCTCTGCGTGCGGGCGGTGACGTCGTCGTCCAGGCGCCGACGGGCTCGGGCAAAACACTGATCTTCGAGATCTGGTCCAAGCAGGGCCATAACCGGGGCCAGGCGATCTACACGGTTCCGACACGCGCGCTGGCAAACGACAAACTGGCCGAGTGGCGGGCGCGCGGGTGGAACGTCGGCATCGCCACGGGCGATCTGGCCGAGAATCTCGACGCGCCGGTCCTTGTCGCCACGCTCGAAACACAGAAGAACCGCCTGATGCGGGGCACCGGCCCGAGCCTGCTCGTCGTGGATGAATACCAGATGATCGGGGACGCCGACCGCGGGCTCAACTACGAGCTGGCCATTGCCCTGGCCCCGCCCACCACACAGCTCTTGCTGCTGAGCGGGAGCGTCAGCAATCCCCAGGACGTGGTCAAGTGGCTGCGGCGCCTGGGACGCGACGCCCACCTGGTCCGCCACGAGCACCGCCCCGTTCCACTCGAAGAAGTCCATGTCCAGCACCTCAATTACCATCTGCCATCCGAGATTCGAGGCTACTGGCCACGCGCGGTCGCGAAGGCGCTCGCCGACAACCTGGGCCCCGTGCTGGTCTTCGCCCCGCGCCGCCAGGCGGCGGAAGCCCTCGCCGCTGACCTGGCCCGCAACCTGCCTTGCCCGGATCCCCTGCAACTGAGCGTCGCCCAGCGCCAGATCGTCGGCGATCACCTCGCCCGCCTGCTCAAGTCCCGCGTCGCCTTCCACCACAGCGGCCTCAGCTACGGGGCGCGCGCCGGGGTGATCGAGCCCCTCGCCAAGGCGGGACAGCTTCGCGCGGTCGTGGCCACCATGGGCCTGGCCGCGGGCGTCAATTTTTCCCTCCGCAGCGTCGCCCTCGCCGGCGAATCGTACCGGCGCGATGAACTCGAACACCCGCTCAAGCCCGATGAAATCCTGCAAATGTTCGGACGCGCCGGACGACGGGGCATCGACGAGACAGGGTTCGTGCTGGTGACAGCGAACGAAATCCGCCTGCTCGACGCCCACGCCGGACATTTGGCGCGCAACGGGATGGTGGATTGGAGCGCGCTCTTTGGCATCATGCGCGCGGCAGCCCAACAGGGACGGCCTCCGTTCCTCGAAGCCGTCCGCGTCCAGCAACGCCTATTCACGACCAAACCGATCTTCCTGGGTGT
>CAYPUR010000220.1:6166-8405 GCA_964413865.1 uncultured Verrucomicrobiota bacterium
AATGTCGCTCGAACATCCCCACGCGCCCTGCGGCCTGCATACCGACGCCGAACGCGCCCGCCACGTCCGTAGATTGGTCCGTGAAATGTGGAACAGCCGGGGTGACTGGCAGCGATCTCCCCCGCCCCGGCATGTCCCGCTCGAGGAAATCAAGGTCGCACCCGCCCCCGCCGAGTCGGCGCCCTCCGTCCAACCGCTGACCCCGCCGCCAGCCTTGCGGCCCGTCCTGAGCGAGCCCGCGGCGCTCGCCAAAACCGGCTCGGGCAACCTCTGCGTTGTGGGCGAGCAGAGCGGTCTCCCGGTCTACGGGCGCGCCCTCACCGTCGCGGATCGTCTCAGCGACGACCGGGTGTTGATCGCCAAATGGGTGCGCCGATTGACCCAGTGGAAAGGGCGCCAAGCCCCCTACCCCGTCTGGAAGGAACACATTGCCCCCCGGCTCGAACAGGGATTGATCGCCCAGAACACCCCCGCGGTCAGGTTCGTCGAATCCACCCGCAAGATCGTCGCCGAGGTGAGCCTGGCGCGGCTCACGTTGAAAGTGCCCGTGGACGCCCACGGCGTCGCGCTCTGGAAACCGGCTGAACGCGAGGTGCTCGCCCCGGACTGCGCGCGTTGCGATCTGGTGCGCATCTGCCGCGAGTTGACCGCGGCCACCGGCACGGCCCTGTTGTGGCGCCGGCTCGGGTTGGTGGATGCCGCCGGCGTCCCGACCCGCCGCGGCGAGATCGTCAGTTGCTTCTCGCAAGGCGACGGCCTGGCCATCGCCGCCGCCCTCGAAGACGAAGACTATCCCCTCGACGAACTGGTCTATGACCTGGCGAATCTCGACGCCGGATTCCGGTTCTGCGGCGAAGACAACCGGTGGGCGGGCCGGCTGGCCATTGCCTGCCAGCGCGCCTACGGGATACACACCGCGCCCGGCTATCTCGAGAACGGTGTGCCGCCCAAGTACGGTGTCGGCGCCGAGGCTGTGGTGGCCAGCGTGCATCGCAACCCCCAGGCTAAACACGCCTGGGTGAGCGAGTGGCTCGGCTCGGGCGATATCGACCGCATCATCATTGAATGGCGCAGCCTCCTCCGGCAAATGGCCCACGCCCGCGATCTCGAGTGGCCGCGCTGGAAAGCCCTCCAGGCTTGCGCCCGCGCCCTGCTCGAAGAGACCCGCTCGCCCACACTCACCGATCTGCCACCCCTCGAATACCACCAGACCCGCCGCATCGAACACCGCCTCGTCCTCCGCCGCCACTAATCGTCATCGCCGTCTTCGCCGCCGCGCACGGTGATGGCCCACTCCGGATACGGCTCCCGCGTGCCGCGCATGGCGCGCCAGAGCACCCGATTCAGCGCGTCCTCGGGAGCGCGGTCCACCTGCCGGAAGTTCATGCGGGACGATGCCAGGGCATCGCGCCGCAACTGCGGGTCCGCGATCGCCTTGGGATCGGGGTTCATCTCATCGAGCGGCACGATGTTGGGCACCGGCTTGAACGGCGCGTAATCGGGCGTGTCGGTGAAGCAGTCGAACATCGGCGTGGCGCTGGCGTCGAACTGGTTCATCGGCGGCATGCCAAGGATCTGCTCCATGGTCCGCAGCAGGCTGGTGGTGTTGTACTGCGTGCTCACCACGACGCCGCGCTTCGCGTACGGACTGGCCACATACGCGGTGGTGCGATACCCGCTCACGTGGTCATAGCCGGCCTGGGGATCATCCTCGATGCCGAAGATGGCCATCTCCCGCCAGAAGGACGACCGGCTCAGCCCCTCGACAATGCGTCCGAAGGCCAGGTCGTTGTCCGCCACCGTCGCGGCCGGCGTCGGGCAGTTGCGGCTCGTGCCGCTGGTGTGGTCCTGAGGCAAACAGATGATCACAAGCTGCGGGAACTCCCCCTTGGCCTCGTACTCCTTCAACTCCCGCAGAATGAAGTCGGCCCGGTATTGATCGGGCACCGACATCTCCCAGCCCACGTAGTTGGTCGGCGAGAAGGACGCAATGCTCTGAATCATCGGGTAGCTCTCGAAGATCGCCTCATCGCTCTCCCCCTTCCACGTGCGGTAGCAGGCCAGGAAGTCCGGCGTGCCCTTGCGCCCGTCCCGCCACCGGACGTTGGGCGCCATGAACTCGCCGTAGTTGCGGATCCGGATCTTGTGCCGCAGCGCGTTGTCCCAGATGAAGCCCGCCGGCGAGTACGCCAGGGCGTCGTTTTCGTCCACGCCCATACCGTCCGGGTAGCTGCGGGGC
>CAYPUR010000221.1:0-8144 GCA_964413865.1 uncultured Verrucomicrobiota bacterium
TTTCGATGACATCGGCTCCGCGTTCTTCAGAAGTTGGTGAGAAATGCGCGCTAGCGTCGGAAGGTCGCCCGTTCGGAGACCCAGAGGAAGTCCCGGCGGTCGGTGCCGGTCGGTATCGGCCAAGCGGACCAACGGGCGCGCTTCGTGACCTCCGCCAGCCACCGTTTGATCTCGGAATGTCCGTCGGCAAAAGCAAAACCCGCCGCCCCGTTGTGATAGCTGGCGGGCATGTCGCTCCAGAGGTTCCCGTCGGGACCGTTGTTGCAGAATACATACCACCCATCGTTGATCGAGTTGGGATGCTCGTCGAGGAGGACGAAGATGCTCGACGGACTCGGCATGTCGGACATTCGGGTGAACTGGGCCCAACCCGAGATGAGGGGTTGGTTGGACTTGTCGAAAGGGCCGACGAACGCGTTCATGGAAACGCTGCGAACGCGCGGCAGGCGCCGGCCATCCGGGAGGGGGCCACTCAGGCTGCGATCGGCGGGGCAGCGGTAGATGCCGGTCGCCTTGGCGACGTAGGGGGCCAGCAATCCCTGGGTGAGATAAACCGTATTGGTGTCTTCCTGCGGGCTGTACCCCATCACATTCGCGACCCAGTTGTTCGTGCGACTGGCTTGCGTGGAGTCGATGGTGGTGTTGATGACCAGTTTGTCGTTGTTCTCATCGGCATACATGATCCAAGCCAACCCCAGTTGTTTAGTGTGGTTCATGCAAGCGATGCCCTGGCCCTTCTGTTTGGCCTTCGAGAGCGCGGGGAGCAGGAGGCCTGCAAGGATGGCGATGATCGCGATTACGACCAGGAGTTCGATCAGGGTAAACGCGGACTCCCGATGACTGCCCGAGCGACGCGAGGCTGAGTGAGTGCCCATAGTGTCATGCAATTACGATTGGTGTGCTTTGCAGTGGATGAATACCAGCGAGGCGCGCCTCAGACCAAATCCAGTCTTCCTTCCCATGAGGAGTCCCCGTGTTTCCCCACCGTCCTACCCCGCGCCTCGCTCATTAGAACCCTTGACCCCTTTGACGCAGCACGGAAACTTGGCTTGTCTGCAACATATTTCACAGGTCAAGGATTCTAGTCGAACGGAAGCGGGCACTCAAGTTCAGAAAGACCGGTCGGTCCCACACATTGACACAATGCTCAACGCGCACCAGAGAGAACGTTGACAGTCGACGCCCCAATGCGTATGGGGACCGGGAACCGGAAACGCTCGACGCTCAACGCTCAACGCTCAACGCTCATGCGAAAGGGATTCTTGGCAAGTCGGGCGCAACGCATCCTCGATGCCGCCTGTGCGCTCGGCATGGCGTTGTCGCTCAGCGCAGCGAACCCGCCTCGGCACATGGAGAATCTCGGGCGCGGGGTCGTCGCCGTCAATCAGGGCGAGGGGTGCGTCTTCGTGAGCTGGCGGCTGCTGGGTGTCGATCCGGACGGCATCGCGTTCAACGTTTACCGGGTCACCGGAAGTGCCCCGCCCATGAAGCTCAATGGCGACCCGCTTCCGACCACGACGTTCTTTCAGGACACGGGCGTGGATCTGACGCGGGATCACAGTTATTTCGTGCGTCCGGTCGTCGACGGTCGGGAAGGCGCGATGAGTAGACCTTTCCTCCACACGATCCGGGGCGAGTCGGCGCCCCGGCCGTATTTCGAGATCCCGCTCAAGCTGCCGCCTGGGACCCGGGCGGTCGACGGGTCGGCGGGCGATCTGGACGGCGACGGCGAGTACGAGATCGTGCTCAAGGCCTGCCAACGCCCGCTGGACACCGCAGCGCGCGGCATCGCGGGCAACACAGTTCTCCAGGCCTACAAGTTCGACGGCACTCTTCTGTGGACCATCCAAATGGGCAGGAACATCCGCGAAGGCGAACACGACACCCAGTTCATGGTGTGCGATCTGGACAGCGACGGCATCGCCGAGATCGCTGTGCGGACCGCCGACGGGTCGGTCGACGGCACCGGCAGGGTGATCGGCGATCCCGATGCGGATTGGGTCGATCGCGACCCTCACTCCCGCACGTACGGCAAGATCATGACGGGGCCGGAGTATTTCTCGATTTTCAACGGCCGGACTGGCGCGGAGATGGCCACCTTGCCCTATGTCCCAGGACGGGAGCCGACCGGCGGTTGGGGCGGTATCGGCGGCAACGGGGGCGCGGAGACCGTCACGGCAGGGAATCGTTTGAACCGGTTTCTGGCCTGTGTGGCGTATCTCGATGGCGAGCGTCCAAGCGTTGTGATGTGCCGCGGGTATTACGGGCGGTCGGTCCTGGCGGCTTGGAATTGGCGGGAGGGCGCGCTCACCCTGCGCTGGGTCTTCGATTCCGCCCACCATCCGAACGGCGGCCACCCCTACGTCACCGCGCGCGCGACCGTCGATCCCAAAATCGGTCTCGATAAGATGGTGGACGCTACGGGCCGATGGGATGGTGTCGCGCCGGGGGCGTGGATGATCTGGGATCGCGACGGAGCGCAGGAACGACGACAGGTGATCGCCATCGCCGGCAACGTGCTCACCGTGGACGAAGCCATGACCCCCGGGGCGGACAGGGGCGCCCACGTCTACGGGTACTCGGGGATGGGGAATCACAATCTCTCCGTCGCCGATGTCGATGCTGACGGCAGGGATGAGATTGTGTACGGCGCGATGGTTGTGGACGATACCGGCGAAGGCCTTTTCACCACCGGGCTGCGTCACGGCGACTCGTTGCATGTCGGCGACATCGACCCGACGCGTCCCGGGTTCGAGGTTTTTGGGCCGCATGAAAACGAAGGCGGCGCTTACGACCGGTGGACGCCTGGCGCGGCTCTTTACGACGCGCGGACCGGCAGGATTCTGTGGGCCACGTCCGTCGGTGAGGACGTTGGCGGCGGTGTGAGCGGCGACATCGACCCGCGTTATCCCGGCGAGGAGGTGTGGGGGATCCCGGGTGGCCTGCATTCCTGCAAGGGCGAGGTGATCGCTGCCCGGGGGCCGGTGGGCGGGGGCAACTCGAGTTTTGTTCTCTGGTGGGATGGCGATCCGCTGCGCGAGGTGCTCGCCGGCAATCGAATTCTCAAATGGGACTGGCGGACCGGCACCATGAGGCCCCTCCTGACAGCGCCTGAATGCGCGGGCGGACGCCCGATCCTGAGCGCCGATCTGATGGGCGATTGGCGCGAGGAGGTGATCTTCCGCACCAGCGACGATTCGGCATTGCGCGTCTACCTGGCTACGTCGCCCACCGCCCTTCGGCTTCGCACGTTGATGCATGATCCGCAGTACAGGCTGAGCATCGCGTGGCAGAACGTGGGATACAATCAACCCCCGCACCCGAGCTTCTTCTTGGGTGAAGGCATGGCGCCCCCGCCGCGGCCCGAGATTCGCCTCGTGATGCCGAAAGGGCACTCCGAATGGCTGCCCGCAGCCTGATCTCGACAGCGTCAACGACGGCTACTACCTCAACACCCTGGGCAACGCCAGCATGTGGGGCGATTCGCCAGCCTGGTACCACAACGGCGCCTGCGGTCTCTGCTACGCCGACGGCCATTCGGAGATCCACAAGTGGCTCAGCCCCGCGGCGCGCACGCGAGTGACCACAGCGAGCCACGTGCCGCAGAGCTTCGACGCGCAGGGCAGACGCGACTTCCAGTGGTTGGTTGGAGCGGACAAGCGTCCCGGTCAATCAGTAGCGCGGTTCCGCGACCGAACAGTCGGTCGCGGCTTCAGTCTGCTGATTAAGACATCGGCCAACGCTCTGTCCTCACTCCCCGCTCAGCTCGCACCCGAATTCGGACCGACGAAGGGTGAATCGGACTGTTTCGCCCTCCTGGACGAACGGAATGGCGCGGCCGCGGGCACCGTCCGCGTCCACGGCCACCAACGCCGTCGGGCGCACCGGGCGATCGAGGAGACGACTCGGGACAAGGCTGACATCGAGATCCTCGCCCTCAGGCAAGGGCGTCAGCAGCAAACAGTCTCCCTGCCGCGCGATCCGCACCGCGCCCGACGCGACAATCCCGCCGAAATCGGTCGGGTCTGCGTTGGGGACCAGACGCAAGTCGGGCCGGTGCGGCTCCGAAGGCGGCTCGAAGCTGAGGCCGGCGATCTTGCCCGCTGAGCCGGAGACGGTCAGTTTCCCCACGCGATAACGGCGGTCGGAGGCGTCGTCCCCGAGGAGAGGGTAGCGTCGTCCGCCTTCGCCTTTGGGATTATAGAGGCCCACCATCGCAGTGTACTCCCCCGGCTCCATATCTTCGGGGATGTGCACCGTGAAGTCGGTGTTCTCCCGGTCGCGCCATTGCGAAGTCGGGGTGGCGGGAGTGCCGCCTCCGTAGAATTCGGCCGGGCTGTACCGCCCGGGGACGGGACGCGAGAAGTGGTAGAAGACCTGGAGATCGCGGGGTGCAGGCTTTTGAGTCTGCCAGTTGACCTGCAATCGGAATTGGCGTTCTCCAGTGGGCGTGAAGCCCGCGAATTCGGGCTGGATGAGGAGCGGGGCGTCCGGGCGGTAACCGCGTCCATTGACATAACGCGTGCCGGGGTCTGCCGAGTGTTCGACGATCTGACCGCCCAGGCGTTCGATGGCCGAAACGACCGGTCCGTTGGTTGCATAGAATCCGAATGGCGGCAGGATGTGTCCGGCGACCTCCCAGTCGTCCGAGCCGCGGTTGACCCAGACCCGCGCGCCCGATCTCCAGCGGATGGCAAGGCGCTGAATATCGCCGCCGTCGAAATCGACCCGCTCGATTTCATCCAATGCAACGCTTTCAATGAAAGGTTGCGCCAACCAGTACTTCCGCACCGCCTCGCGTCCGAGATTGGTCAGATCGATCATCAGGGCATGCCCGGTGAGAATCTCAGCGCTGAGGTAGTCGTCGCTGGCGATGCCGTGCAGCGATCGGCCGCGTCCTCCCTCGTAACGGCCCGGGTAGCCCACGCCGTGGAGGCTGAAGCGGGTGTGGTTGACGGCGTCGAACCACGGCACACGGGCCCAATCGCGGCAGCGGACGTGGTTGTTGAAAGGGCGCCCCGTCGGGCTGATGTGGAGGAATTGGCAGTCCGCGCCGTCGACCCATCCGATCAACTGGTCGCTGCCGGCCTCGCTGATCATGGGGCCGCCGCCGCAGGCCCGTCGAATCGCGGCAAAGGCCTCGCCCCAGCAGCGCAAGGTCTCGATGTTCGAGTGAAAGGCGCCGTCGCGATCTAAATAGTCGAATGCGTTCATCGAGGTCCACACGTCCACAAAAGAGCTCGTGGGCTCGAACGCCGGTCCGATCAGGTCGAGATTCCGGCGCAGGAACGGCTGCACGCGGTCGGGGCGGAACTGGTAGCTTTGGGCGTTGCGGCCTTCGTTGAACCAGGCCCGGCGAGGCTGGCCGTCGGGCATGAATGTGACGTTGTCGTAGCTGAAGCCGTCGCAGTCAGGGTAGATATCGATGTAGTTGTCGTGCACGCCCCAAAGGACGCCGTGTCGGCGGCAGAGGCGGCCCAGGCCTTGCAGGTCCTCGAGGGTGCCCAGGCTGGGCAGCGGGGGGAAGATGTCGGGCAGGCGATAGTCGTAGCCCCATCGTTGCCAGACATGCATGATTGCCAGCGAATTGGTCAAACCGTACTCGAAACAGCGTTTGAGCTTCGCGGCGTCGTCGGCATACCGCCCGCCCCAGAGGTCAAAGACGTAGCGGCCCGCCTTGAGGGCGACAGCGGGCGCCGGCGATTTGTCGTAGAGCGGACGGTATCGGATGGCACAATCGAAAGCGCCCTCGAGCCCCGGCACAAAGGTGTAGGTGGCATCCGGATGCGTGTGCAGGGCGTAGACCTTGCGTGCGGGATCGACTTCCAGATGGTCCACGGGTGTGTCCGCTGCCACAAGAAGCGAGAGTCCGTTGTCGAATTCGAACCCGACATGGCTCGTGGCGAGGTCATGACCGCCGCCCCCGGCCCGGAAAGACTCCGGTTCCTCGATGCAGTAGCCGTGTCCGTAGTAGACGCGCGAGGCAATCCGATCCGCCGGGCCGGGCGCAAGGTCGGTGAGGCGCCGGTCGCACGCGATCCGAACCCGCAGACCCGCTCCCTCGGCCCACAGCTCCGCATCGAGTGTTCCCGGACCTTCCGCGGTCTGGATCCGATGTGCGATGTGCAGACGCCCGCCGGTCTTCAGGACGCTCACTCGATCCACCACCACGCCCGCAGGCCAGCCGCCCACCGGCAAATCCAACACGCGCGCTTCCACGGTGTCGAGGACCACAGCCCGCCCACTGCCCCCGAAAGCAAGGGCGCCGTCCACAAAACCGCCGGGGCCAAGCGCCACGGCAGCGCGGCAATCGTCTCCAAGATCGAAGCGGTGAACGTCCTGCGCTGACGTGCCGGACGCGGCGGCCTCGCGTGCACGCCCCCGCAACGCTTCCCGTTCATCCGGAGACACGCGGGCGGGCGTCGGCCCCGTCACGATCACTGGATCACCCCAGAAGGCGGAGTCGCAGGTGGTGTCGCGGTTTGGCCCCGGATGCGTTTCGAGTTCGAGATCGATCTCCTGACCGCGAAAGCGGGCGAGGTCGACCTCGGCGGCCTGCCAGATCTTGCTGTCGGTGTGGCGTTCGAACAAAGAGTCGCCGTTGACCCGGACACGGAACGTGACGCCATCGCTCGGCGGTTCGTGATCGGCATGATCGCGAATCGCCTGGTAGAAAACGAGCCGCGCAGGTGTCTGCGGCAGCGCCAGTCGGTAGACGGTGAACACCGTGCCGGGACCGCGCCGCCAGGGAGGGTGGACATGGATTGCCTGACGGGATTCACCGCGAGTCACTGGCCCGACGGCGACGTGGACCCCGGAGACCGGCTCGATCCCGGTCCATCCGGCACCGAGGTCCTGACGCTGTTGGCCGAATGACTGCCAGGCGACACGCCGAGTCTTCTTGCCGGTCAGCAGCAAAGCGCCGGCGTCGGCAACCGGAATGGCGGACGTTGCGGCCGGGGGTGGCGGGAGCGCCGAGAAGTCGTTCGTAAAGATGCGCAGAGGGCTGGTGCGGAAGGCTCGATCGGCGTTCGTGGCGGTGGCATCGATCCGCACCGGATACAGGGCCGAGTAGGCGCCTCTGCCCACAGCCAGAGCGAATTCGGTGTGGCCGACCTCCTGTGCCGGGACGCGGATGACCTTCTGGGTCTCTCCGATCGCCCGGCATTCATCCACCAGACCGGCGAGGGCGAGCGACACCGTCAGCGAATGCGGTCCGGAATTGGACACCGTCACGCGGACCGCTTGGGGCTGGTCGTAATTGGTGATCAGGGGCAAAGGAGCAATGACCGTGGTGAGCGGTCCGTCGGAGGCCATGTAACCGTCAAAGGCCGCCGTTCGCAGCGCGTAGAGACACAGCGCGAGTCCCAGTGAGCAGCGGTATTGGGTCGTCATCGTGAAAGGGGGCTTGTTGGAAAAAACACCGGGAGCATGAGCCGGTTCGGGCTTTTCAACAAAACCGCGCCTGGAGGTCAGGCCGCCTGGCGATTGGTCTTGCGGTGGAGCAGGGGAGGGCACTCGCCTCGGACGACGCCGCTGGTGATCGTGACACCGGTGACATCGTTGGAGCTTGGGATGTCGTACATGAGATCGAGCATCAGTTTCTCGATCAGGCTGCGCAGGGCGCGGGCGCCGGTGCCCTTGTGGAGGGCCTGCGTGGCCAACTCGCTGAGCGCATCGGGGGAGAATTCGAGCTCGACGTTTTCCATCGCCAGCAGCTTGGCAAATTGCTTGGTCAGGGCGTTCTTGGGTTCGGTGAGGATCGAGATGAGTTGAGACTCGTTCAACTCGTCAAGCACCGTGACCACCGGCAAACGCCCGATGAACTCAGGTATGAACCCGTAGCCCAGCAGGTCCTCCGGCTCGATCTGTCTCCAGACGTTGTGCGCAGGGCTGTTGCTTCCCGCGGCATTCTGTTCCGCGGCGGCAAAACCCATGACGCGATTGCCCAGTCTGCGGTGGATGATCTTGTCCAGACCGACGAACGCGCCGCCGCAGATAAAGAGAATCTTGGTGGTGTCGACCCGAATGTACTCCTGTTGGGGGTGCTTGCGCCCCCCTTGGGGGGGAACGCTGCAGACCGTCCCTTCCAGAATCTTCAGCAGCGCCTGCTGGACCCCTTCGCCCGAGACGTCGCGCGTGAT